>NZ_BCRS01000209.1 GCF_001552715.1 Mycolicibacterium vaccae NBRC 14118 = CIP 105934 | reverse complement strand
CCCGGCCCGCACCCGCACCGCCGAGCTGGCCGACCGGCACCTCGCGCCGCGGCCCGGCACCGACGCGGCCCTGCTGCTGGCGGTTGCGCACGTGCTGTTCGACGAGGACCTCGTCGACCTGGGCACGGCCGCCGACCACATCGCCGGCGTCGACGAAATCCGCACGCTTGCTACGGATTTCGCGCCGGAGGCGGTGGCCGGATACTGCGGGGTCGACGCCGGCGACATCCGGACCCTGGCCCGCGAGCTCGCCGCCGCGCCCCGGGCCGCGGTGTACGGCCGGATCGGCACCTCCACCGTCGAGTTCGGGACGCTGGGCAGCTGGCTGGTCGACGTCGTCAACACGCTGACCGGCAACCTGGACCGGCCCGGCGGCGTGATGTTCCCGCTGTCGCCGGTGGCGCCCGCCCCGCGCGGGCCCCGGCCGGGCCGCGGGTTTCGCACCGGCCGCTGGCACAGCCGGGTCTCGGGGCATCCGGAGGTGCTCTCGGAGATGCCGACCGCCGCGTTGGCCGAGGAGATCGAGACACCCGGCGACGGGCAGATCCGGGCGATGATCACGATCGCAGGCAACCCGGTGCTGTCGGCCCCGGACGGCGACCGGCTGGACCGCGCGCTGGCCGGTGTCGGATTCATGGTCAGCGTCGACCCGTATCTCAACGAGACGACCCGGCACGCCGACGTCATCCTGCCGCCCCCGCCGCCGTCGCGCAGCCCGCACTTCGACTTCGCGCTCAACGGCCTGGCCGTGCGCAACAACGCCCGCTACTCACCGCCGGTGCTGCCGCTCGACGGCAGGCCGGACGAAGCCGAGATCCTGTCGCGGATCGCGCTCGGGCTGTACGGGCTGGGCCCCGACGCCGACCCGGCGCTGGTCGACGAACAGGTGATCGCCGCGACGCTGGCCAAGGAGACCGCCGACGCCGGGTCCCCGGTCGCCGGGCGCGCGGTCGACGAGCTCACCGCGATGCTGACCGGCGACCGCGGCTACGAGCGTCGCTTGGACATGATGCTGCGTCTGGGCGCCTACGGTGACGCGTTCGGCGCCCGACCCGGTGGCCTGACACTGCAGCGGCTCAGAGAGTCCCCGCACGGCATCGACCTGGGACCGCTGCAACCGCGGCTGACCGAGGTGCTGCGCACCCCGTCGGGCAAGGTCGAGCTCGCGCCGCCGGAGTTGGTGGCCGACGTCGGGCGGCTGCGCGCCGCGATGAGCCGGCCGGGCGACGGCTACGTGCTGATCGGTCGCCGTCATCTGCGCTCCAACAACAGCTGGATGCACAACCTGCCCGCGCTGGCCGGTGGCACCAACCGCTGCACGCTGCGGATCCACCCGGACGACGCCGCCGAGCTCGGCGTGACCGACACCGCCGTCGTGAAGGGGCCCGGCGGCGAGGTGGTGGTGCCCGTCGAGGTCACCGACGGCATCCGGCGCGGTGTGCTGTCGTTGCCGCACGGGTGGGGGCACGACCGCAGCGGCACCCGCCAGCGTCTGGCCGCCGACCACCCCGGGGCCAACGCCAATCAGCTCAACGACGGCTCGACGCTGGACCCGCTATCGGGCACCGCGGTGCTCAACGGCATCCCGGTGCTGGTCAGTGCGGCCGGGTCAGGTCAGTTCCCAGATCACCGACACTGAGAACCCGACGGTCTGCTGACCCGGCTCCAGCGGCACCGCGGCCTCCATCGCGCGGGGGGCCTGCAGCGGGATCGGCGGGGTCGGCGCGGACGATTCGGAGATCGAGATGACCTTGCCCAGGCTCAGGCCGGACAACTCGGCGTACTGGGCGGCGCGGTCCTTGGCGTCCTCGAACGCGCGCGCCCGGGCGTCGCGCACAAGTTCCGAGTCGTCCTCGATCGAGTAGCTGATCGAGTTGATCCGGGCCGCGTTGCCGCCGGTGTCGACGATCAGGTTGATCGCATCCGAGGCACGGTTGAGATCGCGCACGGTCACGTTGATCGAGTTGGTCGCCCGGAACGCCGCGATCTCGGTGGTGTTGCTGCCGTACTGCGGCTGCAGGTCCGCAGCCGTGGTGGCCACGTCTTTACGGTCGATGCCGAGCCCGGCGAGCCCGTCGATGACGGCCTGCTGGAGTGCGTTGGTCTGGTTCATCGCCGAGGTGGCGTCGGGGTCGAGGAACTCCGTCGACGCGTTGACGGTCAGTGTGTCGGGCGTGCCCTGGACCTGGCCTTCCCCGACCACCGTCACCTGACGGCTGTCCGCACCCGGCTGCAGCGACGGCGAGCTCTGCGCGTCGCACGCCGTCAGTCCTGCGGCCGTCACCCCTGCCACGGCGACGGCGGCGAGCGTGTTCCGGATCGTGTTGGCGCGTGCTGGGATAGGCATGACTGGCACCCTAGAGCGTCAGCGCAGCGACGTGAGGAACTCCAGCAGGACGCGCGACACGTCGTCGGGCCGCTCCTCGGTGAGCCAGTGGCCCGCGCCATCGATCATCACCTCGCGGTAGTCACCGGAGACGACCTCCCGCACCCGGTGCCGCGGGGTGTAGGCCAGCGTCGGGTCCTCGGTGCCGCCGACGAACAGCGCCGGGACCCTGATCGTCGCGGCGGGCGGATCGGCCGTCAGCTCCCAGTTCCGGTCGAAGCAGCGGTACCAGTTCAGCGGTGCGGTGAATCCGCCGCGGGTGAACTCGTCGACGTAGACGTCGAAGTCCGCCTGGCTGATCCAGTCGGGGAGAGCGCCGGGGTCCGGGATGCGGTCGAGGAAGCCGGCGGGCCCCGGTTCGGCCGCCGCGGTGCCCCCGGCCATCGTGAACAGCCGCCGGAAGGTGGTCGCCGGGTCGCGGTCCAATTCGGCGTCGGCCGGGCCGTGCTCCTGGAAGTACAGGATGTAGAAGAAGCGGTCACCGAAGATCCGGCGGAACGCCTGAGTGGTCGGCACCTTCGGTCTGGGCACCGGTGGCAGGCTCAGCCCGGCAACCGCCGAGAAGCGGTCCGGGTGTAGCAACGGGGCGGCCCAGGCGACGACGGCACCGAAGTCGTGGCCGATGAGCACTGCCTGCTCGGCGCCTCCGCCGACGTCCGAGTCGAGCAACCCGACGACGTCGGCGGTCAGCTCGGCGACGGTGTACGCCTCGACAGCCTCGGGTCGATCCGAGCCGCCGTATCCGCGCTGGTCAGGGGCGAGCACGTGGAATCCGGCGTCGGCCAGCGCGCGCATCTGGTGGCGCCACGTGAACGCCAGTTCGGGGAAGCCGTGGCACAGCACCACGACGGGCGCGCCCGGCTCGCCGGCCTCGAGGACCCGCAACGTCACCCCGTTGGTCCGAACCCTGCGCGTCCGCATCAGGTGCCCTTTCGCCGAGCGTGCACCCATGGTCGTGTGCGGTGCAGATTCACTGCCGCCAGTTCACGTTCGCGGTCGGGAAGAGCGCCGGGAACTGCCGATCGTTGGTCTAGCGGTAGCCTTGACTATTCCAGCTGCACGTATTGGAAGGATTTGGCCGGCGAATCCGATCGCCGGCCGCACACGTTGATGAACCGGACTGACTCATGAACCGCAAGAATGTCATCCGCACGCTCACGGTGATCGCCGTGGTGCTGCTGCTGGGTTGGTCTTTCTTCTACTTCAGCGACGACACCCGCGGGTACAAACCCGTCGACACGTCTGTCGCGGTAGCGCAGATCAATGGTGACAACGTCAACAGCGCGCAGCTCGACGACCGTGAGCAGCAGTTGCGGCTGGAGCTCAAGAACGGCAACGGCGACACCGAGGACAGCAACCAGATCATCACCAAGTACCCGACCGGGTACGGGGTGACGCTGTTCGAGACGCTGCAGGACAAGAACGTCAAGACCAACACCGTGGTCAACCAGAGCAGCGTGCTGGGCACGCTGCTGATCTACATGCTGCCGCTGCTACTGCTGGTCGGCCTCTTCGTGATGTTCTCCCGCATGCAGGCGGGCGGACGGATGGGCTTCGGCTTCGGCAAGTCGAAAGCCAAGATGCTGTCGAAAGACATGCCCAAGACCACGTTCGCCGACGTCGCCGGCGTCGACGAGGCGGTCGAGGAGCTCTACGAGATCAAGGACTTCCTGCAGAACCCGAGCCGCTACCAGGCACTCGGCGCGAAGATTCCGCGCGGCGTGCTCCTCTACGGTCCGCCCGGCACCGGCAAGACCCTGCTCGCCCGCGCCGTGGCCGGCGAGGCCGGGGTGCCGTTCTTCACGATCTCGGGTTCCGACTTCGTCGAGATGTTCGTCGGTGTCGGTGCCTCGCGCGTGCGCGACCTGTTCGAGCAGGCCAAACAGAACAGCCCTTGCATCATCTTCGTCGACGAGATCGACGCCGTCGGCCGCCAGCGCGGCGCGGGCATGGGCGGCGGTCACGACGAGCGCGAGCAGACGCTGAACCAGCTGCTGGTCGAGATGGACGGATTCGGTGAACGCCAGGGCGTCATCCTGATCGCGGCCACCAACCGGCCCGACATCCTCGACCCCGCGCTGCTCCGCCCGGGCCGCTTCGACCGCCAGATCCCGGTGTCCAGCCCGGACCTCGCGGGCCGCCGCGCGGTGCTGAAGGTGCACTCGCAGGGCAAGCCCATCGCCGACGACGCCGACCTCGACGGCCTGGCCAAGCGGACCGTGGGCATGTCCGGCGCCGATCTGGCCAACGTCATCAACGAGGCCGCCCTGCTCACCGCCCGTGAGAACGGCACCGTCATCACCGGGCCCGCACTCGAAGAGGCGGTCGACCGGGTGGTCGGCGGGCCGCGGCGCAAGGGCCGCATCATCAGCGAGCACGAGAAGAAGATCACCGCCTACCACGAGGGCGGCCACACGCTGGCCGCCTGGGCGATGCCGGACATCGAGCCGATCTACAAGGTGACGATCCTGGCCCGCGGGCGCACCGGCGGCCACGCGATGTCCGTGCCCGAGGACGACAAGGGCCTGATGACGCGGTCGGAGATGATCGCCCGGCTGGTCTTCGCGATGGGCGGGCGTGCCGCCGAGGAACTGGTGTTCCGCGAGCCGACCACCGGCGCTTCGTCCGACATCGACCAGGCCACCAAGATCGCCCGGGCGATGGTCACCGAATACGGCATGAGCTCCAAGCTCGGCGCCGTGCGGTACGGCACCGACCACGGCGATCCGTTCCTGGGCCGCACCATGGGCACCCAGGCCGACTACAGCCACGAGGTCGCCCAGATCATCGACGACGAGGTGCGCAAGCTCATCGAGGCCGCCCACACCGAGGCGTGGGAGATCCTCACCGAGTACCGCGACGTCCTCGACACCCTGGCCGGGCAGCTGCTGGAGAAGGAGACGCTGCACCGCGTCGAGCTGGCAGCCATCTTCGGCGACGTGAAGAAGCGTCCGCGGCTGACCATGTTCGACGACTTCGGCGGCCGGGTGCCGTCGGACAAGCCGCCGATCAAGACGCCGGGGGAGCTGGCGATGGAGCGCGGCGAGCCGTGGCCCAAGCCGGTGCCGGAGCCGGCGTTCAAGACCGCGATCGCCCAGGCGTCCAAGGCCGCCGCCGAGCGTGCGCACAAGAACGGCAACGGTTCCCAGGGCCCCAACGGTGCTCCGAACGGTCCGACCCAGCCCGACTACGGCGCCCCTGCCGGCTGGCACGCCCCGGGGTGGCCGCCCCGGCCGGGCTCGCCGCAGCAGCAGCAGCCGCAGGGCTACTGGTATCCACCCCCGGCGCAGCCGGGCTGGCAGGGCGGGACACCGCCCCCACAGACGTATCCGGGATACCCCCCGTATCAGCCCTATCCGCAGCCCGGGCAACGTGCTCCCCACAGCGGTGCACCCGCACCGGACTCGAAGGAGGATCCCGGCCACGACAGCGGCGGGGAGAACGGGCGGAGCGCTCCGCCTTCCAACGGCTGATACTGAACGGAGATCTCGATGACGCGGTCGCCCCACCACACGGCGACGATCACCACTCCCGCTTTCGACCAGGCCCGCGCCGAAGCCGCGGTGCGGGAACTGCTCATCGCAGTCGGTGAGAACCCCGACCGGGAGGGCCTTCGGGACACGCCGGCCCGGGTGGCACGGGCCTATCAGGAGATCTTCGCCGGGTTGTACGTCGACCCCGACGAGGTCCTCAAGACCATGTTCGACGAGCAGCACGACGAGCTCGTCCTGGTCAAGGACATCCCGATGTACTCGACGTGCGAACACCATCTGGTGTCGTTCCACGGGGTGGCCCACGTCGGCTACATCCCGGGCGAGGACGGCCGGGTCACCGGGCTGTCGAAGCTGGCCCGCGTGGTGGACCTGTACGCCAAGCGCCCGCAGGTGCAGGAGCGGCTGACCGCGCAGATCGCCGACGCGCTGATGCGCCGGTTGAAGCCGCGCGGGGCGATCGTGGTGATCGAGGCCGAGCACCTGTGCATGGCCATGCGCGGCATCCGCAAGCCCGGCGCGGTGACCACCACCTCGGCGGTGCGTGGACAGTTCAAGACCGACAAGGCCTCTCGCGCCGAAGCCCTGGAACTGATCTTGCGCAAGTGAGCCCCGCCAGCGTTCCGCCTGCCGCACCGGCGACCGTGCAGGTGATGGGAGTCGTCAACGTCACCGAAGACTCGTTCTCCGACGGGGGCCGGTTCCTGGACCGGGAGCGCGCGGTGGCACACGGTGTGGAGCTGGTGCGCCAGGGTGCCGCGATCGTCGACGTCGGCGGCGAGTCGACCCGCCCGGGCGCCACCCGGGTGCGCCCCGAGGTGGAGTCGGCCCGCGTGCTTCCTGTGGTGAAAGAGCTTGCGCAAGAAGGCATCACGGTGAGCATCGACACGATGCACGCCGAGGTGGCGCGGGCCGCGCTGGAGCACGGCGCCCGCATCGTCAACGACGTCTCCGGGGGCAACGCCGACCCCGACATGGTCCGGGTGGTCGCCGACGCCGGTGTGCCGTGGATCCTCATGCACTGGCGCAACGTCCGCGCCGACCGTCCACACGACGTGCCCACCTACCGCGACGTGGTCACCGAAGTCAGGGACGAACTGCTGGCAGGGGTGGACGCCGCGGTGCGCACGGGCGTGGACCCGGCGAATCTGATCATCGATCCGGGTCTCGGTTTCGCGAAGACCGCGCAGCACAATTGGGCTCTGCTGCATGCTCTTCCGCAGTTCGTCAACACCGGGATCCCGGTGCTGGTCGGCGCGTCACGCAAGCGTTTCCTCGGCACGTTGCTCGCCTCCCCGGACGGCGAGCTGCGAGCCCCGGCCGGTCGGGAGACCGCCACCGCGGTGGTGTCCGCGCTGGCCGGCTGGCACTCCGCCTGGGGAGTGCGGGTGCATGATGTGCGTGCGTCGGTCGACGCACTGGCGGTGGTGGCGGCATGGCGGGCAGGTGGCATGGCTGATCTCGGGGCGGACTCCGATGGCTGACCGGATCGAATTGCGCGGGTTGAAGGTTCGCGGCAACCACGGGGTGTTCGACCACGAGCGCCGCGATGGTCAGGACTTCATCGTGGACATCACGGTGTGGGTCGACCTGGCCGCCGCGGCGGCCAGCGACGACCTCGCCGACACCCTCGACTACGGCGTGCTGGCCCAGCGGGCGGCCGACGTCGTGGCCGGGCCGGCTCGGCAGCTCATCGAGACGGTGGCAGCGGAGATCGCCGAGGACGTGATGCGTGACGAGCGCGTGCACGCGGTGGAGGTCGTGGTGCACAAGCCCTCGGCCCCGATCCCGTTGCAGTTCGACGATGTCGCGGTGATCGCGCGCCGCTCGCGCCGCGGTGGGCGGGGTTCCGCGCCGTGAGCACCCGCGTCGTGCTGTCCATCGGATCCAACCTCGGCGACCGGCTGGCGCACCTGCAGTCGGTGCTCGACGGCCTCGGCGCCGCCGTCGTCGCGGTGTCCCCGGTCTACGAGACACCGGCCTGGGGTGGGGTCGAGCAGGGCCCGTTCCTCAATGCCGTTGTGCTGGCCGAAGATCCGGATCTCGACGCGCACGGCTGGCTTCGCCGCGCCCAGCAGTTGGAGGACGCGTCCGGGCGGGTGCGGGAGCAGCGCTGGGGACCGAGGACGCTCGACGTCGACCTGGTGCAGTGCTTCGGGCCCGACGGCGAGGTGACACTCGGCGACGCCGACCTGACCCTGCCCCACCCGTACGCCCACGTGCGTGCGTTCGTGTTGGTGCCGTGGCTGGAGGTGCAACCCGACGCGGCGCTCACCGTGGCGGGCCGGACCGACCCGATCGCGGTGCACCTGGCGGCCGTCGACGCCGCCGAGCGCACCGGCGTACGCAGAACCGGGTTCGTCCTGCACATCGCGGGCCGCGACTGATGGGGCCGACCCGCAAGCGCGACCTGGCCGCCGCGGCGGCGGTGACCGCGGTCGTCAGTTATGTACTCGTGCACCTGATCTACCGGTGGTTCCCGCCGATCGACGTGTGGACCGGCGTGTCCCTGCTCGGGGTCGCGGTGGCGTTGGCGGGCTGGGCTTTCTACGTGCGGGCCCGGATCCGCGACGGTGAGATCGGTGTCGGGCACGGCCGGCTGCACCCGTTGGCGGTGGCCCGGTCGGTGGTGATCGCGAAGGCCTCGGCATGGATGGCCAGCGTCGTGTTCGGCTGGTGGGTGGCGGTGGTGGCCTACCTGCTGCCGCGCCGCGGCACCCTGCGGGTGGCCGCCGAGGACACCCCCGGTGCGGTGGTGGCCGGGTTGTGCGCGCTCGCACTGGTGGTGGCGGCGATGTGGCTGCAGCATTGCTGCAAGTCACCGGAGGATCAGTCGCAGAACGCCGACGCGTCGCCGGGCTGACCCGATCCCCGGGCGACAGGCCGAATCGCCGCCCGGGTCGACACGCGACACGACCGGTGACAGGTACAGTCGCCCCATGACCGATCCGACCCGAGGCACCCGCCTCCGGCGCAGCGGCCGCAGGCCGGGTTGGTTCCTGATGACGGTGTTGCTGGTTCTCGCGATCGGTGCCAGTTCAGCGCTGGTTTTCACCAACCGGGTCGAATTGCTCAAGCTGGCGGTGATTCTCGCGCTGTGGGCCGCGGTGGTGGCCGCGTTCGTCTCGGTCATCTACCGCAGACAGAGCGACGCGGACCAGGCCAAGGTGCGCGATCTGAAGCTGGTGTACGACCTGCAACTGGACCGTGAGATCTCCGCCCGCCGGGAGTACGAGCTCGCGGTGGAATCCCAGCTGCGTCGCGAGCTGGCCTCGGAGCTGCGGGCGCAGTCCGCCGACGAGGTGGCGGCCCTGCGCGCCGAGCTGGCCGCGCTGCGGGCCAATCTGGAGTACCTGTTCGACGCCGACCTCTCCGATCGCCCGGCGCTGGAGACCGAACGCACGGCGGGCCGGGTCAGCAGCAGCCGGATCGACACCGAGGACGACTTCGTCGTCACCCCAGAGCCCGACGCGCCGGAGACCGACGAGAGCCCGATCATCGACGTCCCGGTCGAGCCGCATCTGCCCGAGCACGAATGGGTGCCT
>NZ_BCRS01000208.1 GCF_001552715.1 Mycolicibacterium vaccae NBRC 14118 = CIP 105934 | reverse complement strand
GGGGGCGGCTGGCACGACGGCTGCGGGTTCGGCGGCGGCTCCGGCGGGCACGCCGGCCGAGACGCGCCCCGCGAAGACCCTCGTCGCGATCACCGCATGCCCCACGGGCATCGCCCACACCTACATGGCCGCCGACGCGCTGGTCGCCGCGGCCAAGGAGGCCGGAGTGAACCTGGTCGTCGAGACCCAGGGCTCCTCGGGCAGCACTCCGCTGCCGTCCGAGACGATCGCCAAGGCGGACGCCGTCATCTTCGCCACCGACATCGGCGTCAAGGACCGAGGCCGCTTCGCCGGCAAGCCCGTCGTCACGTCCGGGGTCAAGCGGGCGATCAACGAGCCGGCCAAGATGATCGCCGAAGCCGTTGCCGCCTCGGACAATCCGAACGCTGCGCGGGTCGAGGGATCCGGCGCGACCGCGTCGGACGCACCGTCGGGAGACGTCGGCTGGGGCACCCGCACCCGGCAGATCCTGCTGACCGGCGTGAGCTACATGATCCCGTTCGTCGCCGCGGGTGGGCTGCTGATCGCACTGGGCTTCCTGTTCGCCGGGTACGAGATCTCCGACACCGGCAACGACATCGCGCTGAACTACTCGCTGACCAACCTGCCTCCGGGCGGCTTCCTCGAATACCTGGGTGCCATCCTCTTCGCGCTGGGCAGCCTGGCGTTCGGCTTCCTGGTCCCGGCGCTGGCCGGCTACATCTCCTTCGCGATCGCCGACCGGCCGGGCATCGCGCCGGGCTTCACCGCCGGCGCGCTCGCGGTGATGATCGGCGGCGGTTTCATCGGCGGCATCGTCGGCGGCGTGCTGGCCGGCTTCGCGGCCCTGTGGATCAGCAATCTCAAGGTGCCGCAATGGTTCCGGGGCCTGATGCCGGTGGTGATCGTCCCGCTCGGGGCGTCGCTGTTCGTCGGCCTGATCATGTTCTTCCTGGTCGGCCGCCCGCTCGCACTGATCAACACCGGCCTGACCGACTGGCTCAGCGGGATGTCCGGCACGTCGGCGGTGTTCCTCGGCATCATCCTCGGCCTGATGATGTGCTTCGACCTCGGCGGCCCGGTCAACAAGGCCGCCTACGCGTTCGCCACCGCCGGGCTCGCCGCCGACACCACCGCGTCGTTCGAGATCATGGCCGCGGTGATGGCCTCGGGCATGGTGCCTCCGCTGGCCCTGGCCTTGGCCACCACGGTCCGGCCCCGGCTGTTCAGCGAGCCGGAGCGGGAGAACGGCCGGGCCGCTTGGCTTCTCGGTGCGTCGTTCATCTCCGAGGGCGCCATCCCGTTCGCCGCGGCCGATCCGCTGCGGGTGATCCCGTCGATGATGTTCGGTGGCGCGATCACCGGCGGGTTGTGCATGGCCTTCGGCGCCACGTCCCGCGCCCCGCACGGCGGCATCTTCGTGCTGTTCGCCATCGACAACAAGCTCGGTTTCCTCATCGCACTCGTCGCGGGCACCATCGCCGCCGCACTGGCCGTCGTCGTGGCCAAACAGTTCATCAAGGCCGGCGACAAGGCCGAACCCGAGCTCGTCACCACCTGACCGTCCGTCACGTCACCACTAAGGAGAATCCATGCCCAGCAAGACCGTCATCGTCGGATCGTCCATCGGCCTGCACGCCCGGCCCGCCGCGATCATCGCCGAGGCCGCCGTCGAGTCCGGCGTCCCCGTCACGCTGTCAGTCGACGGCGGTGAACCCGTCGATGCCGGCTCCGCCCTGATGATCATGACCCTGGGCGCGGGCAACGGCGCCCAGGTCACCGTCCACTCCGACGACGAGGCCACGATGAACAAGATCGCCGAGCTGGTGCAGAAAGACCTCGACGCGTAGCCACCCCTCGCCGAAACCGCATTCCACGCGCAAAAAGGCGCTCGGAAGCCACCGCAGACGCAATCTCGGCGAGAGCAGCGCGAAAGAAAGCGGAATGACCCCTGTCCCGGCACGCTTAGCATTGCCGATGTGCATGCAACGCGTAGCCTGAGGCGGACGCTTCGGGCCGCGCGCCGGTGGTCGATGGGTTTGCTGCCCGGCCATCAGCACAGTGTGCTCGGGTCAGGTGTTTCGGGGGGTGACATCACGTGCGGCGTATTGGTGCGCTGATCGCCGCACTGTCGATGGTGCTGCTGACGGCACCGCCCGCAGGGGCCATCGAGCCGCCCATCATCGATCCGGCGGCCATTCCGCCCGATGAGACGGGTCCGGACCAGCCGATGGAGCAGCGGCGGATCTGCGCAGCTCCGACGGTGTTCCCCAACTCGAATTTCGCCGACCGCCCGTGGGCCAACGACTACCTGAGGCTCGCCGAGGCCCAGAAGTTCGCGACGGGCGCGGGGATCACCGTCGCGGTGATCGACACCGGCGTGAACGGCTCGGCGCGGGTGCCGGCCGAACCGGGCGGCGACTTCGTCGACCAGCGCGGTAACGGTATGTCGGATTGCGACGCCCACGGCACGCTCACCGCCGCCGTGATTGCCGGCCGGCCCGCCCCGACGGACGCGTTCATCGGCATGGCGCCCGATGCTCGGATCCTGTCGCTGCGCCAGACGTCGGACAGTTTCTCCCCGGTCGGTGCCCGCAACGACCCGAACGACCCGAACGCCACCCAGACCGCCGGTTCCCTGCGCAGCCTCGCCCGCTCCATCGTGCACGCGGCCAACCTGGGGGCGCAGGTCATCAACATCAGCGAGGCCGCCTGCTACAAGACGACCCGCCCGATCAACGAAGCCGTCGTCGGCGCCGCGATCAATTACGCCGTCAACGTCAAGGGCTCGGTGATCGTGGTGGCCGCCGGAAACACGGGCAACGACTGCTCGCAGAACCCGCCGCCCGACGCCGCCGCCCCCGCCGACCCTCGCGGATGGCAGCAGGTGCAGACCATCGTCTCGCCGGCTTGGTACTCGCCGCTGGTCCTCACGGTCGGCAGCATCGCGCCCAACGGACAGCCGAGCGGGTTCTCGATGCAGGGGCCCTGGGTCGGTGCCGCGGCCCCCGGTGAGAATCTCGTCGCGCTGGGCTACGACGGCAATCCGGTCAACGCGTTGCAGGGCGAGGACGGACCGATCCCGATCGCCGGCACGTCGTTCTCCGCGGCCTACGTCTCGGGCCTGGCCGCCCTGATCCGGCAACGCTTCCCCGAGTTGACGCCGGCTCAGGTCATCAACCGGATCACCGCCACCGCAAGGCATCCCGGCGGCGGGGTGAACAACGTGGTGGGTGCCGGGGTGATCGACCCGGTCGCCGCATTGACCTGGGACGTCCCGCCGGGGCCGGCCGAGATCCCGTACAACATCAAGGAAATCCCGCCGCCGGTGTACGTGCCTCCGCCCGACCGCACGCCGATCACCGCGGTGGTCGTGGTCAGCGGCGGCGTGGCGGCACTGCTCGGTGTCGGGGCGTTGGCACGACGCGCGCTGAGGCGCCGATGAAGAGGTTGGTGTCCATCTTCGGACTGCGCTTCACCACCGGCCACGCACTGTGGGCGGCGGCGCTGATCCCGGCGGTCCTGATGGTCTTCGCGCAGTTGGACCTGATGTGGCTGGGCATCACCCTGGCGGTGCTGATCGGTCTGGGATCGGTGGTGACGATCCGCGGCCGACGCCCCAGCGGCTGGGTCGCTGCGCTTTTCGCGTGGCGACGCCGACACAAGCAGCCCCCGCCGCGGCCGTCCGAACCGGCCGTGGGCGCCACGGTGCTGCCCGGTGACCATGTCGCGCTGCGCTGGCACGACGACTACGTGGTGTCGGTGATCGAACTCATTCCGCGACCGTTCACCCCGACGGTGATCGTCAACGGGGTCGCAGCCACCGACGACGTCGTCGACACCCGGCTCGTCGAAGACCTGCTGACCGCGTACTGCCCGGATCTGGAGGCCGACATCGTCTCGGCGGGCTACCGGGTGGGTAAGACCGCTCCGGCCGCGCTCGTCGCGCTCTACGAGCAGGTCGTCGGCCCGTACCCGGCGCCGGCGAACCGTCGGACCTGGATCGTGCTGCGCGCCGATCCGGACAAGACGCGTAAGTCTGCGCTGCGACGCGGCGACGGTGTCGCCGGGTTGGCGCAGTACCTGGTGTCCTCAACGACGCGGATCGCCGACCATCTGTCCGGCAAGGGCGTCGACGCCCGACCGGCCCGCAGCTTCGACGACTTCGACCGTGCGACAGAGATCAGCTTCGAACGCGAGACGTGGTCGATGGTCAAGGGCCGCAGCACCTTCACCGCCGCTTATCACGCGCCGGGCGGGCCGGATGTCTGGTGGTCCGCGCGCGCCGACCACACGCTCACCCGGGTACGGATCGCGCCGGGCTCGGCGCCGACGACCACGGTGTTGCTGACCACGCTCGCGAATCCCTCGACACCACGCGGATTTTCGTGCCTCTACGGTGGCCAGCGCGCCGCGCTGCTGGGCCAGAACCCGGTCAGCGACCGGCACTACGAGCTGCCCATCGGCTCCGCGGGGGTGCTGGTCGGGGAGACCGCGGACCGCTACCCGGTGTACATGCCGTTCGACGACGTCGACGTCAGCATCAACCTGGGTAACGCGCGGCTGTTCACCCAGTTCGTCGTGAGGTCGGCGGCAGCGGGCGCAGTCGTGACACTGCAGCCGCAGTTCGAGGAGTTCGCCGGGTTCGTCAATGCGCGGATCGGCCAAGTGGCGAAGGTGACGTGGCCGAATGCGACGACGTACCTGCGACCGCACTCGGGTGTCGGTCGGGTCATGTTGCGGGACAACTTCATCGCCACTCCGCGACACAAGCAGCTGCCGATCCGGCTGATCAATCCGCGTGAGGAAAGCCGCTACCAGATGGTGCTGGAGCCATGACCGCGCAGGGGGAGGACGCGTAATGGCGGACGAACTCAAGGTCGACCCCGACGATCTCGACGGCAAGGCGGAGCTGATCGAGGGGATTCCCTGGGGTGACGATCCCGCCGCGGTCGCGGTGGTAGACCCCGACAAGCTGACGCCGACAACCGCGTCGGTGCGGAACCTGGTCAAGAACGCCCAGGCGCTCGGCGCCGAACAAGAGTGGGGAAAGGGCGAAAGCCGGCGCCTCGCCGAAACCCTTCGCCTCGTCGGCCGGGCGTACCGGGCGGTTGACGAAGCGTCGGCGGGAAACATCGACAGCACGATTCCCGGGGGCACGTCGTCTCCGGCGTCGGCGCCGGTACCGGTGGGGGCCAACGCGACACCTGCACCGGCGCCTCCCCCGCCGATGCCCGGCTTCGAGAACGTCGCCGCCGACGGCGACATCCTGGACCCCATCGAAACGGACAACAAACTGACCGAAGGCGATCAGGCCGCGGCGCTGCGTGCCGCGGCGGCGCAGTGGAGCGGCAACGCCGCCCGGCTCGCCGAAGCCTCACTCCCGTTCGAGATCAAGATCCAGAACTGGGAAGGCGTCGCGGCTGAAGCGGCCTACGTGAAGTTCAAGTCGTTCGGAGGCTGGCTGCAGGCGTTGGCGGGCAAGTGGACCCAGTTGGCGGCAGAAGCCGAGAAACTCGCGGTTGCCCACGACCAGGCGAAGGCAGCCAACGCGCCGATCCGAGCCCAGTACGAAGCGCTGCAGTCGCAGTTGATGTCCACGCCGATGGACGGCGGCGCCCGACGGGCCGTGCAACTTCAGATGGAGCAGCTCTACCAGGAGTCCGAAGCGATTCGCGAGACCTACGCGAAAGCGGGTCAACCCACACCCGTGCAGCCGCCGCAACCGCGTCCCGACGCGGTAGCGCCTACCGCGCCGGTGACGCGCAACGGCGATCCCCGCCAGCGGGGGGTTCCGGCACAGTCCGAGGACGAGGCCCGCCGCGCGCCAGGGTCCGGCGCCGGGCAGACGCCAGGGTCGGGCGGCCAGCAGCCGGGAGAACAGCCGCCGCTGCCCCAGGAAGCGCCGGTGTCGCCGATGTCGGCAGCTGAGCAGGCAGCGCAGAGCGGACAACAGGCTGCGCCCCAAGAAGGTTCGCAAGGAGGATCGCCGGGCGGGTCTCAAGGTGGTGGCTCTCAAGGTGGCTCGCCAGGGGGCGGTTCACCTGCGGGCGGAATGCCGAACGCCGGCAAGGGTGATCCCAAGTTGCCGGGTGATCCGAGCCTGAGGCCGGCCGCGGCCGGCGGCGGCGGTGGCGGCTCCGGGGGCGGGGCCGGCGGTGGCGGAATCCCCGCTACGCCAATGCAACCGGCGGTTACAGCGGAGACAGTGGCGCCGACACCGATCGTCCCGGCCGCTGCGGCAGGGCCGGGCGTCGCCAGCGGTGCCGGCGGCGGTGCTGCCGGTGGGATGGGCGGCGGTGGGATGGCGCCGATGATGGGCGGTGCGCACGGCTCCGGAACCGGTGAGAAGAAGCGTAATCCGCAGCTGTCACCGGACGAGCCGCTCTACGTGGAGGACCGCCCGCACACCGAGCAGGTCATCGGGGTACGGCCGCGTCGCCGTGGTGGGGATGACACGAAGAAGGGGGACTCGCAGTGACCGACGACATGCATCCGGAAGTGGCTGCGGTACTTCGGCAAGCGCGGCGACTGCAGGCACTGATGGACGAGCAGCTGGACAAGATGGCGACGTCGTCGTTCACGGCCTCCGATGAGAACGACACGGTCGAAGTGACGCTCAACGGTCACCAGTGGCTCAAGGACGTCTACATCCAGGACGGCCTGCTGCGGCTGGGTGCCGAGGAGGTTGAGCACCGGGTCAACGAGGCTCTGCACAAGGCGAGCGCCGAAGCGTCAGCGGCGATCGATGCCGACCGCGAGCGGATCGACGCCGTGGTCGCCGAGATCACCGCCGAGATCCCAGATACGGAGTAGCGAATTGGGCAATAGTGCAATCGATCTCAGGGGCGACCGCGGGTTAGCCTCGAACGCTCCGGCGCACCTCAACCGCCGCCGGTGCCCGCCGCGATTCGGAGCGGTCCAGTGACTCGACCGCGGCGACATTTGTGCAGGGTCGAGGTGTCCGGCCCCTTCGCGCTGATCGGTAGCGTGCCTGTGCGCGTGGACAGACTTCCCGCAGCGGCCAGCTCTGGGTGGCGCATCGGCGCGTTCACTCGCAACAACAGAAGTGAGTCTGGAGGTGCATTGTTGGGAGCATTCGAGCGGGTTCTGCCACCCAGCCTGGTTGAAAAGCATCGACCTCGTGAAATTCTCGGATGCGAGTCGGTTCACGGGAAGTCGGACCGGGTAAAGGGCCGAAGGCCTCCCTGAAACATCACCGGCGATCGTTCTCCAGGAAAGATGCGGTTCTCGGGCTCGACCCGTCCACATGTGTGTCAGCGAATCGTGGAATTCACCTAGAAGCGGGTTCACGGCGCACCACGGCCGGAGTCAAAATCAGCGTCCATTAGATGGCCGTGTGTCTCGTACTCTGATTGGGACGACAGCTGATGATTCCACGGCGGGTCTTCGACCCAGAAGGGATTGGAGATGATCGGGCACGAATGGGAGTGGGTGGCGTGACTACGCCGCCTCCCAGGCAATGGCCGCCGCCCCAGCCGCCACAGGATCCTGTCCAAGGCTACGCTATGGGCGCTGCTCCGGAACCGCCAACCTGGAATCAACGGCCATTTAACGCCCAGAGAAATGGGAATGGCGGCAGATGGGCTTTGGCCACCCTCGCCGTGCTCGGCGTGGTCGTCGCCACGGTGGTAGCGACGACGCTGATCGTTCGGGACAGCTCGCCGTCGTCGGGCCCTACCTTGCCAGCCGTTCCGCCATCTGAAAGCTCGCCCAACTCTCTTGCCGTTGCAAGTGCGACAGATACCGGTCCAGTGCAGATCATCACAGCGGACCAAACATGCGCCGAATGGTCACCGATTTCCACAGGGATTGCACACGCAGCTAGCGCTGGCTGGGACAGGCGCGACCCCCTGATTCCCGCCCCTGAATGGGCTCCAGAACAACGTGATCAGTATGCGGCCTTCGAAGCAGCGACAAGAGATGCCGCTGATCGCACTGTGCCCCTTGCCAAAACAACTCCTCACCGCGTTATGCGGATTCTTTATGAGCAATTTATTGCCTATAGCCGAGCCTACGTAAGTCACCTGCCAAATTATGTCGGTGCGGATGATAGGCTTATTGTCGTCGCGATTGGATTCTCTTCTACTCTGAATGCCATTTGCGACTCGATAGCTTTCGGTTCAGCAGGCGCTCGTGCTTCACTCGTTCCGGCCGCCCCTGCGCCCCGGCAAATAGATCGTCAACTCGACCCGGAAAACGCTAAGCAGTTCCTATTATCGCCAAACACGTCTTGCCCCGAGTGGTTGGATGCCGCAAAGCGGTTCACCGACGACACCGCTTCATGGCGAACAGTCGATCCGAATATACCGTTCGCGGATCTGAGTCTGGAACAGCGGCTGGTAAATAATGCTGCGGCACCGATTATGGAGGAATTTGCAACTAAAGCGCAAATGATAGGCCGGCAGAGCGGGAATGCGGTTTGGGCAGACCTGGCCATTCTAAGCGCGCAGTACCGTCGCGGATACGTGAGCGCCCTACCTACCTACGCCCCTGCCGATAACGACCTTCAAGTTGTCGCTTCTTCGTTGACTGGGTCCATTAGCGAAGCGTGTCGAGTGGCTGGCAACTGAAGATGGGGATCCCGAAGGCCGACGGTGAGTTCATTGAGGAGATGACTGAGCCAGCCGGTTGGCCCGATATAGATGAAACCAGCTTAGTTGAACGTTCGGCCGAGTTTACAGAGGCAGTTACCACACTGATAACTGTTCTGGGAGTGTGGCAAACGCGGCACGCGGAGATCTCTGCAGGAGCCGTGTGGCAAGGTGGGGCTGCTGACGCGGCTTCTCTGGCTATTCAGGGACGAGTTGCGGCTATGGAATTAGTTCGCGATCATTTCGAGAAGACGATTTCCTGGTACACCTCTGTTGCGCGGGCCGTGGCGGATGCGAAATCGGTGATCAACGAGAACCTTCTCGCCGCCCAGGAGTACTTCGCGACTATCAGAAGAATGCCGCGACTAGGCGAGCTCGAGAAAAATACGCTAATTCAAAACTGGGTAGTTTCGCAAAATGCAGTGAACTCAAGCGTTGTCCTAAGCACCGTTGCGAACATCCCGACCTTTGGCGAATGGCAACCCGCCCGAGCGCCGCTCAGCACACCCGCCCCAGTTCCAGGGGCGACCGCTCCGCTAGCACCTAAGGGTGGGGTCGACTTTCTGGCCAGCCGGGGCCAGGCGCCGACAGTGCAGCGCTCAGTACCAAATCCTTCGACTGGAGCGGCAAAAATATCCGGCGATCAAAGGCCCCCTGAGACTCCGATTTATCGCGGCGCCACCACGCCTCCTTCGAAACCTGCGGCGCAGCCGACCGGCCTCGGCAGTCCCAGTTCACCCTCGAGCCCGTCCTCGCCCTCCAGCCCGCTAGGCACCTCAAGCCCCTCCAGCTCCCCTTCCGCATCGTCCACAGCCAGCCCGTCTTCCACCTCCGGCTCACCGACAACAGGCACCGCATCCCCCACGGGGGCAGCCGCCGGCCAGCCGGCCAGCGCAGCCGCCCCGGCCGAGGCCGCGAAAGCCTCAAGAGCCACACCGATGCAGTCGTTCACCAACCAGGCGCCCCCACTCGCCTCGTCCGCCCCCGCCCAGGCGCCGGCGCCAACGCCTCCACCCAGCAGCCAACCGCCCGCAGCCGCTTCACCTTCGAGCGGCGCGGCCGCTGGCGGCGCAGGCGTTTCCGGCGGTGGCTCCGCCGG
>NZ_BCRS01000207.1 GCF_001552715.1 Mycolicibacterium vaccae NBRC 14118 = CIP 105934 | reverse complement strand
CCGGACATCCAGCAGCGTGACCGGCTCGCCGGCCGCCAGCATCCGGGCCAGCTCGTCGGCGGTGATCAGCACCTCATGGCGGGCAGTCATGGTTTCCTCCCGATCTCGTGATCTCGGCGAGCGGCCGGCTGCAGGTTGACCACACTCACGTTGCCAACCTAACCGGGTACGGCAGGATTGGTCCGGCATGGATGAGACGGAAGAGACCCCGGGGCCGTCCCGGCGCAGGCACATCGCGCGGCTGGCGCTGTTCGTGGCGGTGCTGGCGGTGTTGTTCTATCTGACCGCGATCGCGCGGGTCGTCGACGTCGCCTACGTCCGCGGACTGATCGAGTCGACGGGGCCACTGGCTCCGCTGGCCTACGTCGTGGTCTCGGCGATCCTCGGTGCGTTGCTGGTCCCGGGGCCGCTGCTGGCCGCGGGCAGCGGGTTCCTGTTCGGCCCGCTGCTCGGGACGTTCGTGACGCTCGGCGCCACGGTCGGCAACGCGTTGATCTCCAGTTATGCGGGCCGCCGGGCCGGGCGGGACAGCGCGCGCGCCCTGCTCGGCGCCGAGCGCGCAGTCCGGATCGACCGGCTCATCGAGCGCGGCGGGCTGTGGGCCGTCGTCGGCCAGCGATTCGTCCCCGGCATCTCCGACGCGCTGGCGTCCTATGCGTTCGGCGCGTTCGGTGTGCCGCTGTGGCAGATGGCCGCCGGTGCGTTCATCGGGTCGATGCCGCGGGCCTTCGTGTACACCGCGCTGGGCTCCTCGATCGGCGAGTTCTCGGCGCCGCTGGCGTTCAGCGCGATCGCCGTGTGGTGCGTGACCGCGGTGCTGGGCGCGTTCGCGGCGCACCGCGGCTGGCGGAAATGGCGCGCCGATAAATGACGGGTTTCGTCCTCACCGAGGAGTTCGGTGACGCGCTCGGGCGGCTGGCCGACGGCGGGCACCTGTTCCTCACCGGTAAGGCCGGCACCGGCAAGTCCACGCTGATCCGTCGCTTCCTGGCGGAAACCGACCGCAACGTGGTGGTCGTCGCACCGACGGGCATCGCGGCGCTCAACGTCGACGGCTTCACCATCCACCGGCTGTTCGGCTTCCGGTCGACGACCACGCTGGAGGACATCCGCACCGGGAGCTACCGGCCTGGCCGGTTCACCAAAACCCTGGGCGCGCTGCAGACGCTGATCGTCGACGAGGCGTCCATGGTGCGCGCCGATGTGTTCGACATGGTGGCCGCATCGCTGGAGCGGTTCGGGCCCGCACCGGGCACGCCGTTCGGCGGTGTGCAGATCGTGCTCGTCGGGGACCTGTATCAGCTGCCGCCGGTGGTGCGCGAGGACGAGGCCGCCTATTTCAGCACCACCTACGAGACTCCGTACTTCTTCTCCGCCCGGTCGTTCCACCGGGCCGACTTCCCGACGGTGACGTTGACGACCGTGTTCCGCCAGCTCGGCGATGACCGGATGACCGCCATTCTCAACGAGATTCGCGAAGGCGTGCTGCTCGGGCATGCGCAGGAGCAGCTCAACGCCCGCGCCGACAAGGACTTCGTGCCGCCCGACGACGAGTTCTGGCTGACGCTGGCCCCGACGAACCGGCTGGTCACCGCCCGCAACCGGCAGCAGCTGGAGCGCTTGCCCGGCGACGAGATGACCCACCACGCCAAGGCTTCCGGCGATCTGGCGCTGTTCGACCCTCCGGTCGAGGAGACGCTGCGGTTCAAGGTCGGCGCGCAGGTGATGATGCTCAACAACGACCAGGGCGGCCGCTGGGTCAACGGCACGGTGGGCCGGGTGGTCGGCGTCGGCTACGACCGCTACGGCGCGGTGGTCGACGTGGAGTTCCCCGACGGCACCGCCGCGGAGGTCACCCCGTTCACGTGGGAGGTGACCCGGCCGGTGATGTCGGGGGCGTCGCTGGGCCGTGAGGTGGTCGGCACGTACACCCAGCTGCCGTTCAAACTGGCGTGGGCGATCACGATCCACAAGAGCCAGGGTCAGACGCTGGAGCGGGTGGTCGTGGACCTGACCGGCGGCATGTTCTCGACGGGCCAGCTCTACGTCGCACTGAGCCGGTGCACGTCGTTGGCCGGCCTGGTGCTGAAAAGGCCGGTGCTGCCGAAGGATCTGAAGACCGACCGTCGGGTCGCGCGGTTCCTGCGCACCTCGGCGGGCGCGGCCGGGGCGCGGCGGTACTGCGCGATCGGGATGCTGACCGTCGGTGACGAGGGCCGGATGTCGCGCCCGCGGCCGGTGGAGTTGGCCGTGGCGTTCGACGACGGCACCGCGGTCACGACGCTGATCAATCCGCAGCGTGACCTCGCCGACGCGCGAACGAGATTCGGCATCACGGTCTCGGATGTGCTGCTGGCGCCCACGCTACGGGAGGCGTGGGCGGTGATCGCGCCCATGCTGGCCGGGCGCACCCCGGTGGGGGTCGGCGTGGACGAGCAGCTGGGTCTGCTGGACTTCGAACTGAAACGGCTCGGCCATGTGTCCGCCATGCCGCTGGGAGTGGAGTTGCGTGGCGCGCGGGTGACGGGCCGCACCGCGCTGGAGCGGGCCCGCTCGGCGTTGCAGGCCCACCGTGCGGCCGACGCCGAGGACGGCTCGTCGGCGTTCGAGGAGCCCGAATCCGTCGAGGTGTCAGGGCTTCTGGTGGGGCGTGACACCTCGGTCGCGACTCCGGTGGCCGACCACCTGCCCGGGCTGTCGGCATTGCTGCGGATCAGCAGCGACGTGGCTGCCGTGCTGCTGGGCGGTCGCCCGCCGGCCCGCCGCGACGACACCGGATGGGAGCCCGCCGCGCGGCAGTCGGTGGCCGACCAGCTGCGCGCAGCGGCAGCGCGGGTGCAGCTCACCGACGAGGTGGTGGCCAGACTGGGCCAGGCCGAGGAACTGCTCGGCGTCGAGATCCTCACCGGTACAGAGCTTCTGGATCGCCACGACATCCGTGCCACGCTGACGCCGGGGATGCGCGTCTGCTTCACCGGCACCGCAGCGGATCCGTCGGGCCGCATCGTCGAACGCGACGAGATGGAGCGCCGCGCCGCCGCGGCAGGTCTGACCCCGGTGAAGACGGTGACCAAGACGCGCTGCGACGTGCTGGTGTCCGCTGAGGCGGGCACGCAGTCGGGCAAGGCGCGCAAGGCGATGGAGTACGGCAAGCCGGTGTTCACCGCCGACGAGTTCTTCGCCTGGCTCACCCACGCCGACGCCCCCGCGGAATAGCGTTCCTGGCTGCGGTTGACACCGCGAGCACAGCCCTGGCTTCTCACTCGGCGCACAATGGAGCGCGTGCCGTCCGCCGCCTTCGCCTCTGACAACGCCGCCCCCGCACATCCCGCGGTCCTGGAAGCGCTCACCCGGGTGAATGAGGGGCCGTCCCCGTCCTACGGCGCCGACCCGGTCACCGCTCAGGCCCGGGACGCGCTCAGGGCCGCGTTCGACTCCCCCGACGCCGAGGTGCTGTTCGCGTTCACCGGCACCGCGGCCAACATCATCGCGCTCGCGTCGGCGGTGCGGCCGTGGCAGGAGATCTTCTGCAGCGACGTGGCGCACGTGCTGGTCGACGAGGCCGGCGGGGCCGTGCGACTGTCGGGCGCCCAGCTCACCCGGCTGCCCAGCGACGACGGCCTGATCGCGCCGGAGGAGCTGGAGCGGCGAGTGCGGGGCCGTACGGCCGTGCACCATTCGCAGCCCCGGATCGTGTCGGTCACCCAGTCGACCGAGAACGGCAGGGTGTGGCCGGCGCAGGCGCTCAAGGACTTCGTGGACCGGGCACACTCCCTGGGCCTGCTGGTGCATGTCGACGGCGCGCGTGTCGCCAATGCCGTTGCCGCACTGGGTGTCTCACCAGCTGAGGCGATCGGCGACGCCGACATCGTCACCGTGGGCGGCACCAAGAACGGGACGATGTTCGGGGACGCGCTGCTGGTCCGCCGGCCCGAGCACTTCGACGGGATCGGCTTCGTGCAGAAGCAGATCGGCCATCTGGCGAGCAAGCACCGGTTCATCGCGGCGCAGTTCGCGGCGCTGTTCGACGACGGGTTGTGGCTGCGCAACGCCGCGCATGCCAATGCGATGGCCCGCCGGCTCAGCACGGGCCTGACGGAGCTGGGTCTGCCGCCGGCCTGCCCGGCCGAGGCCAACGAGGTGTTCGTCCGGCTCGACGACGACGCCCACCGGCGGCTGGCCGACTCCTACGCCGTGCACCGGCCCGACCCAGGTGAATCCGTGGTGCGGTTCGTGTGCTCGTGGTCGACCACCGAGGCCGAGGTCGACGATGCCCTTACCGCGCTGGGGCGTCACCGCTGATCCTGGTTACCGCCCGCCCGGCCCGGGTACGCCTGTGGGTATGAACAGCACCCTGGCCCGCGACAGCGTGCCGACCGATCCCCCGGAGCGGCTCACCCCGGCCGAAGTCCCCGAACGCCTGGTCCCCGAAGACGTGCCCGAGATGCCGCCGGGCCCGTCGACCACGCCCGATCCGGGTCCGGCGCACAGAGGTTAGGCGCTGGTCGCGCGGTGAGGTTCGGCGACGGGCTTGGACTCCGCCGAGCCGCGCTGACGCAGGAACACGGACAGCCCCACAATCGCGGCCACCGCGACGAACTCGCTCTACCAGTTCTGCATCGACTCGAACCAGAACTGCGACGTAGTGGTGTACTCGGCCAGCGACATCGCGCGTTGCCCGTGCTACGCCTGCTCGTCGTTGAAGGCGGCGACGCCGCCGACCGCGTGAAGCGCCCACGATGCGATGAACAGCACGAACAGCGCGATCGCCAGTGAGTTCTCGTACAGTCGCAACGCCGCGCCTCACCGGCCACGGCGCGTCCGGGCCGATTCGGCTGAGCCGCGGATCCTCGTCCTGCGGGGCGTGCTCGTCGATCTGCTTGGACTCGGCCGAACCCCGCTGATACAGCAGAGCCGTCAACACGACTACATGCCCATCTGCAGGAACTCCGACTCCCAGTTCTCGAACGTCGCCTCCACGAAGTCACCGCTGCGCAGGTACCCGAGGATCGAGACCGTCTCCTGTGAACCGTGTTCGCGCTGTTCCTGGTTGTAGGTCGCGGCGCCGGAGACGACCATCCCGGCGAAGAACACCACGAACAGACCCAGGCACGCCAGCAGGAGGCCGTGGTCGCGCAACCAGTTGCCGTTTCGGGCTTTCACCTGGTCAGGTGTACCCCTGTTCGGCATGGGTATGCGCCGTGGATGGCCCCGCCGACACCGCTGCACGCCTATCTGACCGACCAGACCGGCCTCGTACTCGAGGGGCTTGACGAGCTGCGGGACGGCGCCGATCCCATCCACGACACCAGGGTCGCCATCCGCCGGGTGCGCAGCACCGTACGGGTTTTCGGCACGGTGCTCGACGACCAGGCGCACGCGGTGGAGCAGGAACTCAAGTGGTTCGCCGGGATGCTGGGCGACGTGCGCGACGTGCAGGTGCAACGGGAGCGTTTGCGCAGCGCCCTCGGCGAACTTCCCGACGAACTGGTGCTGGGACGGGTGGCAGACCGGGTCAAACGCGATCTACGCCGAATGGAGGCGCCGGCCCGGGACCGGGTCGCCGAGGCGATGGCGACCCCGCGTTACCAGGACCTGGTCGCCGAACTGCGACGCTGGAGCGACGCCCCGCCGGTGCGCGCGAAGGTCACCGCCAAGCAGCTGCAGAAGAAGGCGCACCGGGCCGCAGGGAAGGCTGACCGCAGGCTGGCCGAAGCACTGGACAGCGTCGACGACGCGCTGCTGCACCGTGCTCGCAAGGCCGCCAAACGGGCCCGATACGCCGCCGAACTGATCCAGGCCGGTGCGCCGTCGACAAAGGCGACGCGAAAGCAGAAGCATTACAAGAAGATTCAGAGTGTCCTCGGCGATCTGCAGGACACGGTGGTGGCCCGGTCGATGCTGCGGCAGATGGGCGCCGGAGCCGGCAGCCGGGCCAAGGAGAACGGGTTCACCTTCGGCCTGCTCTACGCCCGGGAGGAACAGCTCGCCCTCCGGTGCCGCCGCGATGTCGCCCGGTTGTAGCCGCTGTTTCGCCGCCGTACGTGTGGGTAGCCGCACGTCAGCGCCGAGGAACGGAGAACGCCGATGCGGGCAGCGGTACTTGAGGCGGCCGGGCGACCGCCGGTGGTCCGAGACTTCGAGGAACCCCGGGGCGACGACGTCGTCAGCGTGACCCTGGCCGGCTGCAACCCAGTGGACCTCGCGCTGGCCTCCGGTGAGATGGGCGATCCCGGCGTCCCCCGGGTCGTCGGCAAAGAGGGCATCGGTGTCACCGCGGACGGCGCTCGCGTGTACTTCGACTCGCCGCCGGCCCCGTTCGGGTCGTGGGCCGAACGCACCCGGATCAACCCGGACAAGGCCTACGTGGTGCCCGACGGTGTCGACGACGACCTCGCGGTCGCGCTCGGCATCGCGGGATTGGCCGCCTGGCTGCCGCTGACCAGGCACACCCAACTATCCCCCGACCATTCGGTGCTGATCCTCGGCGCTACCGGCGTGGTCGGCGCCATCGCGGTGCAGGCGGCCAGGATCCTCGACGCCGGACGCGTCGTCGCGGCCGGGCGCGACGAGGACGCGCTGGCCAAGACCCGCGAGCTGGGCGCCGACGCGACCGTCCAGCTCGGCGGCGACGACGACGCCGGCGCGCTGAGATCGGCCGCGGGTCAGGACCGCGGCTTCGACGTGGTCCTCGACATGGTCTACGGCGACCCGTTCCTCGCCGCGCTGGACGCCACGGCTCCCGGGGCCACGCTGATCACCGTCGGGCAGGGTGCCGGCGCCGCACCGCCGGTCCCGTTCATGACGCTGATGGGCCGCACGCACATCGGGCACATGAACGACTTCATGCCCGCCGACGTGCTGCATGCGGCGTACGTGGAACTGCTGATGCTGGCCGCCGACGGGCGCATACACGTCGAGACCACCCGCTACCGACTGGACGAGGCCGAAAAGGCTTGGCAGGCACAGGCCGACGGGCCGCATGTCAAGATCGGAGTGGCGATGCCGTGAGCGCGTACCCCGCTTTCGACGCGATGCCGATCGGTGCGCGCTGGCGTGCCGGCCGGTCCGGCAAGACGCGCGCCAGCACCGACCCGTACACCGGTGCCACGCTGGCCGAGATCGCCAAGGCCGACCAACGCGACCTGACCGAGGCGTACGACAGTGCGGTTGCCGCGCAACAGGACTGGGCTGATGAGCCGCCGTCCGAGCGCGCGGGGGTGATGCGCGCGGCCGCGGACGTGATGACCGACGCCGGTGGGCAAGGGCATCGCGGAGAAGGCCGGCGTGAAGAAGCTGGCGCTGGAACTCGGCGGCAACGGGCCGCTGTGATCCCAGCGACCCGGACGTGCAGCTCGGGCCGGTCATCAATTCGTCTCAGCTGGAGAGCATTCAGGACAAGCTCAAGCGTGCCCGCGACGACGGTGCTGCTGGGCGGGGATCCGTTCGGGCCGACCGAGTTGTGTCTGCCGCCGCATGTGCTCGCCGGCGGCAATGCCGTCGCCACGGCGCGCGAGGAGGTGTTCGGACCGGTGATCACCGTGCTGCGCGCCGACGGAGAGCAGGACGCGCTGCGGCTGGCCAACGACACCGAGTACGGGCTCTCGTCGGCGGTGTTCAGCCGCGACGTCGACCGTGCGGTGCGGTTCGGCCGCCGGATCCGGGCCGGGATGACGCACGTGAACGACTCACCGGTCAACGACGACGCCAACACCGCCTTCGGCGGGGTGAAGGATTCGGGCGTCGGCCGGTTCGGTGGTCAGTGGGCTGTCGACGAATTCACCACCGACCACTGGGTTTCGGTGCAGCACCAGCCGCGCCGTTATGCCATCTAGCCCGTCACAGCACGACGGCGATCAGGTTCACCACCGACGCCACGATCACCGCACCGAACAGGAACGACAGCAGGCCGTGGCCGAGGGCGGTGGCCCGCATCCTCGACGTCGTCAGGTTGGTGTCGGCGATCGCGAAGCTCACCCCGACGGCGAATGCGACATAAGCGAAATCGCTGTAGCGGGGCGGTATCTCGGTGTTGAAGTTGATCCCCCCGCAAGGCTCTTCCTGAAAGTAGACCCGCGCATACGCCATCGTGTACAGCGTGTGGACGACGAACCAGGACAGCACCACGGTGACGATGCCGATCGCCGGAACCACCAAACCGAAACGGTCAGGCCAGGTTTCGGCCAACAACATGCCGACACCGGCGAGGCTGGCCAGCGCGCCCCCGAGGATCAGGGCGACCACGGTCCGGCGGCCAGGCTCCTCGTAGACGGCGTGCGCAGCGGTCCGCTCCGCGTCGCAGGGCCAGATCACCACCCACGTCCACACCAGGTAGGTCAGCGCGAGGGCATCCCAGCCGACCAGCCCCGCATACCAGCGGAATCCCAGCAGGGCCGCGACGCCTGCCGCCACACAGCCGACGACGACCGCGCCCAGCACCCGCGTGGTCGGGCGGTGCAGCAGCGACGGTCTCACGTGAGCTATCCGAGCGTCGCCCAGAACTCCGTGAGCGCCGCCGCACCGCGCTTGGGGTCCTCGACCATCCACCAGTGCCCGAGCCCCTCGAGCACCTCGACGCGCGCGCCGGCCCGTTCGGCGGCGCGGCGGCGGTTCTCGTTGGGGCCGATGAACGGATCCGCCGTCGGCAGCAGGGCCAGACCGGGCCGTGCCGCCGCGGCTTCCAGCGCACGCCCGGCCTCGGCCATCGCGGGCTGCGTGGCCGAGCGGTACAGCGCCAGGATCGCGGTGCGCATGTCGTCGTTCTGTTGTTCGGCCAGGGCGGCGCCGATGTCGGCCGGGATGCCGAAGGACACCATGAGTTCGGTGCGCGCGGGCACACCGCCGTCCATCATCGCGGCCAGGGATTCCTCGCCCGCCCCGGGCGTCTGCCACACCTGGGCCATGTCGTGCCAGGCGTAGTCGGCGTCGAACAGCCCGACGGAGTCGCTAACCCAGCTGCGCACCAGTTCGGGCCGGTGCATCGCCACGTTGACCACGTGCCCGCCGCCCCAGTCGTGGCCGACCAGATCGATCGGCCCGTCGAGCTTTTCGAGCGCAGACTCCAGCCAGTCCCGGTACTCCGTCATCGTCGCGCCGAACCCCTCCGGCAGCGGTGCGCCGAACCCGGGTGGCGAGAGCAGCACCACATCGTCGCGGCCCAGCACCGCGGTCAGCGGCCCCCAGATCGCGTCGGTCTCGGGATTGCCGTGCACGAACACCACTGTCATGGCTGTCATCCTGGCACGCCGCCGATAATGGGCCGGTGAACACGCAGTGGTCGGCGGCGATGAACCTGGCCGCGCCGATCGTCAACGCCCCGATGGGCGGGGTGGCCGGCGGCGAGCTGGCCGCCGCGGTCAGCCGCGCCGGTGCGCTGGGGATGATCGGAATCGGCAGTTCGGGATCTGCGGCGCAGTTGCGCGAGCATCTCCGACACACCGCAAACCTGCAGCGGCCCTTCGGTATCGGACTGATCAGCTGGGTGGCCGAGAAAGATCCCGAACTGCTGCCCACCGCGCTGGAGGCCGGACCGGCGCTGCTGTCGGTCAGCTTCGGCGAGGACTGGTCCTGGGTGCGGCGCGCGCGGGACGCGGGGTGCGTGACAGCGACGCAGGTCGCGGATCTGGGCGCCGCGCAGCGTGCTGTGGACGCCGGCGTCGAGGTGCTCGTGGCCCGCGGCGCCGAAGGCGGCGGGCACGGTC
>NZ_BCRS01000206.1 GCF_001552715.1 Mycolicibacterium vaccae NBRC 14118 = CIP 105934 | reverse complement strand
TGCGTGGATCGGCACCGCGTTCGCGGTGTGCCCGGAGTCGACGCTGCCCGGGCCCGCGCGCGACCGGATGCTCGCCGCAGACGGCGCCGACACCGTCACCACCCGGGCGTTCGACGTCGCGCTGGGCTACCCGTGGCCCGCCGACCTGCCCGAGCGGGTGTTGCGCAACGCCTTCACCGACGTCTGGGACGGCCGGGTCGAGGACCTCGACGACGCGGCGCGCGCACTGCTGGGCAGGGCCATCGCCGGCGACGACTATCGGTGGGCGCCGGTCAACGCCGGGCAGGGGGTCGGCGAGGTGACCGTCAGCGAACCCGCCGCGGCGGTCGTGGGCCGGCTCGTCGAGGGCGCCCGCCGGATCCTCGCGAACGTGCCGTCACGGTCGTGATCTCCACCGCAGCACGACCGTGAGAGCACGCTCGCGAAACCCCAGAACGCACTGCGATCCCGCTGGTCACATGCGTCACAGGCGGTGGGGAAAAGCCCGCGACACTCCCCTCCCCGGGCCCGGCGTCGTCGCCGCCGTGCCCTATGTTGGGGCGTCCGAGGTCATACGAACACGACGGGCACAGAGCGAGGGGGCTGGTGGACGACAACTCGACCCTGTCCGCCGTCGACCTGCTCGAACTCAACCGCGACCTGCAGACCTCCCCGGCGATCCGACTGCTGGCCACCACCAATCTGAGCTTGTACGCGACGCTGATGGAACGCCACCTCGCCGAGGGTGTGGTGCCCGAGACCGAGCTGGTCGTCCGCCTGGAACGCGACCTCGACGACCTCGACCTGGGCACTGAAGCGCAGTCGGGCCTGGCGCTGATCAAGTCGTGGGCCAGCCAGGGCTGGCTGCACCGCATCGTCGACCGGCGCAGCGACCAGAACGTCTGCTACCTGACCCAGGACGCCCGCCGCACGCTGGACTTCCTGCGCGGCATGCGACGCCAGGACACGATCGCCACCGGCGGCTCCATCAACGGCATCGCCTCACGGCTCAAGCAGGTCGCGATCCGGGTCGGCAACGACCCCGCCCGCATCCGCAAGAGCATCGAGGCCGAGATCCAGGCGCTGCACCAGGAACTCGAGCGGCTCGACGCCGGCTCGGCACCGGTGCACGAGGACGCCGACCTCACAGACGCCTACGACGAGGCCCGCGCGATCGCGCTGCAGATGGAGCGGCTGATCACCGACATCGGTCAGTACGGCTCGATGATCGAGCAGGCCACCGCCGCTCTCGACGAGCCGATCGACTCCAACGTCGAGTACCGGGACCGGCAGCGCCAGATGTACGCCGACTACCAGGCCGCGTGGGACTCCCAGGGCCGCGACAGCCATCGCGCGTTCCTGCGGATGATCAACGATCCGGACCAGCGCGCGGAGTTCGAGGCCGACGTGGCCGCGGTCGCCGAGGCGCTGCCCGCCCTGGACCCGGCGCTGCGCAAGGTGATGGCCGGCTTCTTCGAGCTGGTCGGCCACCAGATCGACGAGGTCGAACGGATCCAGCAGCGCTGCGCGCAGCGGGTCAAGCGGTTCACCGCGTTCGGCACGCTGGAGCAGAGCCGCGGGGTGGCCCGTCAGCTCAACGAGGCCATCGGCGCGGCCCGCAATCTCCTCAAGTCGAGCTTGATCGACTCGCGGCTGGACATCGAGCTGCCGCTGGCCCGGCACGCGATCAGCTCGGTCGGCGCGTTGAGCTTCAAGATCGGCGATCTGTCCAGCCCGAAGCCGGCCAAGGCCGCCGAGGGCGAGGTCGACCTGGCCAGCTTCGCCGCGCTGACCACCCAGGTCGACGCGCCGGCGATGTCGGACATGCTCAATGCCGCGGTGGCCGACGGTCCGGTGTCGCTGCCGGAGGCTGTGGCGATGCTCGGCCGCTCAGGACAGGGCGCCTACCTCGGCCACGTGATCGTGCTGTGGTCGTGGGCGCTCAAGCAGCCCAACGACGCCGAAACCGCCACCGCCGCCTCGACGACCGTCCGGTTCCGTTCGCTGGACGGCAGAGACCGCGAGATCGCCGTCCCCGACCTGAAATTCACCGAACCGATCAGTGTTGGAGCATCCGCGTGACCACCGAACACGACGCCGACTTCGCAGCGTTCTCCGCGCTGCCCGAGGTCGACCAGAACGCCCGGCCGCCGCACCAGCGTCGGCCGCGGTTCGACGGCGACGTCTCCGAACTGCCCGACCGCGCCTGCTGGGCGCTGCAGCATCTGCTGACCCGCCGCTACATCAGCGCCGAGACCGACAGCGACATCTATGCGTGGGTGCTGGAGTACCGCGGTCAACTGTCGGTCCGGCTGAGTGAACTCGATCTGATCCTGCGGGTGGTGGACGGGACCGCCGTGGCGTTCATCGAACAGGCCCGCTACGAATCCGCCAAGGGCATCAAGCTTCTCCGGCGCGAACCGCTGGGCACCTACGACTCCATCCTGGCGCTGCACCTGGCGCAGATGATGCGCGCCGCGGGCGGGCAGAGCGTGCTGATCTCCCGCGAGGAGATGCACGGCCTGTTCTCCGGCGTGCTCAACGACACCGACCGCGACGCGGTCACGTTCACCGGACGCATCGACGCCGCCATCGCCCGGCTGACCGGGCTGGAGATCCTGCGCCGCAGCCGCGACGACGAGGACAGCTACACCATCTCCCCCGTCATCACCGCGGTGATGACGGCCAGCGTTATCACCGAGTTGCAGCAACAGTTCGAGCTGCTTCAGGGCGGCGCCACACCGGAGGTAGAGGTCGCACTCGATGACTGAGCAGTTCCATCTGTCCCGGCTCCAGGTGATCAACTGGGGAGTGTTCGACGGCTACCACGACATCCCGTTCAGCGAGGGCGGCGCGCTGATCGCCGGTGCGTCGGGCAGTGGCAAATCCTCTCTGCTGGACGCGATCTCGCTGGGATTCCTGCCGTTCAACCGGCGCAACTTCAACGCCTCCGGCGACAACACCGCGGCGGGTTCGAGCGCGGGCAGGCGCACCGTCGACAAGTACGTGCGCGGCGCGTGGGGCCAGCGCAGCGACGGCGGCACCAGCCGCGTGATGTACCTGCGCGGCGACGGCACCGCATGGTCGGCGGTGGCGGTCACCTACTCCAGCGACTCCGGACGTACCGTGACCGGCCTGGTGCTCAAATGGCTGACGGGTGAGTCCCGTAACGACTCGTCGAGCCGATTCGTGCTCGGCGACGGCGACTTCGACATCGAGGACGTCTGCAACCGTTGGGCGGCAGGACGTTTCGACACCGGCGTGTTCAAGGACAGCGGCTGGCGGTTCACCACCAAGGTGGAGTCGCAGTATCTGGCCCAGCTGTACGCGACCATCGGCATCCGCGCCTCCGACGCCGCCCAGCAGCTGCTCGGCAAGGCGAAGTCGCTCAAGAGTGTCGGCGGGCTGGAGCAGTTCGTCCGCGAGTTCATGCTCGACGAACCCGAGAGCGTGACCCGGCTGCCGGAGGCGCTCAAGCAGATCGACCCGCTGGTGGAGGCGCGCGAACTGCTGGCCGTGGCGCAGAAGAAGCGCAAGATCCTCGGCGACATCGAGAAGATCCAACAGCGCTACGCCTCGGAGTCCACCGACCTGGGCATCATCGACCTGGTGGATCTGCCGATGGTGCGGGCCTACACCGACCACGTCCGGGTCGCGCAGTGCCCTGCCCAGATCGAGCAGCTCGACACCACGATCGATCAGCTCGACAACGAGTACGAGGATGTCACCCGAAGCCTGAATCTGGCCAAGGCCGAGGCGGATTCACTCAACGCGCAGATCAGCGGATCCAGCGCGAGCATCGGGCCGCTGCAGTCTCAGGTGACCGCCGCCGAGACCGAGGCCGAGCAGATCTCCCGCCGCCGCGGCGCGTACGAGGACATGCTCGCCGCACAGGGCCTCGACATCCCCGAGACCGCCGAGGACTTCTGGAACCAGCGCGAGGAACTGCTCGCCGAGGCCACCGAGCTGCTGGCCAAGGTCGAGCGCAACCGTGAGGCCTCGACCGACGCCGAGTACGCGCAGAAGTCGGCCCGGCTGGTCCGCGACGAGGCCGCCAAGGAACTCAAGCGGGTCGAGCACGTGGGGTCGGCGCTGCCCGAGTTCGCGCTGACGATGCGGGAGCAGATCTGCGCGGCGGTCGGTGTCGAGGCGGCCGACCTGCCGTATGTCGCCGAGCTGATGGATCTGCGGCCGGACCAGACGCGGTGGCGCACCGCGGTGGAGAAGGTGCTGCGCGGGGTGGGCCTGCGGCTGATGGTGCCCGATCAGCACTGGACCAAGGTGTTGGCGTTCGTCAACGAGACCAACATGCGGGGCCGGCTGCAGCTGCACCACGTACGGGCCAGGCTGCTGGGCGCCGAGCCGGTCGATCCGGAGCCGAACACGCTGGCGGGCAAGCTCTTCCCGGTGGACCCGGCGCACCCGTGCGCGGCCGAGGCGGTCGACGTGGTCTCCGCGGCCGGTGACCACGTCTGCGTCGACACCCCCGAGGTGTTCGCGCGGTTCCGCCGCGCGGTCACCGACACCGGGCTGTACAAGGACTCCGACCGGCTCGCGATCAAGGACGACCGCCGTCCGCTCAAGCAGTCCGAGTACCTCTACCAGGGCGACGTGTCGGCCAAGATCAACGCGCTGACCGTCGACCTGGCCGCGGCCGAGGAGGCCTACCAGAAGGCGCGCCGGGTCGCCGACGACATCGCCGCCCAGCGCCAGCAGTGGCGCGACCGGGCCGCGGCGTGCAAGGCGATCTGCGAGCAGTTCCCGCAGTGGAGCCAGATCGACACCGAGACCGCCGACGGGCACGCCGACCGGTTGCGCGAGCAGTACGAACTGCTGCTGGCCGATCACCCGGACATCGAGGCGCTCAACGCCCGGGCCGACGAATGCTGGTCGCAGATCCAGAAGTTGATGACGCGCCGCGGCGCGATCCAGACCCGCCGCGACGATCTGGACGGGCGGCGCACCAGGCTGCTGGAGCTGGCGGAGCGACTGCAGCCGGCGTTCGTGTCCGAGCCGCTGACCGAGCTGCTCAACCGGTACGCCGGGCAGCTTCCGGTGTCGTTGGAGCTGCTCGATCCCGAGCCGCACCGCGACGCGCTGTTCGGCGCGATCAAGAAGGAGCGCGAGCAGCTGCGGGAGAGCCGCCGTCGCTCCTACGACGAGCTGGCCCGGATCCTGAACACCTTCGACACGTCGTTCCCGGACGCCGTGCCGAACGACTCGGAGAATTTCGACGAGCGGGTGCACGACTACGTCGCGCTGTGCCGGCACATCGACGAGCGCGAGCTGCCGGAGGCCTACGAGCGGATGATGCGTCTGGTGACCGAGCAGGCGCCGGACGCGATCCTGACGTTGCACCGGGTCGCCGAGCAGGAGGCCCGCCGGATCAGCGACCAGATCGCCCGCGTCAACACCGGTTTGGGTGCGGTGGAGTTCAACCGCGGCACCCGGCTGACGCTGCGGGCGACGCCGCGCACCCTGACCGCGGTGTCGGAGCTGACCGAGATCGTGCGGGCCATCTCGCGGCGGATCGCCGAGGTGGGCCTGGGCGACAAGCAGGCGATCCTGGACCAGTACGCCGACATCCTTCGGCTGCGCAACCGACTGGCGTCGACGGCGCCGGAGGACAAGGCCTGGACGCGCGACGCCCTCGACGTGCGCAACCGGTTCACCTTCGACTGCGCGGAGTGGGACGTCAGCACCGAGGAGCTGATCCGCACGCACTCCAACGCCGGCGACAACTCCGGCGGTGAGCAGGAGAAGTTGATGGCGTTCTGCCTGGCCGGTGCGCTGAGCTTCAACCTCGCCAGCCCGGACAGTACGGACAACAGGCCGGTCTTCGCGCAGCTGATGCTCGACGAGGCGTTCTCGAAGTCGGATCCGCAGTTCGCCCAGCAGGCCTTGCAGGCGTTCCGCAAGTTCGGGTTCCAGCTGGTGATCGTGGCGACGGTGCAGAACGCCACGACCATCCAGCCCTACATCGACAGCGTGGTCATGGTGTCCAAGACCGAGGCGACGGGTCGCAACGCCCGTCCGGTGGCGACGGTCGCGACGCGCACCATCTCCGAGTTCGGCCAGTTGCGCAAGCAGATGCGGGCCGACGCGAAAGTGCCCGCCGGGGTCTGACGCCACCACACGTCAACCTGGACACGGACTTTCGGGGGTACGTCGGCCCGGGTGGCCCCACTCCCCCTCTGCGGTGCCACCGGGCGCCGACGCGTCCGCCGCAACGGCTCCGCTCACCCCTCGCTGCGCAGAGCCCCGGCCGTCGTGTGAGACAGGCCACACGGATCGTACATAAACGTTCCCGTTTTCCAAAAACGAAGGCGTTCGCAAACGCGGGACGTCCCTATACTCTCGGCAACACGCCAACCGGGTCAGAGGAGGCCACCGCATGGCCGAACGCCTCGCGTCAGGCCGGCACCGACTGTCCCGGGAACAGGTCGCCGCCCATCAGCGGCAGCGGCTGTTCGAAGCACTGGCCACGGTCATGGCCGAGAACGGCTACAGCAGGACCACGGTCGAGGATCTGATCAGAGCCGCCGGGGTCTCCAAGGCCACCTTCTACCAACACTTCAGCTCGAAGCAGGACTGCTTCATGTCGGCGTACGCGCGGTCGCAGCGCCACGTCATCGACGGCATCGAGGCCCTGCCCGCGACCGGAACCCCGATGCAACGCTTCGACATCATGCTCGACCGGTACCTGAGCTACCTCGCCGCCGACCCGTCCACCGCGAGGTTGTTCCTGGTCGAGGTGTATGCGGCCGGTCCCGAGGCCATGCGGCGGCGAGTGGAACTACAGCAGGATTTCGTGGCGGGTGTGGCCAAAGTGTTCAAGGCCCGCAGCAAGGCCGACCGGTTCGCGTGTCAGATGCTGGTCGCGGCGATCTCGGCACTGGCCACCAACGCGCTGGCCGATGAGGACGCCGAGGCTGCTCTCACCGCGCTGAAGAAGCCGATCCTGGCCTATGCGCAACGGGTGATGGGGTAGCGCCCCGCACGACGGAGTTCACCGCGGCCTGGCGCCGTCGAGGAACAACCGGACGCAGACCCTGATCCGGTCGGCGACGGCGTCGTCGTCGAGCACCGCTCCCCACAACACGCCGTGTGCGGGGCCGCCGATCACCAGGCTCAGGAACGACGTCCCGAGAAGTTCGGCGTCGTCGACGGCGATGCTGCCGGTCGCCGCGTGACGCGCGAGCACCTCGGCGATGAAGCGCACCGCGGGCCGGCTGCCCTGCTCGTAGGCGATGCGGGGAAGTTCGGGGAAGCGGTAGGCCTCGGCGTTGAGGATGCGTTGCAGACGGACCCCGTCGGGACTCACCGCGGTGCGCAGCCGAGCCCCGGCCACCGCGATCAGGGTCTCCTCCAGGTCACCGGTGTCCAGCTTGCGGAACTCCTCGGCCGGGACCGCCCAGCGGTCGATCGCGCGCTGCACCGCGGCACGGAACAAGGTCTCCTTGTCGGGATAGCGCGCATAGATGGTCCGCTTGGCCATGCCGGCCGTGGCGGCGATCCCGTCGATCGTGGCGTGGTCGAACCCCCGGTCCAGGAACACCTCGAGCGCGCAGTCCAGCAGTTCCTCGGCGCGCAGCAGGGCCTGCTCGCGGGTGGGACGGCCGGCGCGGGCCGGCGCGCTGCGGCGCGGCGAGGTGGCCGGGGCGGGGTGAGTCACCCCGCCAGTATGACTAATGAAACGACGACGGTGCTATTGTTTCGCAAGTATTGAAACGGCCGAGGTGCCTTTCTGTGATTCAGCGACGAGTCCGGGGCCCCGCCGTCACCTTCCCGGACCCGCAACCCCCGAGGACAGTTCTTCGTGCCTGAACAGATGGTCGAGCGCCCGTCGGCGCCCCGAGGCGGTGGAGCGCTCATCGCCGTGCTCGCCGCCGGCGGCATCAGCGTCTCGCTGATGCAGACGTTGGTGATCCCGCTGGTGCCGCAGCTGCCCGACATCCTGGGTACCTCGTCGGCCAACGCCTCGTGGGCGGTGACCGCGACCCTGCTGACCGGTGCGGTCGCCACACCGATGTTCGGCCGGCTGGGCGACATGTTCGGCGCCAAGCGGGTGCTGGTGGCCTGTGCGGTGTTGCTCACCGTCGGCTCCGTCGTCGCCGCGCTGACGAGCTCGCTGATCCCGCTGGTGGTCGGCAGGGCACTGCAGGGGTTCGGCGCCCCGGTGATCCCGCTGGGCATCAGCGTGCTGCGCGCGTCCCTGCCACCGGAGCGGGTGGGTGCGGCGATGGGCATGGTCAGCGCCTCGCTCGGGGTGGGCGGCGCGCTGGGGCTGCCGTTGTCGGCGGTGATCGCCGAGAATCTGAGCTGGCACGCGTTGTTCTGGTGCGCGGCGATCCTCGGGCTGGCGTCGGGTGTGCTGTTCAGCCTGTTCGTTCCCGACATCGTCCCGTCGAAGACCATGGGCCGCTTCGACTTCCTCGGCGCCGTCGGGCTGGCCGCGGGCCTGATCATGCTGCTGTTGCCCATCTCGAAAGGCGCGAACTGGGGCTGGGGCAACCCGACGACGATCGGCCTGCTGATCGGATCCCTGGCGGTCTTCGTGTTGTTCGGGTGGTGGCAGTTCCGGACCCCGGCGCCGCTGGTGGACATCCGGACGACGATCAAAGCCCCTGTGCTGCTGACCAATCTGGCGTCGGTGGCGGTCGGCTTCGCGATGTTCGCGATGTCGCTGATCGGACCGCAGATCCTGCAGCTGCCCGCCGCGACCGGGTACGGGCTGGGCCAGAGCATGGTGGCGGCCGGGCTGTGGATGGCGCCCGGCGGTCTGGCGATGATGGCCTCGGCGCCGATCGCCGCGAAGATCATCGCCACGCGCGGTCCGCGGTTCACCCTGGTCGCCGGCTGCATCGTCATCGCGGTCGGATATCTCGGCGGCACACAGCTTCTGGGTAGCCCGGCCGGTGTCCTGACGTTCAGCATCCTGGTCAGCATCGGCGTCGGTTTCGCGTTCGCGTCGCTGCCGACGCTGATCAACGCCGCGGTTCCGGTCTCTGAAACCGCCGCGGCCAACGGCATCAACTCGCTAGCGCGCGCCCTGGGCACCTCCGTGTCGAGTGCGGCGATGGCCGCGGTCCTGGTGCAGACCGGAATGGTGGTCGGCGGCCATATGATCCCGTCCCTGAACGGGTTCCGCATCGCGCTGGTCATCGCCGGCGTCGCGGCGGCGGTCGCCGCGGTCATCGCGATCACCATTCCGGCGGCGACCCCCAGTCCTGCGCCCGCGCCGGACGCCGTCGAACCCGTGCTGTCCCCGTCGGCGGTCCGCCGGCGTGCGCAGCGGTTGGAGAACGTGATGACCGCGGTCGGACGGCAGTCCGCCGTGGCTCTGGGTGTGCCGTCGGCATCCCATCGACTGGACCGCGGCGACTACGTCATCGCCGCGTATCTGGGCGGTGCGGGCGCGATGACGGTGCAGGAACTGGCCGCGGCGCTGACCAGCGACGAAAGACCGGTCGAGGAGCGCATCTCGGCGCTGATCCGCGACGGTCTCATCGGGCGGGCGCCGACCACGGATCCGGCTGCACCGCCGCGCTTCTCGCTCACCTCGCGGGGGCGGGCGATGTTCGAGAGCCAACGCTCGGCCAACATCAGCGGCCTGGAGTCGGTGCTGTCGCGCTGGGACGACGGCGACGTCGCCGCGCTGATCGGTTATCTCGGGCGGTTGTCCGACGGGATCGACGAGGAGCTCCGCCGGCGGCGCGACACCGCGGGCGCCACCGCGTCCGGCGTCACCGCCCATGCGCCGACGACGCCGATG
>NZ_BCRS01000205.1 GCF_001552715.1 Mycolicibacterium vaccae NBRC 14118 = CIP 105934 | reverse complement strand
CGGTGGTCCGGGTGCGGTGCCGGTCGGTGCGGTGACTCCGCCCGCGCCCGGCGTCCCTGGGACGCCCGCGGCGATCACGGTGCCGGGTGGGACTCCCGGAACGCCGCCGGTTCCGCCGTCCTCGACGGGCACGTCGGTCAACACCGGCACGCCCCCGCTGCCCGCGACGCCGGGCACGCCGGCCGCGTCGTCGGTGCCCGGGAACTATCCCGGTCTGCCGCCGACCCCGGGCACGTCGACCGGCGTCAACAGCGCGACGCCGCGGTCCCCGATCCCGGGCACCCCGGGCAGCTCGGTGGCGCTGGAGGATCTGCTGACACCCCCCGGAATGATCCGGTCGGTCCAGGACGCGACGTCCTCGGTGGTCAGTGTCCTTCCGCCGCCGCCGGCTCCGGTGCCCGGCGGGGCCGGATCGGTCAGCGTCGGTGTTCCCGCGCCGCCGGACCCGTTCACCCCGCTGGCCGCGACCAGCCTGTCGAACCTGGTGTCGCCACCGTCGCTGAGCATCCCGTCGATCCCGGGTCTGCCGGTGCCGCTTCCCAGTGAGCTGCCGGTCCCGTCCGACCTGCTCTGTGTCGGCACGGATTGGTCTGCCACGCAGGCGGATTCAGGTCCGGCTCCGGTCAACGCCGACATCCCGCGGGCCCTGATCACGGGTACGGCACCGGCCGGTGAGGGCCGGGACCGGTGGGACACCCACTAGACCCGAACGCCCCGGCCGTCCGTCCTCCCGCTGCGGGAGGTTCGGACGGCCGCGGCCGTTGGGCCCGGAACTGATTGGCCGAGCGGCTGTCTCGGGGCTGTCAGCGGGCCGATGCCTGCGCGTCGGCGACCAACTCGCCGGCGACCTTGATCAGCGGCACGTTGGTGTCCTGTGACAGCTTGCGCAACAACTCGAACGCCTGGACGGCGTCCACCCGGTAGCGCTCCATGATCATGCCTTTGGCCTGTCCGATGATGTCCCGGCTGGACAGTGCCCGCTTGAACTGGTCCTCGCGGCGCGCCGAGTTCCAGGCCACCGACGAGTGCGCGGCGAAGATCAGCCCGAGAGTGCGCGACTCGGGGGTGAAAGCCTCGGCAGTCTCGGCGTAGACGTTCAACGCACCCAGCGTCTCGTCGGCGATGAACAACTGAAACGCCATGATCGCGCGGATGGGCGTCTCGGCCAGCGCGTCGCGCCGGTAGTTCGGGAAACGATCCTCGGTCTCCAGGTCCCGGACGTGGACGACGCGTTCCTCCCACGCCGCGGTCAGGCAGGGTCCTTCCAGGTGCTGCTGCTGGATCTTGTCCAACAGCAGCGGCCAGTGGTGGGTCGCTGCCGGGGTCTCGATGCGATTGGCGTTGCGGGTCAACGTGATCCCGGCGTACTGCGCGCCAGGGATCTCAGCAGCGGCGATCTCGGCCAACTCCGCCACGACGGTGTCGGAGTCGGTGTCGGACCTGTTGTGTAGTCCCTGGACAATTTCGGCCACACGTAGATGTGCGGCCTCCATGCCGGCTGGATCGATCATCCCTCACCGTCCGATACTCACGCGTCAATATGGCACTACAGGCTACCGCTGACCGCAACGGTCGGTGCAGGCATGGGAAATGTTGCTTCTGTGACCGTTTGCTGCGGTAGTCGGGGTGGTTCGGGGCCCGGTTGCGTGCCTGATGGGGGCCGTTTCGTACGACGTCATACGCTTCCAGCGAATTCACAGGGACGGTCAGAGCGCCCGCAGATACCGGTCGGTGACCACCCGCTGCACCAGCGAGGTCACCGGGGCGCCGAGCCGGCTCCACCACGTGCCATGCCGGGAGAACGCGGTCACCTCCGCAGACACCTGCCCGGTGTCGGGCGCGTAGCGCACCAGGAACAGCTCCTCGCCGGATACGGCGTGTCCGGGCAGGGTGCCGTAGGCGAAACCCCGGCGGTCGGGCTCGTCGACGACATAGACCACCCGGCACGGTGCCACCACGGGTCCGAGATGCACCAGAACCTCGGTTCCCACGGCCGCCACGGCGGTGGTCGCCTCCACGCGCAGCCCCGCCCCGCGCAGCATGCCCCACCGCATGCCTGCCGCGGCGGCCTGTTCGAACCGGTCCCGGCCGTGACCGATCACCGACGACTTCTGCACATGGTGGTAGCCGGCGGGCAACTCGGCGGCCGTCGCGCCCACCTCCGGGTAGGTCAGTGCCCGGCCCGCCAGGTCAGTCAGTTTCACGGTGCCAGCTTGGCACCGTCCGCGTACCGTCGGAGCGGTGACCGCCGCCCCCGCACCGACCTTCGCCCTCGGTGGCAAGCTCACCGTCAATCGTCTCGGTTTCGGCGCGATGCGTCTGACCGGCAAGGGCGTCTGGGGGCCACCGGCCGACCGGGATGAATGCCTGCGGGTGCTGCGCCGGGCCGTCGAGCTCGGTGTCGACTTCATCGACACCGCGGACTCCTACGGGCCCTACGTCAGCGAGGAACTGATCCGCGAGGCGCTCTATCCCTATGACGGCGTCGTCATCGCGACCAAGGCGGGCCTGCTGCGCACCGGTCCCGACGTCTGGGAGCCCCTCGGGTTCCCGGCCTACCTGCGCCAGGAGTGCGAGCTGAGTCTGCGCCGGCTCGGTGTGGACACCATCGACCTGTTCCAGCTGCACCGGATCGACCCGAAGTTCCCGGCCGAAGACCAGATCGGGGAACTGGCCCGACTGCAGCAGGAGGGCAAGATCCGGCACATCGGACTGTCGGAGGTCGACGCCGACCAGCTGGCCGCGGCGCGTGCGGTCGTCCCGATCGTGTCCGTGCAGAACATGTACAACCTCACGATGCGCGGCTCCGAAGCGGTGCTCGACGTGTGCGAAGCCGAGCAGATCGCGTTCATCCCGTGGTTCCCGCTGGCCGCCGGGCCGCTCGCGGCACCCGACGGCCCGTTGCAGCGCATCGCCGCCGAGCACGGAGCCACCCCGTCGCAGCTCGCGCTGGCCTGGCTGCTGCACCGGTCGCCGGTGATGCTGCCCATTCCCGGCACGTCCAAGGTCGCCCATCTGGAGGAGAACGTGGCCGCGGCGGCCATCGCCCTGACCGAGGCCGAGTTCGAGACACTGGGCAACGCCGGCGCCGCCGCGGGCTGAGCAACCAATACGGTGGGCGGGTGAGCACCAACAGCGCGGCTGACACACACGTCGGTTCTGGACGCGACGCCCGCGTGGGTGGCGGATTCAATCCGCCGAAACCCACCGACCGTGGGGGACCCGACTACGGGCGGTTCGTCGAGGCGGTGCGGACGCTGCAGGATCACGCGCGCGCCGCGGACGCCCCCGACGAGGTGATCACCCAGGCTGCCGACCTGATCGAGAAGGCGTCGGCGCTGCTGGCTCCGTTCGACGCCGACGAATGGTCTTCGCCGTCGGGCCGCCGGATGGACCTGCCCAACCGCGGCAACATCCTCAGCCCGCCGGTCGATCTGCACGTCACCGAGGACGGACGGGTGCGGGGCACCGCCCGGTTCCGCCGCTACCACCTCGGCCGCAACGGCGCCGCACACGGCGGCGCGGTGGCCCACCTGTTCGACTCGCTGCTCGGCTTCACCGCGTTCAAGCTCAGCGGCAGCAAGGCCCAGCGCACCGCGTTCCTGCACGTCGACTACCGCAAGATCGCGCTGATCGGCGCCGAGCTGCAGGTCGACGCAGTGATCGACGACATCGTCGACCGCAAGATCTTCGTCTCGGGCCGCCTGCTCGACGGCGACCAGGTGCTGGCAGAGGCGCACTCGCTGTTCGTCAAACTCAAGCCGGGGCAGCCGTGAGCGAAGACACCGGGCTGCGCGGGCTGACCCACAAGTGGGCGCGGTGGCGGGACCGGCTGCGCCAACGCCGCGCCCTCGATCTGGCCTACCGCATCGCGGTCGGCGTCGTGGGCCTGCTGGTGCTGGTCGTCGGCATCCTGGCCATCCCGTACCCCGGCCCCGGCTGGGCGATCGTGTTCCTCGGCCTGGCGATCCTGGCCACCGAGTTCGAATGGGCGCACCGGCTGCTGCGGTACGTCCGCAAGCGCTACGACGCGGTGATGGACTGGTTCAAGGAGCAGGGACTGTGGGTGCAGGCCCTCGGCGCGCTGTTCACGTTCGCCGTGGTGGTCGGGACCTTGTGGTTGCTGGGAGCGCTGGCGTTCGTCGGGGGACTGTTCGGGATCGAACACAGCTGGCTGGATAGCCCCATTGGTATCGGGGCGTGAGCCCCCGCACCGATAGCATGGTCGCGGTCGACCCGGCCCGCACCCACCTGAACGTTTGGAGAACCCAGCGATGAGCGCCCCCGCCCGCCCCGCCCCCGTAGCCCCGATCCGGGTCGCTGCCGGGACGACCGCCGGGCAGGCGGTGCGTGACGCCGGCTTGCCGTCCCGCGGCGCGTCCGACGCCGTCGTCGTCGTGCGCGACCCCGAGGGTCGGTTGCGGGACCTGTCCTGGATTCCCGACGCCGACGTCGAGGTGGAGCCGGTGGCCGCCGACACCGACGACGGCCGCAGCGTGATCCGGCACTCGGCGGCCCACGTCCTGGCCCAGGCGGTCCAGGACATGTTCCCCGAGGCCAAGCTCGGCATCGGCCCGCCGATCACCGACGGCTTCTACTACGACTTCGAGGTCGCCGAGCCGTTCACCCCCGAACATCTCGAGGCCCTCGAGAAGCGGATGCGCAAGATCGTCAAGGACGGTCAGCTGTTCGAGCGCCGGGTGTTCGAATCCAAGGACCAGGCCCGCGAGGAGCTCGCCGACGAGCCGTACAAGCTCGAGCTCATCGACGACAAGTCCGGGGATCCCGACGTCATGGAGGTGGGCGGCGACGAACTGACCGCCTACGACAACCTCAATCCCCGTACCCGCGAACGGGTGTGGGGCGATCTGTGCCGTGGCCCGCACATCCCGACCACCCGCTACATCCCGGCGTTCAAGCTGACCCGCAGCTCGGCGGCCTACTGGCGCGGCGACCAGAACAACGCCAGCCTGCAGCGCATCTACGGCACCGCGTGGGAGTCGCAGGAGGCACTCGACCGCCACCTGGAGCTGATCGAGGAAGCGCTCAAGCGCGACCACCGCAAGCTCGGCGTGGAGCTGGACCTGTTCAGCTTCCCCGACGAACTGGGTTCGGGCCTACCGGTTTTCCATCCCAAGGGCGGAGTGGTGCGACGCGAACTGGAGGAGTACTCGCGGCGCAAGCACATCGAGGCCGGCTACGAGTTCGTCAACACCCCGCACATCACCAAGGAACAGCTCTACATCACCTCCGGGCACCTGGAGTGGTACGCCGACGGCATGTTCCCGCCGATGCAGATCGACGCGGAGTACAACGAGGACGGCACCGTGCGCAAGCCCGGGCAGGACTACTACCTCAAGCCGATGAACTGCCCGATGCACCACCTGATCTACCGGTCACGGGGGCGTTCCTACCGGGAACTGCCGTTGCGGCTCTTCGAGTTCGGCAGCGTCTACCGCTACGAGAAGTCCGGCGTGGTCCACGGGCTGACCCGGGTGCGCGGCATGACCCAGGACGACGCGCACATCTACTGCACCCGCGAGGAGATGCGCGACGAGCTGGCCCGGCTGTTGCAGTTCGTGCTGGAACTGCTGGCCGACTACGGCCTCGACGACTTCTATCTGGAACTGTCGACCAAGGACCCCGAGAAGTTCGTCGGCTCCGACGAGCTGTGGGAGGAAGCCACCGAGACGCTGCGCGAAGTGGCCGAATCCTCTGGCCTGCAACTGGTGCCGGACCCCGGGGGAGCGGCGTTCTACGGGCCGAAGATCTCGGTGCAGGTGCGCGACGCACTGGGACGCAACTGGCAGATGTCGACGATCCAGCTCGACTTCAACATGCCCGACCGCTTCGAGTTGGAGTACACCGCAGCCGACGGGACACGCAAGCGGCCGGTGCTGATCCACCGCGCGCTGTTCGGGTCGATCGAACGGTTCTTCGGGGTGCTCACCGAGCACTACGCCGGCGCCTTCCCCGCGTGGCTGGCGCCGGTGCAGGTGGTCGGCATCCCTGTCGCCGACGACCACATCCCGTACCTGGAGGAGCTGGTGACCCGGCTGCGCGGGCTCGGCATTCGCGCCGAGGTGGACACCAGTGACGACCGGATGGCCAAGAAGATCGTCAACCACACGAACCAGAAGGTGCCGTTCATGCTGCTGGCCGGCGACCGCGACGTCGAGGCCGGCGCCGTCTCCTTCCGGTTCGGCGACCGCACGCAGATCAACGGCGTGCCGAGCGACCGCGCGGTCGAGGCCATCGCCGACTGGGTGCGACGCCGCGAAAACGCCGTTCCCACAGCCGAACTCGTCGAGATCAATGCTGAAGCGGACGAGGGGTGACGTGGACTCCGAGGACACGATCGTAGACCGCGGCGTCGGCGACCCGGACCAGCTGCAGCGGCTCTGGACGCCGCACCGGATGACCTACATCGTCGACGCGGTGAAGGCGGATCCGGAGACGTCGTCAGAACCGTTCACCGACATCCCCAACATGTCCGACGAGGACGGATTGGTCGTCGCGCGCGGGAAGCTGGTGTACGCGGTGCTCAACCTCTACCCGTACAACCCCGGCCACCTGATGGTGGTCCCGTACCGTCGGGTGGCCGAACTGGAGAGCCTCACCGAGGCCGAGAGCGCGGAGTTGATGGCCTTCACCCAGAAAGCCATCCGGGTGATGAAAACGGTGTCGCGGCCGCACGGATTCAACGTCGGCCTCAATCTGGGCACCTCGGCCGGCGGCTCGCTGTCCGAACACCTGCACATGCACGTCGTGCCGCGCTGGGGCGGGGACGCCAACTTCATCACCGTCATCGGCGACTCCAAGGTCATCCCGCAACTGCTGCGGGACACCCGCCGGTTGCTGGCCGCCGAGTGGGACAGGCAGCAGTGAGCGATTTCTACCTGATGACCCGCGCGGCGTACACCAAGTTGTCGCGACCGGTGGCCAAGGGGGCGCTCAAGCTGGGGCTGACCCCCGACAGTGTCACCATCCTGGGCACCGCCGGCTCGGTGCTGGCCGCGCTGACCCTGTTCCCGATGGGGTATCTGTTCGCCGGCGCCTTCGCGGTCGCGTTCTTCGTGCTGGCCGACATGCTCGACGGGGCGATGGCCCGGCAGAGCGGCGGCGGCACGCGGTTCGGGGCGGTGCTCGACGCCGCCTGCGACCGGATCAGCGACGGCGCGGTGCTCTGCGGACTGCTGTGGTGGGCGGTGTTCGGGCTGCACAGCACCGGCCTGGCGGTGGCCACCATGATCTGCCTGGTGTCGTCGCAGGTGATCTCCTACATCAAGGCCCGGGCGGAGGCCAGCGGTCTCAACGGGGACGGCGGCCTGATCGAGCGTCCGGAACGCCTGCTCATCATCCTGGTCGGGGCGTGCTTCTCCGATCTGCCGTTCTTCCCGCTGCCGTGGCTGCTCGACGTCGCGATGTGGGTGCTGGCGATCACCAGCGTCGTCACGGTGGGGCAGCGGTTGCACAGCGTGCGGACCTCGGCGGCGGCCATGGACCCGCTGCCGGCGCGCGAAACCGGGGACACGTCGGAGACCACCGACCAATGACAGAGCACCCGACCGGGTCCGGCGGAGGTGCGCGGGGGCTGCTCTCGCTGCCGTCGGCGGTGGGGGGACAGCTGGCGGACTGGGGCTACGCCGCCGGTTGGCGGCTGGTCCGTGCGGCCCCGGAGACCGTGGCGCGCAACACCTTCGACGCCGGCGCCCGATGGGCGGCCCGCAACGGCGGACCCGAACAGCTGCGCAGGAACCTCGCACGGGTGGTCGGGACGACTCCGGGGGACGTTCCCGAAGCCCTGATGCGTGCCTCGCTGGCGTCCTACGCGCGGTACTGGCGCGAGGCGTTCCGGCTGCCGGCGATGGACCACGCGGACCTGGCCAGACGCCTGCGCGTGCACGACATCGAGTTGCTGTGGGGCGCGCTGGAGACCGGCCGCGGCGCGGTGCTGGCGCTGCCGCACAGCGGGAACTGGGACATGGCCGGGGTGTGGCTGGCGCAGAACCACGGCACGTTCACCACCGTCGCCGAACGGCTCAAGCCCGAGTCGCTGTACCACCGGTTCCTGGCCTACCGGGAAAGCCTCGGCTTCGAGGTGGTCCCGCTCTCCGGCGGTGAGCGGCCACCGTTCGACGTGCTGCGCGACCGGTTGCTCGGCAACGGCATCGTGTGCCTGATGGCCGACCGGGACATGACCCGGACGGGCGTGCCGGTCGACTTCTTCGGCGAGCCGAGCAGGCTGCCTGCGGGCCCGGCCAAACTCGCGCTGACCACCGGTGCGGCGCTGCTGCCGGTGCACTGCTGGTTCGAACCCGACGACTGGGGCATGCAGGTCTATCCGGAACTCGACACGTCGTCCGGGGACGTCATCGCCATCACCCAGGCCCTGGCCGACCGGTTCGCGACCAACATCGCCGCCCATCCCGAGGACTGGCACATGATGCAGCCGCAGTGGCTGGCCGACCTGTCCGACGAGCGCCGGGCCCGCCTGGAGTCTTACGGATGAGGATCGGGATGGTCTGCCCGTATTCGTTCGACGTTCCCGGCGGGGTGCAGTCGCACGTGCTGCAGCTGGCGACGGTGTTCCGCGACGCCGGCCACGAGGTCAGTGTGCTGGCGCCCGCGTCCCCGGAGGCCGGGGATTCCCTGCCCGACTTCGTGGTCTCCGGCGGCCGCGCCGTGCCGATCCCGTACAACGGCTCGGTGGCGCGGCTGCGCTTCGGTCCGGCCACCCACCGCAAGGTGAAGAAGTGGCTGCAGCAGGGCGATTTCGACGTGCTGCACCTGCACGAGCCGAATGCGCCCAGCCTGTCGATGCTCGCGCTGAACATCGCCGAGGGCCCGATCGTGGCCACCTTCCACACGTCGACGACGAGGTCGCTGACGCTGTCGGTGTTCGAGCCGTTCCTGCGGCCGATGCACGAGAAGATCGTCGGCCGCATCGCGGTGTCCGACCTGGCGCGGCGCTGGCAGATGGAGGCCCTGGGCAGCGACGCCGTGGAGATCCCCAACGGTGTCGACGTGGCCAGTTTCGCGTCGGCGCCGCTGCTGCCGGGCTATCCGCGGCCGGGCCGCACCGTGCTGTTCCTGGGCCGTTTCGACGAACCCCGCAAGGGCATGTCGGTGCTGCTCGGCGCGCTGCCGGCGCTGGTGGAGCGGTTCGCCGACGTGGAGATCCTGGTGGTCGGCCGCGGCGACGAGGACGAACTGCGCGACGAAGCCGGCCCGCTGGCCGGCCATCTGCGGTTTCTCGGTCAGGTCGACGACGCCGACAAGGCTTCGGCGATGCGCAGCGCCGACGTGTACTGCGCGCCCAACACCGGTGGGGAGAGCTTCGGCATCGTGCTGGTCGAGGCGATGGCCGCCGGGACCGCCGTGGTGGCCAGTGACCTCGACGCGTTCCGGCGCGTCCTCGACGACGGGCAGGCCGGCCGGCTGGTGGCCGTCGACGACTCCGCGGCGCTGGCGGAGGGACTGATCGACGTGCTCGCCGACGACGCGGCCCGCGCCGGTTACATCGAGTACGCGACCCGGGCGGTGCAGCGCTACGACTGGTCGGTGGTGGCCCGCCAGATCCTGCGGGTGTACGAGACCGTCGCCGGCGCCGGGGCGAAGGTTCAGGTCGAGTCGTGATCCCCTGGGTGACCGCGGTCGTCATCGCGGTGCTGCTCGCGGCGATCCTGCTGACCATCGGATGGGCGTACCAGACGGCGAACCGGCTGGACCGGCTGCACGTGCGCTACGACCTGTCGTGGCAGGCGCTCGACGGGGCGCTGGCCCGGCGCGCGGTGGTGGCCCGGGCCGTGGCTGTCGAGGCGTACGGCGGGGGACCGGAGGGCAGACGGCTGG
>NZ_BCRS01000204.1 GCF_001552715.1 Mycolicibacterium vaccae NBRC 14118 = CIP 105934 | reverse complement strand
CGAGGGACGAGCCGCGTTGAGGAGTCCGACAGTGGGGATGCGTCAGCTGATGATGGTCGCGACGATCCCGGCCAGGTAACCCAGCCGGGCGACCTCGCTCGGCCGGAACGCCGGTCCGCCGGGGCGGCCGAGCATCATCGCGGTCCGCGGATCGCTCAGTGGGGCGGCCGCCAGCGTGGTGTCCATGTCGCGCCACACCTGGGGCACCCAGTCGGCGGTCGCGTCCAGTGCCGTCGCGCGCTGCAGCGGCAACCAGGGTGTTTCGGCAGCCTGCGTCTCGGGGGCGCCCGGGCTGCCCACCACGCGTTCGGAACCGGTGTCGGTCAGCTGCACGACGGTGCACCACCCGACCCGTAGCACTCTCGGCGCCTCGTCGACCAGCACCTGCAGCCGCTTGAGCGTCCCGTCGGCGGCGGCGACATGATCGATCAGCTCCAGTTCGCGGTGGGCTTCCAGCAGCCCGGTGTGCGGGCGGATGCTGTCGACGTAGACGCCCTTGAGCTTCTCGGCGGCGGTGATCAGCATGTCGGGCATGGCGCCCAGCGGGAGTTCGACCACCAGATCGTCGACTGCGTAACCGGCGGACCGTTCCACCACATCCAGCGACAGGATGTCGGCGCCCACCGAGCCCAGCGCCACCGCCAGGGAACCGAGGCTGCCCGGCCGGTCCTCGAGCTGGACCCGCAGCAGATACGAAGGCACGGCCAACACTGTGTCACGGACTGCCGGGACCGGGCGACTCGGGCGACCGGCGCTCTTGTCGGCTCGGCCGGCGCCGGGCCGCGGGCGGGTTGAACTAGGGTTGGTGGCCGTGTCACAGATCTCCCGCGACGAGGTAGCGCACCTGGCGCGTCTCGCTCGACTCGCCCTGACCGATAGCGAATTGGACAGCTTCGTCGGTCAGTTGGACGCCATCCTGGGCCACGTCGGCCAGATCCAGGCCGTCGACGTCACCGGCGTCGAAGCCACCGACAACCCGTTGACCGACGTCAACGTGTTCCGGTCCGACGACCCGCAGCCCAGCCTGTCCCAGGACGACGCGCTGGCCGCCGCACCGAACGCCGCCGAAGGGCGCTTCGCGGTGCCGCGAATCCTAGGAGAGCCCGAATGACCGACACCGAGCTGATCAGGCTGGACGCCGCCACTCTCGCGGCGAAGATCGCTGCCAAGGAGGTGTCCTCGACCGAGGTGACGCAGGCCTGCCTGGACCAGATCGCGGCCACCGACGAGCGGTACCACGCGTTCCTGCACGTGGCCGCGGACCGCGCGCTCGACGCCGCCGCGGCGGTGGACAAGGCGGCGGCCTCCGGTGCCGAACCGGCCTCCCCGCTGGCCGGTGTGCCGCTGGCGCTCAAGGACGTCTTCACCACCACCGACATGCCCACCACCTGCGGTTCGAAGATCCTGGACGGCTGGACCTCGCCGTACGACGCGACGGTCACCGCGAAGCTGCGCGCCGCCGGCATCCCGATCCTCGGCAAGACCAACATGGACGAGTTCGCGATGGGCTCGTCGACGGAGAACTCGGCCTACGGCCCCACCCGCAACCCGTGGGACACCGAGCGGGTGCCCGGCGGGTCGGGCGGCGGCAGCGCCGCGGCGCTCGCGGCGTTCCAGGCCCCGCTGGCCATCGGCACCGACACCGGCGGCTCGATCCGCCAGCCCGCCGCGCTGACGGCGACCGTCGGCGTGAAGCCGACCTACGGCACGGTGTCGCGGTACGGACTGGTGGCGTGCGCGTCGTCGCTGGACCAGGGCGGGCCGTGCGCGCGCACGGTGCTCGACACCGCGCTGCTGCACCAGGTCATCGCGGGTCACGATCCGAGGGACTCGACGTCGGTGGACGCCGCGGTGCCCGACATCGTCGGTGCCGCCCGCGCCGGGGCCGAGGGCGACCTCACAGGGGTGCGCATCGGCGTGGTCAAACAGCTGCGCAGCGGCGAGGGCTACCAGCCCGGTGTGCTCGCGTCGTTCACCGCGGCCCTCGAGCAGCTGACCGCACTCGGCGCCGAGATCAGCGAGGTCGACTGCCCGCACTTCGACTACTCGCTGCCCGCCTACTACCTGATCCTGCCGTCGGAGGTGTCGTCGAACCTGGCGAAGTTCGACGGCATGCGCTATGGGCTGCGGGCCGGCGACGACGGCACCCACAGCGCCGAAGAGGTCATGGCGATCTCCCGGGCGGCGGGCTTCGGTCCGGAGGTTAAGCGTCGCATCATGATCGGCACCTATGCGCTGTCGGCCGGCTACTACGACGCCTATTACAACCAGGCCCAGAAGGTGCGGACGCTGATCGCCCGTGACCTCGAGGAGGCCTACCGCCGCGTCGACGTCCTGGTGACGCCCACGACTCCGTCCACGGCGTTCCGGCTCGGGGAGAAGGTCGATGATCCGCTGGCGATGTACCTGTTCGACCTGTGCACACTGCCGTTGAACCTGGCCGGGCACTGCGGGATGTCGGTGCCGTCGGGGCTGTCGGCCGATGACGGTCTGCCCGTCGGACTGCAGATCATGGCGCCGGCACTGGCCGACGACCGCCTCTATCGGGTGGGTGCCGCCTACGAAACAGCAAGAGGACTGCTGCCGACCGCGCTGTGAGCGGGTTAGATGGGTGTCATGCGTATCGGAGTGCTGACCGGTGGAGGCGACTGTCCAGGGCTCAACGCCGTCATCCGGGCGGTGGTGCGCACCTGTGACGTGCGGTACGGGTCGTCGGTGGTGGGTTTCCAGGACGGCTGGCGCGGGCTGTTGGAGGACCGGCGGATCCAGCTGCGCAACGACGACCGCAACGACCGGCTGCTCGCCAAGGGCGGCACCATGCTGGGCACCGCGCGGGTCAACCCCGACAAGCTGCGGGCCGGCCTCGACCAGATCAAGCAGACGCTGGAGGACAACGGCATCGACGTGCTCATCCCGATCGGGGGAGAGGGCACACTGACCGCCGCGCACTGGCTGTCCGAGGAGAACGTTCCCGTCGTCGGGGTGCCCAAGACGATCGACAACGACATCGACTGCACCGACGTGACGTTCGGCCACGACACCGCGCTGACCGTCGCGACCGAGGCGATCGACCGGCTGCACAGCACCGCCGAATCGCATCAGCGGGTGATGCTCGTCGAGGTGATGGGACGCCACGCCGGCTGGATCGCGCTCAACGCCGGGCTGGCCTCGGGCGCGCACATGACGCTGATCCCCGAGCAGCCGTTCGACGTCGAAGAGGTGTGCCGGCTGGTCAAACAGCGCTTCGTGCGCGGGGATTCGCACTTCATCTGCGTGGTCGCCGAGGGGGCGAAGCCGGCCGAGGGCTCCATGCAGCTGCGCAGCGGCGGCATCGACGAGTTCGGTCACGAGCGGTTCACCGGCGTCGCCCAGCAGCTCGCGGTGGAGGTGGAGAAGCGGATCAACAAGGAGGTCCGTGTCACGGTGCTCGGCCATGTGCAGCGCGGCGGCACCCCCACCGCCTACGACCGTGTGCTGGCCACCCGGTTCGGCGTCAACGCAGCCGACGCCGCGCACGCCGGGGAGTACGGGATGATGGTGTCGCTGCGTGGGCAGGAGATCGGCCGGGTGCCGCTGGAGGAGGCGGTCCGTCAGCTCAAGCTGGTGCCGCAGAGCCGCTACGACGACGCCGCCGAGTTCTTCGGCTGAGTCTTCTTCGCGAGCTGCGGGCACCACCCGCTTGCGGGGGAGCACGAACTCGCACTCTGGGGCGCCGAACCGTGCGAGTTTGTGTCTGTTCGCGGCGAAAAGCCGACCCACTAGGATCTGGGGCATGACCTCCGTGACCTCGGCTACCGCACCGCTGCTCGATTACGACCAGGTCATCGCCAAGTATGAACCCGTGCTCGGTCTTGAGGTGCACGTCGAGCTGTCGACGGCGACCAAGATGTTCTGCGGATGCGCCAACAAATTCGGCGCCGAACCCAACACCCAGGTGTGCCCGGTCTGCCTCGGTCTGCCCGGCTCGCTGCCGGTGCTCAACGAGGCCGCGGTGGAGTCCGCGATCCGTATCGGGCTGGCGCTGAACTGCGACATCGCCCCGTGGGGCCGGTTCGCCCGGAAGAACTACTTCTATCCGGACCAGCCGAAGAACTACCAGATCTCCCAGTACGACGAACCGATCGCGATCAACGGCTATCTCGATGTGCCGCTCGACGACGGCACCACCTGGCGGATCGAGATCGAACGCGCGCACATGGAGGAGGACACCGGCAAGCTGACCCACCTGGGCAGCGACACCGGCCGCATCGCCGGGGCGACGACCTCGCTGGCCGACTACAACCGCTCCGGCGTCCCGCTGATCGAGATCGTCACCAAACCCGTCGAAGGCACCGGGGCGCGCGCTCCGGAGATCGCCCGGGCCTACGTCACCGCGCTGCGGGACCTGTTGCGCGCGTTGGATGTTTCCGATGTCCGGATGGACCAGGGGTCGATGCGCTGTGATTCGAACGTGTCCCTCAAGCCGATCGGGCAGGCAGAGTTCGGCACCCGCACCGAGACCAAGAACGTGAACTCGCTCAAGAGCGTCGAAGTCGCGGTCCGGTACGAGATGCGCAGGCAGGCCGCGGTGCTGGCGAGCGGCGGCACCGTCGTGCAGGAGACCCGCCACTTCCACGAGGACGGCTACACCTCGCCGGGCCGCAGCAAGGAGACCGCGCAGGACTACCGCTACTTCCCGGAGCCGGACCTGGAGCCGGTGGCGCCCAGCGCCGAGCTGGTGGAACGCTTGCGCGGCACGTTGCCCGAGCTCCCGTGGTTGGCGCGCAAGCGAATTCAGCAGGACTGGGGCATCTCCGACGAGGTGATGCGCGACCTGGTCAACATCGGCGCGCTGGACCTGATCGCCGCGACGGTCGAGCACGGCGCGTCCAGCGACGCCGCCCGCGCGTGGTGGGGCAACTTCCTGGTGCAGAAGGCCAACGAGGACGGGGTCGAGGTGTCCGATCTGCCGATCACCCCGGCCCAGGTCGCCGCGGTGGTCAAGCTGGTCGACGAGGGCAAGCTGTCCAACAAGCTGGCCCGCCAGGTCGTCGAGGGGGTGCTGGCCGGTGAGGGCGAGCCCGAGCAGGTGATGGCCGACCGCGGGCTGGCCATGGTCCGCGACGACTCGCTGATCCAGGCCGCGGTGGACGAGGCGCTGGCCGCCAATCCCGACATCGCCGAGAAGATCCGCGGCGGGAAGGTGCAGGCGGCGGGCGCGATCGTGGGTGCGGTGATGAAGGCGACGAAGGGGCAGGCCGACGCGGCGCGCGTGCGCGAACTCGTCATGGCTGCCTGCAGCTAGATGACGCGCGTTCAGGACCTGGTCTTCCGCGTCCTGCAGCACCCACTGCGGTTGCTGTCGCTGCGGTCCATCGTCGTTCTCTCCCAGCTGGGGGTGATCATCCTCGTGCTCACGCTGGGTGTGTGGGTGTGGGTGGGGGTCACCAACGACCAGTACGACCAGCTCGACCGCCGCCTGGACTCCCTGTCCAGCCTCGGTGACGTGACCACGCTGTTGCGCAGCGCGCAGGACGGGGTCGGGCCGGAGCCCACCGAGGGCGGGCTGGTGCGCACGGCGCGCACCGGTGCGACCACCGTGTCCATTCCGGCCGACATCGTGCTGCCCGAACTGCCCAGCGGATACTCCGACACGACCATCGACGGCGTCGAGTACCGGGTGCGCACCATCACCACGCCCAACGCGTCGATCGCGCTGGGTGCACCGCTGGCCGACACCAAGGCCCGCATCGACTCGTTGCACTGGCGGGTGTTCTGGATCTGCTTCGGGGTGATCCTGGGCACGCTGCTGATCGGCTGGGTGATCGGGTTGATCATGGTCAACCCGTTCCGGCTGCTCGCCCAGCAGGCCCGCGCCATCAACGCCCAGTCCGCGCCCGACGAGGTGCAGGTGCGCGGGGTGTGGGAGGCCGTCGAGATCTCCGAGGCCGTCGAGGGGATGCTCGCCCGGATCGGCGACGAGCAGCAGCGCACCCGTGCCGCGCTGGAGGCGGCCCGCGACTTCGCGTCGGTGGCCTCCCACGAGTTGCGCACCCCGCTGACCGCGATGCGGACCAACCTGGAGGTGCTCTCGACGCTGGACCTCGGTGCCGAGCAGCGCGACGAGGTGATCGGCGACGTGATCCGGACGCAGTCCCGGATCGAGGCGACCCTGACGGCATTGGAGCGTCTGGCCCAGGGGCAGTTGACCACGGTGGAGGACTTCGTGCCCGTCGACGTCGCCGAACTGCTCGACCGCGCGGCCCACGACGCGATGCGCAACTATCCCGGGGTCGAGGTGTCGCTGGCCTCGTCGACGACAGTGCTGATGCTCGGTATGCCGGCCGGGCTCCGGCTGGTGATCGACAACGCCATCGCCAACGCGGTCAAACACGGTGGGGCGACACAGATCCGGCTCAGCGTGGTCAGCTCGCAGGACGGCGTGGAGATCGCCGTCGACGACAACGGTTCCGGGGTCCCCGAGGAGGAGCGCACCGCGGTCTTCGAACGTTTCCACCGCGGCACCACCGCGTCCCGCTCAGGTTCGGGTCTGGGTCTGGCGTTGGTCGCCCAGCAGGCCGAGATCCACGGCGGCACAGCGTCGTTGGAGGTCAGTCCGCAGGGTGGGACGCGTCTGATGCTCCGGTTGCCGGGCTCGGGTCCGAGCTAGCGGACCCGCCCACGAGGCCGTCCCACGCCGATATCGCGGCCTCCGCGATGCGCAGGAGCTTGGCGCGGTCGGCGCCGTCTCTGGCCTGGATCGCCATCCCGTGGTTGACCGTGTTGTAGAACGCGGCGACGGCATCGGCGTCGGTGTCGGCCGGGACGTCACCGTCGGCGATGCCGCGCCGGATGCGACGGATGAAGTCCTCTTCCAGCGACATCCGCCACTCGGCCAGATGCTGGTGCACGCCGCGGTTCTGCTCGCTGCAGGTGTTGGCAGTCAGCACGATCAGGCACCCGGCCGGTGTGTCGGGGTCGCAGTAGGCGATCGCGTAGTGCCGCAACACAGTGGCGATCGCGTCGCGCGCGGTGGGCTGCTCGCGCAGCGCCGTCACGACCGCGGCGCCCTCGGTCTGGTCGTAGTGCGCCACGGCTTCGCGCAGCAGCTGCTCCTTCGAGCCGAATGCGGCGTACAGGCTCGGCGAGTTGATCCCCATCGCCGCGGTCAGGTCGGCGATCGAGGTGCCCTCGTAGCCGTGTTCCCAGAACACGGTCATCGCCTGCCGTAGTGCCGCCGTGCGGTCGAAGGCGCGCGGTCTACCGCGAGCCGCCATGCCCGTCCCTTCTGTATCGAACGCCACGTTTTCCGTTGACAAGAGTAGCTGGTGCTGCTAATTCTGTATCGAACACTACAGAAAGGGCGGACCGCCATGTCCGAACGAAACGGAGCGGTTGCATTGGTGACCGGCGGCAGCCGCGGGATCGGCGCCGCGATCGCGCGGGGCCTGGCCCGGCGCGGCGCACACGTTGCCATCACCTATGCGCAGTCCGAAGCCGGCGCCCGCGCGGTGGTCGGGGAGATCCGGTCGTTCGGGGTGCGCGGTGTCGCGATCCGGGCCGACAGCGCATCGACCGAGGAGGTCACCGCCGCGGTGGAGCGGGTGGCCGGCGAGTTCGGTCGTCTCGACGTACTCGTGAACAACGCCGGGATCTTCCCGTTCGGTCCGTTCGAGGAGGTGTCCGTCGCCGAACTCGACCGCACCCTGGCCATCCACGCCCGGGCGGCATTCGTGGCCAGTCAGGCCGCGGCGCGGCACATGGTCGACGGCGCGACGATCATCAGCATCGGCAGCAACCTCGCCGAGCGGGTGCCCTACCCGGGGGTGGCGCTCTACGCGATGAGTAAGTCTGCGCTGATCGGTTTGACCAAAGGGCTCGCGCGCGACCTCGGGCCACGTGGAATCGCGGTCAATCTCGTGCAGCCCGGATCGACCCACACCGACATGAATCCCGCGGACGGGCCGAGTGCCGACAGTCAGCGCGAGCTGAGCGCATTCGGGCGTTTCGCCGACACCGCCGAGATCGCGGACGTGGTCGCATTCCTCGCGGGTCCGGGCGGCCGCAGCATCACCGGCGCGGTGCTGACGGCCGACGCCGGGGCCAACGCCTGACCGCCATGGCGTGGCTACTGCTGATCGTCGCCGGTCTGCTGGAGGTCTTCTGGGCGACCGCTCTCAAACAGTCCGACGGCCTCACCAGGTTCTGGCCCAGTGCACTCGGCATCGGCGGGGCCGTCACAAGTTTCGTGTTGCTGGCGATCGCGTTGAAGTCGCTGCCCGCCGACACCGGTTACGCGGTGTGGGTGGGCATCGGGGTGGTGGGGGTGGCGATCGCAGGAATCGTCGCCTCCGGAGAATGCGTCTCCGCGGCGAAGCTCCTGTGTCTCACCGCGATCGTGGTCGGGATCGTCGGACTGCGGTTCGCCGGAGGCTGATCCCGGCCCGGGGTGGGTCAGGTGTTGTCGGCGTTGGTGCGCGGGAAGCCGCCGCCCTGCGGGAACAACGGGAACACCACGTCGTCGAGCCGCATCGCGTCCCCGGAGGTCTTGTTCACCGTGGCGCCCCACACATTTCCGTCGGGGGAGACCTGCAGCGCCCACGCGTGCCCGTGCTGGTCCTCACGGACCACCTCCGGATCACCGGTCACCGCACCGGTTTCGGGCGCCATGCGCACCGCGACGGTCTGCTTGACGTTGACGAGGTTGACCAGCACGGTGCCGTCGAGCGCTGCGCAGCCCGCCACCCCGGGCCGGTCCGGCCACGTCCACACCGTCGAGACCTTGGAATCCTTGGTGATGCGTTGCAGCCGATCGGCGGTCGGGGTCCGGTCGGTGACGTAGAGCGACTCGTCGGAAGGGTCGATGCACACGCCGCCGCCCGGGCCCAGCCCGGACAGTGCGGTCGTGGTCGGCGCCTGGTCAACCGTCGTCGGCTGCTCGATCCGCAGCAGCTTGCCGGCCAACGAGCCCGGATCGGCGGCCAGGGCCGGGTTTCCGGCATCGCCGGTCTGCACCAACAACGTGGTCGGGCTGGTGAAGATCAACGAACCCGTGTTGCCGGTGGCCCCCTTCGGGATGCCGGTCAGGATCGGCTTGGGCGGATCGCCCTCGACGATGCGCACCACACGATTGTCGGTGGGCGTGCTGATGTAGGCGTACATCAGCCGGTCCTGGACGAACGTCGGCGACATCACGATGTCCATCAGGCCGCCGTCGCCGGCCGGGTCGACGGGGATGACCAACTTGGTGACCGGTTCGGCGCGCACCGACACCTGCTTGACCGCGCCGGTGGTGCGCTCGGCCACCAGCGCGGACTGGCTGTCGGGCAACATGATCAGGCCACTGGTGCTCTCCAGGCAGCCCTGCATGACGCCGGGGGCCGGGCATTCCTTCGGGAACGGCTTGGCCGGCAGGGGAGGGGGCGGTGGGGGCGTCGAGGTCGGGCCGGGAGCCAGTTGCGGTTCCGTCGTGAACGGCTGGGACTGCGCGGAGTCGAACCGGGCGCAGCCGGCACCGGCAAGCAGCGCCGCGCTCAGCAGCACGACGAAAGGTCCCCACGACCGACGCTCGCTCATGCAGGCCAGGTTACGGATCGCCGGACAGTGCCCGCCACGGGCTCCCCGCCGCGACCTGGGGCGGGCACCGGAAACACGTGCTCAACGCGCCGCGTGAATTCCCGTCTCCCGGCGGTACAGCACTTACCCTGACTGACGTGACGAGCCCCCATGATCCCGGCCCCTGGCAGCGGCCCGACGATTCGGCTGGGCGGCCCGCGTCGGCGAGCCTGGTGGACCCGGAAGACGACCTCCCCTCGGCGAACTACGGCGGTGACTTCGAGACCACCGCGATTCCGCGCTACGACTCCGCCAAGCCCGCCGGTCAGCAGCAGCCGTT
>NZ_BCRS01000203.1 GCF_001552715.1 Mycolicibacterium vaccae NBRC 14118 = CIP 105934 | reverse complement strand
ACTCCGCGTCCAGCCACGGCGCGCACGTGCTGCGCTCCGCCGGTGTCGGCGCGTTGCCCGGCGGCGCGCAGCGCACCGCGGCGGCCACCCGCGCGTCGACAAGCTCAAGCCCGTCGGCGCTGTCGGTGGCCGTCGGCTGGTTGGCCAGCCCGCTGCGGTACAGCGAGCCGAACAGGAAGTCACCGGAGCGGTCCCCGGTGAACACCCGCCCCGTGCGGTTGGCGCCGTTGGCCGCCGGCGCCAGCCCGACGATCAGGATCCGGGGTCGCGGCGCACCGAAGCCCGGCGCCGGCCTGCCCCAGTAGGGCTGGTCGGCGTACGACTTGCGCTTGGTCACCGCGACGTCCTCGCGCCACTGCACCAGCCGCGGGCACGCGCGGCAGACCGAGATACAGGCGTCGACCTGCCGAAGCGTCCCGGCCGCCTCGGCCAGCGCGCTCACCTGCGCCGGGGTGTCGGCCACCGCGGTCCGGCGGGTCGCCGGGTCGCCCGGCCACCCGTCGCCCGGGTGAACCGGCGAGGTGAACAAGTCACCGGTTCTGGGGTGCGGAAGCCGCTGGTCTGAGGGACGCATCATTCGTTACCGGAAAGCACCGTTCATCGTTATCACGAAACGCCGTTTCCCTGGCGGCGAGGTGGGCATTCTTCTATCACAATTGGTCGCTGAGCGTTTCGATTGGGGGGGCCATGCGACGGGTGAATGCAGCAATCCTGGTGGTCTGTGTCGTGCTCACCGGCTGCGGCAGCACGATCAGCAGCGCCGAATCGACGAGTGCGACCCGCGCGATGATCCCCCGCCCGCTGGTGGAACGCGAGTTGGGCGGCCTGTTGCTCAGCCCCGAGGAGGCCGCAGTCGCGATGGGGGTGCCCGCGATGACGGTCACCCAGTCACGCACCAGCATGGACGACAACAGTGCGATCATGGCGCCGCCGGAATGTCTGGCCATCGACGGCGCCGCTGAGACCGTCGTCTACGCCCCCAGCGGTTACCAGGCCGAACGCGACCAGAGCCTCAACGATGGCGGGGACTGGAAGCACTATCTCAAGCAGTCGGTCGTGCTGTTCCCGTATCTGGAGAAGGCCGGCGAGTTCTTCGACGCCTCGGTGGCGCAGTGGCCCGCCTGCAGCGAGTACACGCACACCCAGAGCGGCAGCCGGTGGCGGGTCGGCGAGATCGTCCACGACGACCGCACGTTGCACACCGTGTCCACCCAGCAGGAGGCCGCGTCACCGGGCTGGGGCTGCGGCCGCGCCTTGATCCACCGCAACAACGTGATCGTCGACGTCAACACCTGCAGCGCGGCTCCCGGAGACTCGGCGGTACGCGTCGCCGAGCAGATCGCCGCCAACGTCGACGCGCAGTGGTAGCCGCGAAACCGGCCGATCTGCAACAAAATCCGTGGCCCGCGGGCCGCCACACTGCTACATTCCCGGCGATAACCCATGACGCCGACCCGAGCGCCCAGCCGACGCGCCCCGCTGTTGCTGATCCTGTTCGCCGCGTTGATGGCGGGCGCCGGCAACGGCATCTCGATTGTGGCATTTCCGTGGCTGGTGTTGCAGCGCAACGGTTCTGCGCTCGACGCCTCGATCGTCGCGATGGCTGGCACGCTGCCGTTGCTGGCCGCGACATTGCTGGCCGGTGCTGCCGTCGACTATCTGGGCCGGCGCCGGGTGTCGATGATCTCCGATGCGCTGTCGGCGCTGTCGGTGGCGGCCGTGCCGGTGACGGCGCTGGTGTTCGGCGCCGATGCCGTCAACGTCGCGGTGCTGGCCGGTCTGGCCGCACTCGGCGCGTTCTTCGACCCCGCCGGGATGACCGCCCGCGAGACGATGCTGCCCGAGGCGGCCAAGCGTGCGGGCTGGACCCTCGACCGCGCCAACAGCGTGTTCGAGGCGATCTTCAACCTGGCCTACATCGTCGGGCCCGGCATCGGCGGTCTGCTGATCGCAACGCTCGGCGGCATCGACACGATGTGGGTGACCGCGGGCGCGTTCGTGCTGTCGATCCTGGCGATCGGCGCGCTGCGACTGGAGGGCGCAGGCCTCCCCGATCCGGCGGCGATGGCCGACGGGGTGTGGGCCGGCATCCTCGAAGGGCTGCGCTTCGTCTGGCACAGCAAGGTGCTGCGCACGCTGGCGTTCGTCGACCTCGCCGCGACCGGGCTGTACATGCCGATGGAGAGCGTGCTGTTCCCGAAGTACTTCACCGATCGCGACGAGCCGGCCCAGCTGGGCTGGGTGCTGGTCGCACTCAGCGTCGGCGGCCTCGTGGGTGCGCTCGGGTACGCGGTCATGTCGAAGTACATGTCGCGGCGCACGGTGATGCTGATCGCGGTGCTCACCCTCGGGGTGGCGATGACGGCGATCGCGTTCCTGCCGCCGCTGCCGGTGATCCTGGTGTTGTGCGCGATCGTCGGGTTCGTCTACGGGCCGATCGCGCCGATCTACAACTACGTGATGCAGACCCGCGCCCCGCAGCGGTTGCGCGGGCGGGTGGTCGGGGTGATGGGCTCGCTGGCCTACGCCGCCGGCCCGCTGGGCCTGATCCTGGCCGGGCCGCTGGCCGACACCGCCGGCCTGCACGTCACGTTCCTGGCGCTGTCGTTGCCGATGCTGGCGCTCGGCGTGGTCGCGGTGTTCCTGCCCGCGCTGCGTGAGCTTGACCTCGAACCCCGACCGGACTCCGGCGCTGCCTGACGCGGCGTGCGCCGGTCCTACACTGGCCGCTGTGCAAGCGCTGGCCGGCCTGATCGCCGAACTCCCCGACGGCACCGTCGTCACCGATCCCGACATCGTCGCGTCCTACCGCCAGGACCGCGCCGCCGACCCGAGCGCCGGCACGCCGCTGGCGGTCGTGCGGCCCCGGCGCACCGAGGAGGTCCAGGCGGTGCTGCGCTGGGCCGCCGACCACCGGATCGCCGTCGTCACCCGCGGCATGGGCACCGGATTGTCCGGTGGCGCAACAGCTCTCGACGGCGGCATCGTGCTGTCGACGGAAAAGATGCGCGATATCACCGTGGATCCGGTGACCCGCACCGCCGTGGTGCAGCCCGGTCTGCTCAACTCCGAGGTGAAGAAAGCCGTCGCCGAGTACGGGCTCTGGTACCCGCCGGATCCGTCGTCGTTCGAGATCTGCAGCATCGGCGGCAACATCGCCACCAACGCAGGCGGACTGTGCTGCGTGAAATACGGCGTCACCACCGACTACGTGCTGGGCCTGCAAGTCGTGCTCGCCGACGGCACCGCGGTCCGGCTCGGCGGGCCGCGCTTGAAAGATGTCGCAGGACTGTCGCTGACGAAACTGTTCGTCGGCAGCGAGGGCACCCTCGGCGTCGTCACCGAGGCAACCCTCAAGCTGCTGCCCGCCCAGAGCGGCGCCTGCACGGTGGTGGCGACCTTCGACTCGGTGGCGGACGCCGCCGCCGCCGTCGTCACCATCACCGGCAAGATCCGGCCGTCGATGCTGGAGTTCATGGATTCGGCGGCCATCAACGCCGTCGAGGACAAGCTCAAGATGGGGCTGGACCGGGAAGCCGGCGCCATGATGGTCGCCGCGAGCGACGACCGCGGCCCGGCCGGCGCGCAGGACGCCGAGTTCATGGCCCGGGTCTTCACCGAACACGGTGCGAAGGAAGTCTTTTCGACCTCAGACCCGGAAGAAGGCGAGGCGTTCGTCGCCGCGCGCCGCTTCGCCATCCCCGCGGTCGAGGCCAAGGGCGCGCTGCTGCTCGAAGACGTCGGCGTGCCGGTGCCTGCGCTGGCCGAACTCGTCGCCGGCGTCGAGAAGATCGCGGGCGTGCACGACCTGATGATCTCGGTGATCGCGCACGCCGGCGACGGCAACACCCACCCGCTGATCGTGTTCGACCCGGCCGACGCGGCCATGGAGCAGCGCGCTCAGCAGGCGTTCGGCGAGATCATGGACCTGGCGATCAGCCTGGGCGGCACGATCACCGGCGAACACGGCGTCGGCCGGCTCAAACGCCCCTGGCTGGCCGGTCAGCTCGGCCCCGAGGCGATGGAGCTCAACCGCCGGATCAAGGCTGCGCTCGACCCGGCCGGCATCCTCAACCCCGGCGCCGGGATCTGACCGCCCGGGCCGACACCATTTGACATTGATCGCCCGGTGTCGTACCCATAAGACATGACCGCGATTCTGTCTCAGGACTCGCCCGCCCGGTTCGTCCCGGCCGACGCGAACACCTGGCGGGATCCGTGGCCCATGTACCGGGCGCTGCGCGACCGCGACCCGGTGCACCACGTCGTCCCACCGGACCGGCCGGACCGTGCCGAACCCGGCGACTACTACGTGCTGTCCCGGCACGCCGACATCTGGGCGGCGGCGCGCGATCACCAGACGTTCTCGTCGGCACAGGGGCTGACCGTCAACTACGGCGAGCTCGAGCTGATCGGGTTGGCGGACAACCCACCGATGGTCATGCAGGATCCGCCGGTGCACACCGAGTTCCGCAAGCTGGTCGCGCGCGGCTTCACCCCGCGCCAGGTCGAGGCGGTCGAGCCCAAGGTCCGCGAGTACGTGATCGAGCGGATCGAACGCCTCAAGGCCGACGGGGGTGGCGACATCGTCGCCGAGCTGTTCAAGCCGTTGCCGTCGATGGTGGTTGCGCACTATCTTGGTGTGCCGGAACAGGATCGGGGCAAGTTCGACGGCTGGACCGACGCCATCGTGGCCGCGAACACCAGCGAGGGCGGGATCGGCGGCGCACTGGGCACGCTCGGGGACGCGCTGGGCGAGATGATGTCCTACTTCACCGCGCTGATCGAGCGCAGGCGCGTCGAACCCGAGGACGACACCGTGTCGCATCTGGTGGCGGCAGGAGTCGGCGCCGACGGCGACATCACCGGGGTGCTGTCGATCCTGGCGTTCACCTTCACCATGGTCACCGGCGGCAACGACACCACCACCGGCATGCTCGGCGGGTCGGTGCAACTGCTGCACCAACGTCCCGACCAGCGCGCACTGCTGAGCGCGAATCCGGAGCTGATCCCCGACGCCGTCGACGAGTTCCTCCGGCTGACCTCACCGGTACAGATGTTGGGCCGCACCGTGACTCGCGACGTGACGATCGGCGACGTGACGATCCCGGCCGGGCGCCGCGCGATGTTGCTGTACGGATCGGGAAACCGTGACGAGCGCCAGTACGGCGACGACGCAGGCGACCTCGACGTCACCCGCAGGCCGCGCAACATCCTGACGTTCAGTCACGGGGCCCACCACTGCCTCGGCGCCGCCGCGGCGCGGATGCAGTCGCGGGTGACCCTGACCGAGCTGCTCACCCGCATCCCGGACTTCGAGGTCGACGAGTCCGGAATCACCTGGGCCGGTGGCAGTTACGTGCGACGCCCGCTGTCGGTGCCGTTCACGGTGGTGCGCTGATGGCGGGAGACTGGCTGGCCGCGCGCCGCACCGAGGTGGCCGCGGACCGCATCCTGGACGCCGCGGGCGAGCTGTTCGCCGCGCAGCCCGCCGCCACCGTCGGCATGCACGAAATCGCCTCGGCGGCAGGATGTTCGCGCGCGACGCTGTACCGCTACTTCGAGAACCGCGAGGCCCTCCACACCGCCTACGTGCACCGGGAGGCCTACCGGCTGTACCGCGAGATGACCGACCACATCATGTCGTTCTCCGATCCCAGGGAGCGGTTGATCGAGGGCATGCTGGCGTCGCTGCGCAATGTGCGGCAGAGCCCGGCGCTGGCATCGTGGTTCGCCACCGCCCAGCGCCCGATCGGCGGCGAGATGGCCGACCAGTCCGAGGTGATCAAGGCGCTCACCGAGGCTTTCGTGATCTCGCTGGGCCCCGACGAGTCCCGGCTGGTCGCGCACCGGTCACGCTGGCTGGTGCGGGTGATGACGTCGCTGCTGGTGTTCCCCGGCCTGGACGAGGCCGACGAACGCAGCATGCTCGAGGAGTTCGTGGTACCGATCGTGCTGCCGCAGGAGGCCGGTCAGGCGACCCAGTAGGCCTGCGCCTTGATGGACTTGCGCGGGATCTTGTAGTCCTCCCGCAGCAGCTTGGCCACCGCGCGCGTGGTGCGGTTGTCGCAGCCCACCCAGCCGAAGTGGTCGGGGGCGTCGAACGCCGCGGCCGCAACGGCCGAGACCAGGGCCTCGCCGGAGTTCTTGCGGTCCACCCAGGTCACGTCAGTGCTGCGGCGCACCGGCAGTTGCTTGTCGTCGTCGTGGGCGGCTTCGAGGAAGATCTGTGCGGGCGCGTCGCCGATCGCGTCGAGCAGTGAGTTGATGGCGGGCAGCGACGCGGTGTCGCCCACGATCAGATAGCCGGCCGGCCGCGGCTCGGGCAACGCGAAGTTGCTCCCGAGCACGGTGACCTCGATCGTGTCACCGGGCTGGGCCTGCTCGGCCCAGCGCGAGGCGACGCCGTCGTGCAGCGCGAACTCGATGTCGACGGTGTCGTTGGCCGGATCCGGATTGACCAGGGTGTATCCGCGCTGGTGCAGTTTGTCGCCGTCGGAGAACCACATCCGGACCCACATCGTCGGGTGCAGCGCGCGGTCGGCGAGCAGTCCGCCGGCGGCGAAACTGAGCCTCAGATAGTGGGGGCTGACCTGGGTGCGTCCGGTGACCGTGAGTTCGTAGTCGCCGGCCCGCAGCAACTTGAGCACCGCGCCCGCGAACCCCCGTGATTTCCTGGTGTCCGTCATGGACTTTCCACCCCTCGAAGCCGTAGGTCAGGTAAGCGTAACCTAACTTGGAGGCCGTGCGGTGTGCGGATCAGGCCCTGACGCGGGTGAAGCGGTGCAACAGCCACGCAAGCGGGATCGTCACCGCCATCGTGCCGAAGAACAGCAGCCACACCGACCCGGTGTAGATCGGGTAGCGCAGGACCTCCACCATCACCAGCTCCATCAGGACGAGATGGATCAGGAAGATCTCGTAGGAGATCTCGCCGAGGAACACCATCGGCCGGCTCGCCAGCAGCCCCGCATACCAGCCGTCCCGGTCCTCGCCCCGCGATCCCCGCAGCGCCAGCGGCGCGACCACGAGCGTCGCGATCACCGCGTAGAACACCGTCTTGGCCAGCGCCTCACGCAGCTCCGCCGGCGAGGTGGTCGGTTCGCCGGCGATCGGCGTGGAGGCGATGAGATAGCACGCCAGGGCCAGCGGCACACACGCCAGCGCGTAGGCCCGGACCCCGAGTGGCTGCAACGCGGCCAGCAGCATTCCGCCGACGAACCAGGCCAGATAGCCGGGCAGCCACAGCTTGGCGCCGTCGGGCAGGAAGGTCGTGTCATGCACCAGCCACATCCAGGCCGGCGACACCAGCGCCAGCGCCGCGAGACCGGTCAGCAACAGGCCCGGCCGCCACCGCCGCCGACACAGCACCACCAGCAGCAGGTAGGCCAGCAACGGGAGCGCGACGTAGAAGGCGACCTCGACAGCCAGGCTCCACATCTGGGTGAGCCCCTGATGCAGATAGGAAAACAGGTAGTTGTCGGTATAGATCTGGGTCAGGGTGAGGTTGCGGAACAACCCCTCCCACGTGTGTCCGGGGTTCGGCCCCGCCGTCCGGAAGTGGTAGACGAGATAGGCCGCGACCACTGTGATGACATAGGCCGGCATGATGCGGCGCACCCGGTGCCAGGCGTAGCGACTCACCGACGGCGCCGGCTTCCCCGCCGCGGAGCCCGATTCGCGGCTCGCCGCGGCCGCCTTCACCCACGGGGCGAACAACAGGAATCCGGACAGCACGAAGAAGATCGGCACCCCGATCTCCATCCGCGAATACACCAGGCCCACAAACCCTTGCGGATACTTGCCGGTGGTGTACGCCGCATGGGTGAGCACCACCAGCAGCGCGGCGACCGCGCGAATCCCGGTAAGGGACGCGACCCGGCCGGTCGTGACCGATTCCAGACCGCCCGCGTCGACGTCCTCCCTGACCGACCGGTGATCCGCCCTGTCGGGCAGGGTCACTGCGACGTGTGCTTCCCCCGATGCGGTTTCGGCCCGCGATCGGGTTCGAGATGGATCAGCTGACCCTGGATCCTGGTGTTCTCCAACGACTTCAGCGTCTTCGGCGGCAGCTTGGCCGGCAGCTCCACCAGCGAGTAGTCGACCTTGATGGTGATGTGGCCGAAGTCGCTGCGGTGCAGCCCGCCCTCGTTGGCGATGGCGCCGACGATCGCGCCGGGCGCGACCTTGTGCCGCTTGCCGACGGCGATGCGGTAGGTCGCGAGGTCGCTGCGGCGCTCGCGGGGCTTACGCGGCGGGGCGTCGCTCCGGTCGCCCCGCTCGGGACGCTCGCGCCGCTTCTCCGGCGGCGGCTCGGTCATCAGGAACTCTTCGCCGTTGCGGCTCTGCAGTGCCAGCGCCGCGGCGATGTCGGCCATCGGGACGTCGTGGTCGCGCTCGTAACCCTCGACCAGCGTGCGGAACAGGTCGATGCCGGGCTTGTCCAGCGCGTCGGTGATCGAGTCGCGGAACTTCGCGACCCGCTTCTCGTTGACGTCGTCGACCGACGGCAGTTCGGACTCCACCAGCTTCTGGCGCGTGACCCGCTCGATCGCGCCGAGCAGGTGGCGTTCGCGCGGCGTCACGAACAGCAGCGCGGTGCCCGACCGCCCCGCGCGTCCGGTGCGCCCGATGCGGTGCACATAGGACTCCGGGTCGTGCGGGATGTCGAAGTTCACCACGTGCGAGATGCGCTCGACGTCGAGGCCGCGGGCCGCGACGTCGGTGGCGACCAGGATGTCGATGGTCCCGTCTTTGAGCTGCGAGATGGTGCGCTCGCGGACCGCCTGCGGGATGTCGCCGTTGATCGCCGCCGCGGCGAATCCCCGCGCCCGCAACTTCTCGGCGACCTCTTCGGTGGCCTGCTTGGTGCGGACGAACACGATCATCGCGTCGCCCTGCTCGGTTTCCAGCAGCCTGGTCAGCGCGTCCATCTTGCGCGGATAGGACACCTGGTAGTAGCGCTGTGTGATGTTCTCTGCGGTCTGGGTCTTGGACTTGACCGTGACCTCGACCGGATCGTGCAGGTATTTGGCGGTGATCTTCTTGATCGCCGGCGGCATGGTCGCCGAGAACAACGCGACCTGCTTGTATTCGGGGGTGTCGGCCAGGATGCGCTCGACATCCTCGGCGAAGCCCATCTGCAGCATCTCGTCGGCCTCGTCGAGCACGAGGTAATCCAGATGCGAGAGGTCCAGGCTGCCCTTCTCCAGATGGTCGATCACCCGGCCCGGTGTGCCGACGACGACCTGCGCGCCGCGCTTGAGTCCGGCCAGCTGCGGCACGTAGGACGAGCCGCCGTAGATCGGCAGCACGTTGACGCGGAGCTTGGCGCCGTAGCGGCCGAATGCCTCGGCGACCTGCAGCGCGAGCTCGCGGGTCGGCGCCAGCACCAGCGCCTGGGTGGTGCGGCTGTCGGTGTCGATCTTGGACAGGATCGGGATCGCGAAGGCCGCTGTCTTGCCGGTCCCGGTCTGGGCCAGCCCGACGACGTCGGAGCCTGCCAGAATCGCCGGGATGGTCGCCGCCTGGATGGGCGAGGGCGACTCATAACCGACGTCGGCGACCGCCTGCAGCACCGCCGGGTGTATCTGCAGGTCGGCGAAGGTGAGATCAGCGGGTTCAGGGTCAGCGTTCGTAGAGCTCATCGTGGTGGAAGTCTAGTGCCAGTCGGCGGTTCCTCCGACCTCCCGGCCGCAGGAGGGCCGGTGTGCCTTCCCCAAGCCCGGCCGCGGTGACGGTACGGTGCGCAACTGTGAATTGGGCGGCGACCATCGGCGCCGTGGTCGCAGCGGTGACGCTGGCGGCCACGGGATGCAGCCCTGGCGACTCGACGGTGTCCAAGACACCGGAGCCGAGCACGTCCGCAGCGCCCGCCCCGGCGGGCCCGCCACCG
>NZ_BCRS01000202.1 GCF_001552715.1 Mycolicibacterium vaccae NBRC 14118 = CIP 105934 | reverse complement strand
ACCACGGCCACCCGGCCCGCCACCACGGCCACCAGCAGCGCAGGCCAGCCGGACTGCGCGAACGCCAGGGACTGCACCAGGATCGTCACCGCCACCGCGGCGACCCCGAACGGGCCCGCGGTGCCGTCGCGCATCACCGCCAGCGCCCGCTCGGGCGGGCCGTAGCACCCCAGCCCGTCGACAGTGTCGGCCAGCCCGTCGATGTGCAGGCCGCGGGTGGCCAGTAGCAGCACCGCGACCGCCAACACCCCGGCCAGCGCGCTGCCGTCGCCGAACGCCCAGAAACCGGCGGCGAGTACCGCAGCGGCCACGGCGCCCAGCGCCGCGCCGGCGACCGGGAGCGCACTCAACACCCCGCGGCCGGCGTTCGCCGACACCCTCAGTGGCACCGGAAGTACCGTCGCGAACGCGAAAGCCCCCACCACCGAACGGATCACGGCACGCCTATTCTCCGGGGATCCCGGCTTCCTCGAACGTCGCCATCGACGCCAGGACCGCGACCGCGGCGCGCAGCACCGGCAGCGCGACCAGCGCGCCCGATCCCTCGCCGAGACGCATCCCCAAGTCGACGATCGGCTCCAGGTCCAGATGGCGCAGCGCCAGCGTGTGCGCCGGTTCGGTGGAGCGGTGCCCGGCCTGCCACCACAGCCGCGCTCCCGGCGCGAGGCGCTCGGCGGCCAGCGCAGCCGCCGTCACCACCACCCCGTCCAACAGCACCGGGGTGCGGCGCACGGCGGCCTGCGCGAGGAAGCCGGTCATCGCGGCCAGATCGGCGCCACCGCAGATCCTCAGCAGCGCGATCGGGTCGGCTGACAGGCGTTTGGTGCGGTAGAGCGCGTCGCGAATCGCTGCGGTCTTACGGGCCCAGCCCGCGTCGTCGATGCCGGTGCCGCGGCCCACCACGGCCACCGGTTCGGTGTCGGTCAGCGCAGCGATCAGCGTGGTCGCAGGCGTGGTGTTGCCGATGCCCATGTCGCCGGCGATGAGCAGGTCGGCGCCCGAGTCCACCTCTTCGTCGGCGATCCGGCGGCCCGCGTCGATAGCCCGCACCACCTCGTCGGGCGTCAGCGCGTCCTCAACGGCGATGTTGCCGCTGGAGCGGCGGATTCTGTCGGCACCGATCGCCGCGGACAGCGGCTCGGCGGTGTCGACGGACATGTCGGCGACTCGCACCCCGGCGCCCGCCACCTCGGCCAGCACGTTCACCGCCGCGCCGCCGGCAGCGATGTTGGCCACCATCGCCGCGGTCACCTCGGCCGGATATGCAGACACCCCCGCGGCGGCCACGCCGTGGTCTCCGGCGAACACCACCACCCGGGCCCGCTCGAACTGCCTCGGCGGACACGCACCCTGGCACGCCGCCACCCAGACCGACAGGTCTTCGAGGCGGCCCAGCGCGCCGACCGGTTTCGTCAGCGCCGTCTGCCGGACCCGCGAAGCCTCCGCGGCATCGGGATCAGGCGCGGCGATGTCAGGAAAGTACGCCACCTCCGGCGTCACGCAACGCGGGTGCCGCGTTCGACCTGCGGCCGCGGCGCACGCATACGACGCAGCTGCGAGGCGCGGCTGGCGGCGTAGAAGCCGAGCTTCCAGCCGGTCTCGGTGTTGTCCGGGAACTTTTCGTCGGCCATCCGGTTCACCTTGCGGCCCAGGAAGAAGCCGTCGATCACCATGATCAGCACCAGCACCAGCATCGCCGGCGACAGGAACGCCTGCACCTGGACCGACGGCACCGCCAGCATCACGAAGATCAGGAACAGCGCCGACGGCATGAACAGCCCCAGCAGGTTGCGTCGCGAATCGACGACGTCGCGCACGTAGCGGCGCACTGGGCCGCGGTCGCGGGGGAGCAGGTAGGCGTCCTCGCCTGCCATCATCCGCTCGCGGCGCTCCGACATCTCCGCCCGGCGCACCACGCGCTCGGCCTTGCGTTCCTCACGGGACAGTTTCGGGCCGCGCATCTCTTTGCGGCGCTTCCTGGCCTCGGCGGCCGTCATCGGCGCCGGCGCGACCGGACCGCGCCTGCGGGCGGCCTGGTTGCGCTTCGGTGTCGGCTTGCCCTTCGGCGCCGTCCTCGCGCGTTCGGCCGCCGCGGCTGCCGCGGCCTCGGCGCTGTTGTCGGCGCGGGGCGCGGAGTCCCCGGAGTCTCCGGCATCGTCGTTCTTACGGCCCAGCAGTTTCACGCCTGCCAGGTTACTTCTCGGCCGCCGGGCGACCCAATCCACGGCGACCTGCGCCCGCCCGGCAGAGGTCATAGTCTGCCGTGGTGACAGCCATACTCATCGCCCCCGACTGTTTCGGGGACAGCCTGACCGCGGTCCAGGCGGCCCGGTGCATCGCCGAGGGCTGGCAGCGGTCGCGGCCGCAGGACGTCATAACCCTGGCCCCGCAGTCCGACGGCGGGCCCGGGTTTGTCGAGGTGCTGGCGGGCCGGCTCGGCGAGGTGCGCACCGCGACGGTGTCCGGACCCCTCAACGCCGACGTCGAGGCCCAGTGGGTCTTCGACGACACCGCGCCGGCCACCGCGTACATCGAATGCGCGCAGGCCTGCGGACTGGCTTTGCTCGGCGGCCCGCCGACCGTGCGCACCGCACTCGACGCGCACAGCAGGGGAGTGGGCCAGCTGATCGCCGCCGCCCACGCCGCGGGCGCCCGCCGCATCGTGGTCGGCCTCGGCGGCAGCGGCTGCACCGACGGTGGCCGGGGCATGGTCGAGGCGCTCGGCGGACTGAGCGCCGCACGGGATCTGCTCGCCGGCGTGGAGCTCATCGCCGCCAGTGACGTCGAACACCCGCTGCTCGGGGCGAAGGGCGCGGCCGCGGTGTTCGGACCGCAGAAGGGCGCCGACCCCGACACCGTCGCCGTCCTCGAAGAGCGCCTGACGGCGTGGGCCCGACAACTCGACGCCGTGGCGGGGCGGGTGATCGCCGACGAACCCGGCGCCGGCGCGGCCGGCGGTCTCGGCGCCGCACTGTTGGCTCTGGGCGCCCGGCGCGAATCCGGCGCCTCGATCATCGCCGAGCACACCGGCCTCGGGGCCGACATCGCCGCCGCCGACCTGATCATCACCGGAGAGGGCCGTTTCGACGACCAGTCGCTGCACGGCAAGGTCGTCAGCGCGCTCGCCGCAGGCGCCCGGTCACACCGGATCCCGGTGCTGGTGCTGGCCGGTCAGGTCACGTTGGACCGGACCGCGCTGGACAGCGCAGGGATCGCGGCGGCGCATTCGATCGCCGAGTACGCCGGATCGGTCCAGCGTGCGATCGACGACGCGGCCGCCCAGCTCACCGGACTGACCGCGCAAGTGGCGGGAAGCTGGGCATAGATGGGGAATACCGTGCCAACGGGGTACCGTTGACGGGAGTGGGGTCAGACCTAGTAGGGCCGTCTCGGCCCAAATCGGCCCCGACCACGCATATATCCACACGGGAGATTTCATGACTGTTCAGGACGAGTCGGCAGTGCAGGCAGGCCAGGCCACCGACGCCCAGCACGGAGTGACCCTGACGGATGCCGCGGCAACCAAAGCCAAGGCGCTCCTCGACCAGGAGGGTCGTGACGACCTGGCGCTGCGGATCGCCGTTCAGCCCGGCGGCTGCGCCGGCCTGCGCTACAACCTGTTCTTCGACGACCGCACCCTCGACGGCGACCTGACCGTCGACTTCAACGGCGTCGCGCTGACGGTCGACCGCATGAGCGCCCCCTACGTGCAGGGCGCCAGCATCGACTTCGTCGACACGATCGAGAAGCAGGGCTTCACCATCGACAACCCGAACGCCACCGGCTCGTGCGCCTGCGGCGACTCGTTCAACTGAGCTAGTACTGCCCGGCCGTGCGCGGCAGGTAGGAGCAGACCAGGACCTCGTCGTCGATCGAGAGCACCTGAGCCACCGCCTGCTCGTCGCCCTCACGCGGCTGCGTGCGTGACGAGCCGCTGGCCGGCACCACCCGCATCGTGAAGAGCACCTGGGCCTGCGTCGGCGAGGACAACACCATCTTGTCGATCGCGGTCACCTCGGCGCTCTCGTACTGCTTGCGGAACGCATCACTGGACAGATTCGCCAGTGCCAGATCGGAACGCCGCTCCTTGACCGAGTCGAACAGCCCGCACAGCGTGTGCCGGGCGACCGCCTCGTCGTCACCGTTGGTCAGCGCGTCCAGATAGTTCTGGATCGCGGCCTGGGCCGCGGACTCGGTGAGCGTCCCCGGCGCGGCGGTGTCCTCGCGTCCGGCGGTCACCGCGACCGCGGTGACGCCGATCAGTGCGACGACGGCCACGGCCGCGACGGTCGGGATGATCCACGGACGCTTGCGCCTGGGGTACTGCACCGGCGGCGGCAGCGGACCCGGATAGGCCGCGGCGGGGCCGCCGTTCGGGTACGGCGTCCCCATCGGCGGGTAGCCGGGCGGCGGGTAGCCCTCCGGATACATCTGCGGGCCTGCTGGTCCTGCGCCGTATCGGGGCGGGTACGGACCAGTCATGGATTTACTCCCGGGGAAGTCAGTCGGATCCTGCGGCATCTACAGTGACCGGGCAGGCACTTATAGGCAGGTTAGCGCAACACGCGGCAGTGGCCTCGTCGGCGGCGAAGTCGCGACGGGCCCGACCTGGTGCCTCGAAAGGCCGACCGGCCCGGCCGACATTAGGCTGAGACACCGAAACGACGAAGGGTGGACTGCGTGACCATTGCGGTGACGGGATCGATAGCGACCGATCATCTGATGCGCTTCCCGGGGAAGTTCTCCGAGCAGCTGCTGGCCGACCACCTGCAGAAGGTGTCGCTGAGCTTCCTGGTCGACGATCTCGTCATGCATCGGGGCGGCGTCGCGGGCAACATGGCGTTCGCGATGGGCGTGCTCGGCGGAAGCCCGCTGCTGGTCGGCGCGGTCGGCGAGGACTTCGACGACTACCGGCAGTGGCTGACCTCGCACGGCGTGGACTGTGACAGCGTGCTGGTCTCGCGGAACGCGTACACGGCACGGTTCGTGTGCACCACCGACGAGGACATGGCGCAGATCGCGTCCTTCTACCCCGGCGCGATGTCGGAGGCCCGCAACATCAAGCTGGCCGACGTCGTGGAGCGGGCCGGCCGGCCCGACCTGGTGATCGTCGGGGCCAACGACCCCGAGGCGATGTTCCTGCACACCGAGGAGTGCCGGAACCTCGGGCTGGCGTTCGCCGCCGATCCGAGCCAGCAGCTGGCCCGGCTGTCCGGCGACGAGATTCGCAAGCTGATCGACGGCGCGGCCTACCTGTTCACCAACGACTACGAGTGGGATCTGCTGCTGCAGAAGTCCGGCTGGTCGGAGGCCGAGGTGATGGGCCAGATCCAGCTGCGGGTCACCACCCTCGGTGAGAAGGGCGTGGACCTGGTCGGCCGCGACGGCACCTTCGTGCACGTCGACGTGGTGCCCGAGACGTCGAAGGAAGACCCCACCGGCATCGGCGACGCGTTCCGCGCCGGCTTCCTGACCGGCCGGGACGCCGGCCTGTCGCTGGAGCGGGCTGCGCAGCTCGCCTCGATGGTGGCCACGCTGGTCCTCGAGGCTCCGGGACCGCAGGAGTGGACCTGGAACAAGGACTCGGCGGTGCAGCGCCTCACCGATGCGTACGGCGCCGAAGCCGCCGGGGAGATCGCCGCCGCGCTTTAAGGCTGCACAGCGCTTTAAGGCTGCACAGCCCTTTAAAGCTGCACGGGGTAGGTCGGCTCGCTGATCTGCGGGGTCACCGTCTTGTCGACGAAGATCGCGTACCACAGCATGAAGATCAGCACCGTCCACAGCCGGCGGCTGTGATCGGTGGTGCCGCTGCGGTGTTCGTCGAGCATGGCGCGCACCGCAGCGAGGTCGACCAGTCGGCCCGCGCCGGACGACCCGACCATCCCGTACGCCCAGTCCAGCAGTTCGCCCGAACGCAGCCAGTGCCGGATCGGCACCGGGAACCCGAGCTTCGGCCGGTTCAGCACGTGGGCGGGCACGATCGGCTCGAGAGCCCGCCGCAACGCGTACTTGGTCGTCGACCGGGTGATCTTCTGGTCGTACGGCAGCCGTGACGCCACCGCGAACACCTCGGGATCCAGGAACGGCACCCGCAACTCCAGCGAGTTGGCCATCGTCATCTTGTCCGCCTTGACCAGGATGTCGCCGCGCAGCCAGGTGAACAGGTCGATGTGCTGCATGCGCGCCACCGGGTCCCACCCGCGCGACTCGGCGTACACGGGGGCGGTGACGTCGGTGTGCACCCATTCCGGTCGGAAGCGCGGCAGCACGGCGCGCAGTTGCGCGTCGGAGAAGCTGCGGGCGTTGCCGTAGTAGCGCTCCTCGAGCGTCAACGACCCGCGGTGCAGCAGACTCTTGCCCCGCATCCCCTCCGGCAGCGGCTGGGCCATCCGGCCGACCGACTTGCGCAGACCCGGCGGCAGGAAGTCGAAAGGCTTCAGCGACAACGGCTCCCGGTAGATCGTGTAACCGCCGAACAACTCGTCAGCGCCCTCGCCCGACAACACCACCTTGACGTGCTTGCGGGCCTCTTTGGCGACGAAGTACAGCGGCACCAGCGCCGGGTCGGCCACGGGCTCGTCGAGGTACCAGACGATCTCGGGCAGCGCCTCGACGAACTCGGCCTGGCTCACCACCTTGGTGATGTGCCGTGCGCCGATCGCCTCGGCCGACGCGACCGCGACGTCGACCTCCGAGAAACCCTCCCGCTCGAAGCCCGTGGTGAACGTGATCAGCCGTGGGTTGTGCCGCATCGCCAGCGCCGCGATCGCGGTCGAGTCGATGCCTCCGGACAGGAACGAACCCACCGTGACGTCGGCCCGCATGTGCTTGGCGACCGAGTCCTCCAGGGCTGCGGTGATCTCGTCGTAGCGGGCCTGCTCGGCGCCCGGAGTCGAACGGGACGGAAACGGCACCGCGTCGAACCGCGGCTTGAAGTAACGCGTCACCTCGGGCTGCGCACCCGGCCGGATCCGCGCGTAGCTGCCCGACTCCAGCCGGCGGATGCCGCGGTGCAGCGTCTCGGGCTCGGGGACGTACTGCAGCACGGTGTAGTGCTGGACCGCGCGCTCGTCGATCCCCAGGTCGATCCCGAGACCGTCGGCCACATCGAGCAGACACTTCTTCTCGCTGCCCACCACGGTGCCGCCCGCGCCGGTGGCCAGATACAGCGGCTTGATCCCGAACGGATCCCTGGCGCAGAACAACTCCTGGTTCACGCTGTCCCACAGCGCGAACGCGAACATGCCGCGCAGCCGGGTCAGCGCCTCCGGGCCCCAGTGGTGATAGGCGACCACGATCGACTCGCCGTCACCGTCGGTGTGGAACACCGCGCCGAACTCGGAGCGCAGCGCTTCCCGGAGCTCCAGATAGTTATAGATCTCACCGTTGAAGACCAACGTGTAGCGGTTCGGCGCCTCCGGCGGGCCCCACTGCAGCGGCTGGTGGCTGTGGGCGATGTCGATGATCGAGAGCCGGTTGAAACCGAGCACCACCCGGTCGTCGTTCCAGGTGCCCGGCTCGTCCGGGCCACGGTGTCGCATCTGAGCGGTGGCCCCCGACACCGCATCGACAGTGGTGGGGGATACCTCAGAGGAAGGGCCGGTGACCAGCGCAAGCAGTCCGCACACCGCGCCAGTATGCCTAATCCACCGGTCGCTTCGCGTCGCGCCAGGGGCGTGGTCTACGCTGCGTAGTATTCGATGCAGCCGTCTGACCGGCCGCCGGTCAATCGACTAAGTAGGAGGCGCCAACGTGTCCGCTCGCGGCGTGAAGTTGGTGGCATTGTCGCTGCTCTTGGGCACGACGGCGGTGCTACTCAGCGGATGCAGTTGGTCGGAGGTGCTCGGCCTCGGCTGGCCCAACGGCATCACCCCGGAAGCTCACCTGAACCGCGAACTGTGGATCGGTTCGGTCATCGCAGCACTGGTCGTCGGTGCGATCGTCTACGTCCTGCTGTTCTGGACGATGGCGTTCCATCGCAAGAAGAAGACCGACACCGAGTTGCCGCGCCAGTTCGGCTACAACATGCCGCTGGAGCTGACGCTGACGGTCATCCCGTTCATCATCATCTCGGTGCTGTTCTACTTCACCGTGGTCGTGCAGGAGCGGATGCTGCACAAGGAAGACAACCCCGAGGTCGTCATCGACGTCACGGCGTTCCAGTGGAACTGGAAGTTCGGCTACCAGAAGATCGACTTCGCCGACGGCACGCTGACCTATGACGGTGTGGACGACGAGCGCAAAGAGGCCATGACCTCGCGCCCCGAGGGTGTGGACGAGCACGGCACCGAGCAGGTCGGCGCGATCTACGGCAAGAACCCCGAGGACCGCACGTACCTGAACTTCAACAAGGTCGAGACCCTGGGCACCTCCACCGAGATTCCGGTGCTGGTCGTTCCGGTGGGTAAGCGGATCGAGTTCCAGATCGCCTCGGCCGACGTGATCCACGGGTTCTGGGTGCCCGAGTTCCTGTTCAAGCGGGACGTGCTGCCCAATCCCAAGGAGAACAACTCCGACAACATCTTCCAGATCAGCGAGATCAATCAGACCGGCGCCTTCGTCGGCCGGTGCACCGAGATGTGCGGCACCTACCACGCGATGATGAACTTCGAGCTGCGTGTGGTGGAGCCCAACGACTTCAAGGCGTACCTCGATCAGCGTTCCGCTGGGAAGACGAATGCCGAAGCGCTGGAAGCGATCAACCAGCCCCCGCTGGCGGTCACCACCAAGCCTTTCGACACCCGTCGCGGTGAGGGTGCGCCCGAGCTGCCCCAGGCGAGCAGGTAAGGACAGCAGATGCATATCGAAGCCAGGTTGTTCGAGTTCCTGACGGCGTTCTTCGCCCTGTGCACCGTGGTGTACGTGGTGCTGACCTACATGTTCTCGCCCGGCGGTATCGAGTGGGCAGGCAGCACCGCGCTGGCGCTGACCACCGGCCTGTCGCTGATCGTCGGCACGTTCTTCCGGTTCGTCGCCCGCCGCCTGGACACCCGGCCCGAGGACTACGAGGACGCTGAGATCGCCGACGGCGCAGGCGAGCTCGGCTTCTTCAGCCCGCACAGCTGGTGGCCCATCTTCATCGCGCTGTCCGGTTCGATCACCGCTGTCGGCCTGGCCATGTGGCTGCCGTGGCTGATCGTGGCCGGCGTCTGCTTCGTCATCGCCACCGTGTCCGGGCTGGTGTTCGAGTACTACACCGGGCCCGAGAAGCACTGATCCGGCGTCGGCGCGAAGGTCACAATCGGGCATGAGTTCGCCCGCAACTCGCGTCGAGCCGTCCGATCGGATGCTGCCGTTGGGTAGTGTTGCCGAGGCGCCATGAGCCGCCCCGGCGCACGGTGCCGGAGAAGCAGTCGAAAAGGATAGACGTAGATGAGCGGGCCGAATCCTCCCGGGCAGGACTCTGGCAGCTCTGGCCTCCCCGACGAGGGGCCGGCTGACCACCAGCCCAGCCCCGATGACCCCACCCGGGACATCAGCAGTCCCGATACCGGCCAGACCGACTTCTATTCGCGCGCCTACTCGGCGCCGGAATCCGAACAGTTCGTCAGCCCGCAGTACACGCCGGGCGACGCGTCGCTGTACGACTACGACAGCTATGACGCGAACGCCGACGCCGAGCTGCCTCCGCCACCGCGGTGGCCGTGGGTGGTCGGCGTCGTCGCGATCGTCGCCGCCATCGCGCTGGTGGTGTCGGTGTCGGTGCTGGTGACGCGGTCCGAGACGGACAACCTGGCCACGCCTTCGCCGAGCACCACGTCCCTGCCGCCGGTCCAGGACGAGTTCACCACCACCACGACCCCGCCGCCTCCACCGCCGCCGACGACCGAGGAACCTCCTCCGCCACCCCCGCCGGAGACGGTCACCGTCACCGAGCCGCCACCTCCGCCGCCCC
>NZ_BCRS01000201.1 GCF_001552715.1 Mycolicibacterium vaccae NBRC 14118 = CIP 105934 | reverse complement strand
GGCAGGCGCGTTCACCGCGCCGGCCCGGCGGGCGAGGTCTGCGCTGCTGACCGCCAGCGCCCCGGCGACCACCGCGGCGGGGCCGAGCATGCGTCGGTTGAAGAAGACCCAGCTCCAGCCCGCGTTGAGGACGAGGTTGACCGCGAGCGCCCGCTCGTAGGCGCGCGCCTGCCCGGTGTCCCCGCGTGCCTCGAGGGTGTCGATCGTGGAGGCCGATACCGCGGCGATGTCGCTGTACAAGAGGTTCCAGACGATCGGGAACGCCGCGCTCGGCGGCTGGAAGTCCGGTTTACGCAGGCGCCGGTACCAGGTCGACTGGACGGCAGGGCGGGTCGCCAGTCCTCCGACGGCGGCAGCGGCGAACGCCGCCCCGGCGGTCTTGGCGAGAGTCAACGGGCGCATGGGGTCCTTTCCGGCCTGCGCGACGCGGCGGTGCGGCGCGCATCATGATCAGTACCCCGACGACGGCGAGCCGAACCGGTCCGGCGCCGACCGGCGGCGCAGCGCGCGATAGCCTCCGTAGAGCACCGCGGCCACCGCCAGGTTGACGAAGTAGGCGAGGTCGGCGCCGTGCCAAGCCGCCGCCACCGGACCCTGGAACAACGAGGTGTTCATGAACGGGACCGCCGCGGCGTAGGAGAGCACGAACACCACCAGTGCGGCAACCGCGTCCCGCCGGTCGGTGGTCTCGGTCGCGGGATCGAGGGTGCGGCGCCGCGCCGTGCGGTACCGCCAGTCGACGACGACCACGGCGACGAACGCCGGGATCCAGTAACTGACCAGCAGGAGCACATCGGTGAAGCGGGTCGCGGTGTCAGCCCCGTGCAACCACAGGACGAGCGCGAACGCCAACACCGTGACGATCACCGCCGACACCGGCCGCCGCACCCGGACCCCGAGGGTCTGCAGCGCCAGCGATCCGCTGTAGTCGTTCATCACCCCCGACCCCACCGACGCGACGGCGATCACCAGCAGCGCCAGGCCGCCGAGGATTCCGCCACCCATCACCGTGCTGACACCGTCGATGGTGTGCTCCCCGACGACACCGGCCGCCGCGATCCCGACCCCCTGAACGAACACGTACCCGAGCGCGATCCCCGCGGCGGTGCAGCCGAACACCCGCGCCGCCGACACGTCGGCGGGCAGGTACCGGCTGAAGTCCGCCGCGTAGGGCGCCCACGAGATGGCGAGGCTGAACGCGATCGTGACCTCCAGAACGAACGCGCCGGCCAGGTCGGGCCCGGAAACCGTGGCAGGCACCACGATCTCGTTCCCGGCGACGATCTTGACCGTGAACACCACGAACATGACGAACAGCACGACCGTCAGCACCGCCTGCACCCGATGAATGAGCTCATAGCCGAAGAAACCGACCACGCCCTGCACCCCGAGCACGATCGCCACCGCGGCCCAGAACGGGATACCGAGCAGCGCGGACAGCGCCTCGCCACCGAACAGACCGACCAGCGCGTCCCATGCGATCGACGAAACCCATTGCAGTGAAGCGGGAACCACGACGGTGCCGCCGAATGCCATGCGCGCGTTCGGCAACTGGCCGGCACCGGTGCGCGGGCCCCAGGTCGACAGGTAGCCGACGACCAGCGCGCCGAGCAGTGTGCCGATCACCATCGCCAGCAGGCCCAGCCAGAACCCGAGACCGAGCACGATCGCCAACGTGCCGGTGAAGACGCCGGTCATGTTCACCTGAGGGGCGAACCACACGGTGAACAACCGGCCGGCGCTTCCGTAGCGGTGATCGGCCGGAATAGGCGCGATGCCGTGCGTCTCGACCGAAAGATCACCGGCGCCGGTGGGCCGGCGTCCGACGAACACGTCCGCGGCCAACGGGTCCGACGAGGTTGCCTGTGACATCGCCTTATTCGACCACGGCAGGTCACGCTCGACCAGCCACAACCGATGATCACGTGACGCCGGAGCCCGCTCGACCGATTGGCCCCGGCAGCAGGCCGGACGCCATAATCGGAAGAACTGAAGATCAGCTAACGAACGGAGCGGACGTGGCGCAGGCCGGCACCGGAATGCCCGGAGCTGCGCAGGACAACCCGGTCCGCCGGCCGCGTCTGCTGGTCGTCGGGCTCAGCGTCGTGGTGCTCACGGTCGCGGTGCTGCAGACCGCGGTCGTCCCGGTGCTCGGCGTCATCGCCGACCAGCTCGACGTGTCGATGGTGGCAGTCAGTTGGGCGGTCACCGCCAACCTGCTCGCCGCCGCGGCGACCACCCCGCTGATCGGCCGCCTCGCCGACCTGTACCGCAAGAAACGGGTGCTGCTCGCCGTGCTCGCGGTCGTCCTCGCCGGCTCGGTGCTGGCCGCGGTGACGTCGTCACTGGCACTGCTCATCGTCGCGCGGGTGCTGCAGGCCGCGTCGTTCGCGCTGTACCCGATCTGCATTGCGATCCTGCGCGAGGAACTGGCGCCCGACCGGATGGTGTCCGCAATGGCGGTGCTGTCGGGCACACTCGGCTTCGGTGGCGGAACCGGGCTGGTCGTGGTCGGCCTGCTGATGAGCGGCGACGCCGGGTATCACCGGGTGTTCTGGCTGACCACCGCGTTCACGGTGCTGGTGATCCTCATCGTGGTCACCCTCGTGCCCGACCGGCGGCGCACCGCGCCCGGGTCGATCGACTGGCTCGGCGCGGTCGGACTGGCGCTGGGGCTGTCATCGCTGCTGCTGGCCATCACCCAGGCCGGCGCGTGGGGCTGGGGTTCGCCGCGCACGATCGGCGCCGCCTGCGGCGGCGTTGCGGTGCTGATCGCCTGGTGGTTCTGGGAGCGCAGGCTGGCTCGCCCACTGGTCTCGACCCGGATGCTGTCGCAGCGCTCGATGTTGTTCACCAACCTGGCGACGGTGTTCGTCGGCATGGGGCTGTACTTCGCGTTCCTGGGCCTGACCCAGTTCGTCCAGATCGACCGCGACACCGCCGGCTACGGGTTCAGCGCCGACGTCCTGGAGGCCAGCGTGGTCTACCTGCTTCCCGGTGCGCTCACGGGCTTTATCGTGGCGCTGGCCAGCGGCCGGTTCATCGACCGGTTCGGCGCCAGGCCGGTGCTGATGGTCGCTGCTCTGGCCGGGATCGCGGGTTTCCTGTTCATCGCGTTCGCGCACACCTCGCCGTGGCAGGTGATCACTGCCAACATCCTGGCCAACGCCTACATCAGCCTGGGCTACGGCGCGCTGCCCGCACTGGTGGTCGGGGCCAGCCAGGCCGGCGAGACGGGCGTGGCCACCAGCATGAACGCCATCGCCCGCACGGTCGGCAGTTCGACCGCAGCCGCGATCGTGGCGGTCGCGCTGGCGCACACCACCGCGGCGGGTACGCCTGCCGAGAGCAGTTTCACGCTGATCTTCTGTCTGGGCGCGGCCACGGCGGCACTCGCCATGGTGCTGATCGCACTGTCACGGCCGCGGGCGGTGCAGTCCGACGAAGCCCGGCTGGAGACCCGGGCCATGAACCACGAGTGGGGCTGACCGGAGGCGTCAGCGCAGTTCAGCGAGATTGCACACCGAACGGTGCACGTCGCCCTTGATCACCTTGGCGACGACGTTGCCCACCGGAGTGGACAGCAGTCCCCCGGACAGCTCCGCAACCACCCCGAACGACGACCCTTCAGCGCCCGCGGGCTCCACCTGCAACGACAGCGCGATGCGCACACCGCCGCGGCCGGTTCCCACCAGCTCGATCTCCTTGGGCTCGTCATAGCGGGTCACCCGCCAGTTGATGACGTTGCGGAACCCTTTGACCTTGATCAACGACGCCACCTGCGTGTCGACGTCGATCTCGGCCGGGACCGGGCTCTTCCAGCCGGCGAAGATCGTCAACCATTCGTCGAACCGCTTCAGGTCCGAGGCCAGGGCCCAGGCCTGCTCGGGACTCAGATCGGATGTCACGGACACATCGACACTCGCCATGGGTCTTCACTACCCCACCAGCTCCTCGACGTAAACGACGCCGAACCGTGACATCCAGCTGCGAAACTCTTCACAGCGACGAAGCCCGGCCGATGCCTGCTGGGGTCCGGCATCAGTACAGCGCGCTCTCCTGCGCGGATTCTCTCGTCGAGTCCGGGGTGTGACGAAGGAATCCATTGTCGAAATGTAAATTCGTTGCGGAATCACTTGCATAGGTCCGTCAGATCCGCGAAGGTTTACCCCACAGCCACGACGGCTGTCCCCGAGGAGGACCTGCCCTGACCGGCACACACATCACCGCTGCAGAACAGACGGCGGATTCCGCGGCCACCCGCCCCAAGGGCGCGCCGGTGATCGAGATCGACCATGTCACGAAGCGCTTCGGCGACTACCTGGCCGTCGCCGACGCCGACTTCTCCATCGCGCCCGGGGAGTTCTTCTCCATGCTCGGCCCGTCCGGGTGTGGGAAGACGACCACGTTGCGCATGATCGCGGGATTCGAGACCCCGACTGAAGGGGCGATCCGCCTCGAAGGCGCCGACGTGTCGAGGACCCCACCCAACAAGCGCAACGTCAACACGGTGTTCCAGCACTACGCGCTGTTCCCGCACATGACGGTCTGGGACAACGTCGCGTACGGCCCGCGCAGCAAGAAACTCGGCAAAGGCGAGGTCCGCAAGCGCGTCGACGAGCTGCTGGAGATCGTCCGGCTGACCGACTTCGCCGAGCGCAGGCCCGCCCAGCTGTCCGGCGGGCAGCAGCAGCGGGTGGCGTTGGCCCGGGCACTGGTGAACTACCCCAGCGCGCTGCTGCTCGATGAACCGCTCGGAGCGCTCGACCTGAAGCTGCGCCACGTCATGCAGTTCGAGCTCAAGCGCATCCAGCGGGAGGTCGGGATCACGTTCATCTACGTGACCCACGACCAGGAAGAGGCGCTCACGATGAGTGACCGCATCGCGGTGATGAACGCCGGCAACGTCGAACAGATCGGCAGCCCGACCGAGATCTACGACCGTCCCGCGACGGTGTTCGTCGCCAGCTTCATCGGACAGGCCAACCTCTGGGCGGGCCGGTGCACCGGCCGCTCCAACCGCGATTACGTCGAGATCGACGTTCTCGGCTCGACGCTGAAGGCACGCCCGGGCGAGACCACGATCGAGCCCGGCGGGCACGCCACCCTGATGGTGCGTCCGGAACGCATCCGGGTCACCCCGGGCTCCCAGGACGCGCCGACCGGTGACGTCGCCTGCGTGCGTGCCACCGTCACCGACCTGACCTTCCAAGGTCCGGTGGTGCGGCTCTCGCTGGCCGCTCCGGACGACTCGACCGTGATCGCCCACGTCGGCCCCGAGCAGGATCTGCCGCTGCTGCGCCCCGGCGACGAGGTGTACGTCAGCTGGGCACCGGAAGCCTCCCTGGTGCTTCCCGGCGACGACATCCCCACCACCGAGGACCTCGAAGAGATGCTCGACGACTCCTGAGTCACGCTTCCCGATTGCCGACCCCACCCCCTTCCCTGGAGCCGACGAAAGGCACCCGCACATGTCCCGTGACATCGATCCCCACCTGCTGGCCCGAATGACCGCACGCCGCACCTCGCGTCGCCGCTTCATCGGCGGTGGCGCCGCGGCCGCCGCGGGCCTGACCCTCGGTTCGTCGTTCCTGGCGGCGTGCGGGTCCGACAGTGGGACCTCGAGCACCACGTCACAGGACAGCGGCCCCGCCAGCGGCGCCCTGCGCGTCTCCAACTGGCCGCTCTATATGGCCGACGGTTTCATCGCAGCGTTCCAGACCGCCTCGGGCATCACGGTCGACTACAAAGAAGACTTCAACGACAACGAGCAGTGGTTCGCCAAGGTCAAGGAGCCGTTGTCGCGCAAGCAGGACATAGGCGCCGACCTGGTGATCCCCACCGAGTTCATGGCCGCGCGCGTCAAGGGCCTGGGATGGCTCAATGAGATCAGCGAAGCCGGCGTGCCCAATCGCAAGAATCTGCGTCAGGACCTGTTGGACTCGAGCATCGACGAGGGCCGCAAGTTCACCGCGCCGTACATGACCGGCATGGTCGGTCTCGCCTACAACAAGGCAGCCACCGGACGCGATATCCGCACCATCGACGACCTCTGGGATCCCGCGTTCAAGGGCCGCGTCAGTCTGTTCTCCGACGTCCAGGACGGCCTCGGCATGATCATGCTCTCGCAGGGCAACTCGCCGGAGAATCCGACCACCGAGTCCATTCAGCAGGCGGTCGATCTGGTCCGCGAACAGAACGACAGGGGTCAGATCCGTCGCTTCACCGGCAACGACTACGCCGACGACCTGGCCGCAGGCAACATCGCCATCGCGCAGGCGTACTCCGGTGACGTCGTGCAGCTGCAGGCGGACAACCCCGATCTGCAGTTCATCGTTCCCGAATCCGGCGGCGACTGGTTCGTCGACACGATGGTGATCCCGTACACCACGCAGAACCAGAAGGCCGCCGAGGCGTGGATCGACTACATCTACGACCGAGCCAACTACGCCAAGCTGGTCGCGTTCACCCAGTTCGTGCCCGCACTCTCGGACATGACCGACGAACTCGCCAAGGTCGATCCTGCATCGGCGGAGAACCCGCTGATCAACCCGTCGCCCGAGGTGCAGGCGAACCTGAAGTCGTGGGCGGCACTGACCGACGAGCAGACGCAGGAGTTCAACACTGCGTACGCCGCCGTCACCGGCGGCTGACGCGGTGGTAGTGCCGATGCGAGGGGCATAAATGGCCCTGCGGACGCGAGGAGCATAAATGGCCGGTGTCGCCACCAGCAGCCGTCAGCGGAGCAAGGTCGCTCCGTATCTGATGGTCCTGCCGGCGCTCGCATATCTCGCGATCTTCTTCGTGGTGCCGTTCTTCTCGCTGGCACGCACCTCGTTGTCGGAGACCGGCGGCTCGGTGTTCATGCCGACGCTGACGTTCGCCTGGGACTTCGGCAACTACGTCGACGCGTTCACGATGTACCACGAGCAGATCTTCCGCTCGTTCGGCTACGCGTTCGTCGCCACGGTGCTGTGCCTGTTGCTGGCGTTCCCGCTGGCCTACGTCATCGCGTTCAAGGCCGGCCGGTTCAAGAACCTGATCCTGGGGCTGGTGATCCTGCCGTTCTTCGTCACGTTCCTGATCCGCACCATTGCGTGGAAGACGATCCTGGCCGACGAAGGCTGGGTGGTCACCGCGCTGGGCGCCATCGGGCTGCTGCCTGACGAGGGCCGGCTGCTGTCCACCAGCTGGGCGGTCATCGGCGGTCTGACCTACAACTGGATCATCTTCATGATCCTGCCGCTGTACGTCAGCCTGGAGAAGATCGACCCGCGTCTGCTGGAGGCCTCCCAGGACCTCTACTCGTCGGCGCCGCGCAGCTTCGGCAAGGTGATCCTGCCGATGGCGATGCCCGGGGTGCTGGCCGGGAGCATGCTGGTGTTCATCCCGGCCGTCGGCGACTTCATCAACGCCGACTATCTCGGCAGTACCCAGACCACCATGATCGGCAACGTGATCCAGAAGCAGTTCCTGGTCGTCAAGGACTATCCGGCGGCGGCCGCGCTGAGTCTGGGGCTGATGTTGCTGATCCTGATCGGCGTGCTCCTCTACACACGGGCGCTGGGTTCGGAGGATCTGGTATGACCACCCAGGCAGGCGCCGCACTGGCCACCGCCGCCCAGCAGGATCCGACCCCGAAGAAGGTTCGCGCCCGCCACCGGTGGGGCGACATAGCGCTGCGGGCGGCCGCGGTCTTCGTGCTGCTGTACCTGTTCCTGCCGATCTTCGTGATCGTGCTGTTCTCGTTCAACAAGCCGGCCGGCAAGTTCAACTACACGTGGCAGGGCTTCACGCTGGACAACTGGCTGGACCCCTTCAAGTACCCGGCGCTGACCCAGGCGCTCAAGCTCAGCCTCAATGTGGCCGCGGTGTCGACAGCCGTCGCGCTGGTGCTGGGCAGCCTGGTCGCGATCGCGCTGGTGCGACAGCGGTGGCGCGGGCAGCGCGCCGTGGACACCTTCCTGGTGCTACCGCTGACCGCACCCGAGGTGGTGATGGGCGCGGCGCTGCTGACGCTGTTCCTGGACTTCAACACCTCCGCCGGCTACCTGACGATCGTGTTGTCGCACATCGCCTTCGAGGTCAGCTTCATCGCGATGACGGTCCGTGCGCGGGTCCGCGGTTTCGACTGGACGCTGGAGGACGCGTCGCTGGATCTGGGTGCCGGGCCGGTGCGGACGTTCTTCAAGGTGACGTTGCCGCTGATCGTGCCCGGCATCGTCGCCGCGGCGATGCTGTCGTTCGCACTGTCGCTCGACGACTTCATCATCACCTACTTCGTCAGCGGCGCCGAGGTGACCTACCCGCTCTATGTGAACGCGGCGGTGAAGGCGGCCGTGCCTCCGCAGATCAACGTGCTGGCCACCGCGATCCTTCTGGTCAGTCTGCTGCTGCTCGGCGTGAGCACGCTCTATCGGCGCAAGAAGTTCCAGGGCTGAGCCTTCGGCAGGGTCACGGTGTCAGCCGGACGGTCACGGTGACCCGACCCTGGCCGTCCTGCTCGGCCACCGCGTGGCCGGCGCGGTCGGCGCCGTCGAAGTTCATCAACGTGATCGGTCCGCCGTCGCCGGTGAAGTTGCGCCACCAGGTCTTCTTGTCCGGTGCCAGCACCCTGATCACGATCGCGCCGCCGGTGCGTTGGAAGTTCACCGGGGTCTGGAACGTCTGACCCGAGCGCCGGCCGGTGTAGCGGATCACCACCATGCTGCGGCGCACCAGTGGACCGATCACCGGAGCATCGATCAGGCGTGCCGCCCCCGCGTTGACCACGCCGACGAGCGGCGAGTCGAAGATTCCTCTGGACATGCGATCCACGCTAACCGCGCTCAGCCGACTTCGAGCGGCACCGGCGCCGCGCGGGCACCTCTACGGGCCGCGCCGATCCCGGCCGCCACCACGAACCCGATGCCGACCACGCCCAGCGCACCGGGGACCTGATGCAGGATCACGAGGCCCAGCACCATCGCCAACGCCGGTTCCAGCGCCATCAAGGTGCCGAACGCCGCGGCGGTGAGCCGGCGCAACGCCAGCATTTCCAGTGCGAACGGCACCACGGGCAGCAGGATCGCCAGCCCGGCCCCGATGAGCAGGATCTGCGGGGTCATCCGGTCGAAGACGGCGGGGCCGACGGCCAGGGTGGCGGCCAGGCCGGCTACCGGCATCGAGACCGCCAGTCCGTTGATACCTGCCACGTCGTCGCCGACCTTCTGGGTGAGCAGGATGTACCCGGCCCAGCAGACCGCCGCGGCGAGGGCATATCCGACCCCGACCGGATCGACAGCTCCGCTCCACGGTTGGGTCAGCAGCAGCACACCGACCGCCGCGAATCCCGGCCAGACCCACCGGCCCTGTCCCCGGCCACGCGCGACCGCGACGCCGAGGGGGCCGAGAAACTCCAGCGCGCTCGCGGTGCCGAGCGGGATGCGCGCCACCGCGGCCATGAACAGCACGGTGATCGCGGCGGTGACCACCCCGAGCACCACACACAGCAGGAAGCTCTTGACGGTGAAGGCTTTCCGGCGTGGGCGGACGATGATCAGCAGCAGGATGCCCGCCCATGCCAGCCGCAGCCAGGCGACGCCGTCGACGCCGATCTCGTCGATCAGGGTGACGGCGATCGCCAGCCCGAGCTGCACACAGACCATCGCGGCCACCGCCATGAGGGCGCCGGTGCGTGCCTGTTCACTCGCCATGGATGGCATTGAACGTGAAAAGCACCGTTGCGGTCCACGTGATTTTTCAACACATACCGTTCAGCAATCTCGAACGATCGTGGGTCACCGCAGCGTTTGACAGCCTGTGACGTTTGAAACGCGGCAGAGAAGGTAAAGGTCCACCCATGATCAGGAACTCTTTCCGCGCACCGCTGCTGATGGCGGCCGCCGCAGCCGCCGCCATCGTCACCGC
>NZ_BCRS01000200.1 GCF_001552715.1 Mycolicibacterium vaccae NBRC 14118 = CIP 105934 | reverse complement strand
GGCGGGTGCTGGCCGCGGCGCGCAGGTCGGCGTCCGGGTTGGCCCGCGCACGCTACGGCACGCGGCCGGGGCATCCGGTGGCGATCGCCCGCAGGCATTGGCCCGCGCTGCTGGACACACTGTCCGGGGATGTCGGGGCGGGACCGTTCCTGGCCGGCCGCGACGACGTCGTGGCCGTCGACTGTGCGGACCTGGGCACCGGACACGACATCGACGAAGCGTAATTCCGGGAATCGGGCGCGCTCACGCACCCCGAGAGTGCTTTACCGCGCCGGATTCGCTCGGATCGCTTCAGCCCAGCACGGCGGCCGCGAAGCGGGACACCGCCTCGGCGCCGGTGCGGGCGGCGTCGTCGTGACCCGGCCGGGCGCGGGTGGCGACGACGCCGGTCGCCGGGTTCAGCGTCACCTCGGCCAGCAGTTCGCCGGTGGTCGGCTCGCAGACCGCCCAGGAGTACAGGGTCTCTGAAGCCCATTGCGCGGCAAGGGAATCGATGTAGTCGGGGCGGTGCTCGCCGAGGTCGGCGAGGGCGGGCCGGTCGTCGACGCGGTCGTCGGCACGCAGCGCGCGCAGGTACCACGTGCCGGCGTTGATCTCGACGGGTTCCACCCGGCCAGCTTGCCATGCGGGGTCCGGACATGGCACGGCCCCGCTGCGGTGGCAGCGGGGCCGGTTCCCACCCCTCGGCTCCTTGACCGCCTGGTCATCCAGCAACCCGCGGGCCGAACTGGGGCAAACGATAGTCCCCTCGGGTAGCCGCAGGGTTTCTTTCACCAAAATCCTGCAGACCACGACAAAAACGGGGCGTCATCCGATGATGACGCCCCGTTTTCTCGGTATGTGGATCTACTCGGCGCTCTTGAGCTCCGCGATCACGGTGCCCTGGGTGATCGCCGCACCTGCCTCGACGGACAGCCCGGTCACGACGCCGTCCTTGTGCGCGGTGACGGGGTTCTCCATCTTCATGGCCTCCAGCACCACCACCAGGTCGCCGGCTGCCACGGTCTGGCCTTCCTCGACGGCGACCTTGACCACGGTGCCCTGCATCGGGGCGGTCACGGCGTCACCGGACGCCGCGGCGCCGCCGCCGCCACCACGCTTGCGCGGCTTGGGCTTCTTGCGGATCGCGCCGTGGGCGGGTGCGCCGCCGTTGCTGATCGCGAGGTCACCGGGCAGCGACACCTCGAGGCGCCGGCCGCCGACCTCGACCACGACGGTCTGGCGGGGGATGGTGTCCTCTTCGTCGATGGGGTCGCCACCGGTGAAGGGTTCGACGGTGTTGTCCCACTCGGTCTCGATCCAGCGGGTGTGCACGTCGAACTTGGTGCCGTCGCCGATGAACGCGGGGTCGGCCGTCACGGCGCGGTGGAACGGGATGACGGTCGCGAGGCCCTCGACGTTGAATTCGGCCAGCGCACGCCGGGAACGGGCCAGGGCCTCGTCGCGGGTGGCGCCGGTGACGATCAGCTTGGCCAGCATCGAGTCGAACTGTCCGCCGATGACGGAGCCGGACTCGACGCCGGAGTCCATGCGCACGCCGGGGCCGGTGGGCGGCTCGAACTTGGTGACCGGGCCGGGGGCGGGCAGGAAGCCACGGCCGGCGTCCTCGCCGTTGATGCGGAACTCGAAGGAGTGGCCGCGCGGGGTCGGGTCCTCGGTGATGTCGAGGGCCTCGCCGTTGGCGATCTTGAACTGCTGCAGCACCAGGTCGATGCCGGAGGTCTCCTCGGTGACCGGGTGCTCCACCTGCAGGCGGGTGTTGACCTCGAGGAACGAGATCAGGCCGTCCTGGCCGACCAGGTACTCGACCGTGCCCGCGCCGTAGTAGCCGGCCTCCTTGCAGATGCGCTTGGCCGACTCGTGGATCTCCTTGCGCTGGGCCTCGGTCAGGAACGGCGCCGGGGCCTCCTCGACGAGCTTCTGGAAGCGGCGCTGCAGCGAGCAGTCGCGGGTGCCTGCGACGACGACGTTGCCGTGGGTGTCGGCGATGACCTGGGCCTCGACGTGGCGCGGCTTGTCGAGGTAGCGCTCGACGAAGCACTCGCCGCGGCCGAAGGCGGCGACGGCTTCGCGGGTGGCCGACTCGAACAGCTCGGGGATCTCTTCGAGGGTGCGGGCGACCTTCATGCCACGACCGCCACCGCCGAAGGCGGCCTTGATGGCGACCGGAACGCCGTACTCCTTGGCGAACGCGACGACCTCGTCGGCGTCCTTGACCGGGTCGGGGGTGCCGGGCACCAGCGGCGCCTGGGCGCGCGCGGCGATGTGGCGGGCGGTGACCTTGTCGCCGAGGTCGCGGATGGACTGCGGGCTGGGGCCGATCCAGATCAGGCCGGCGTCGAGGACGGCCTGGGCGAAGTCGGCGTTCTCGGAGAGGAAGCCGTAGCCGGGGTGGATGGCGTTGGCGCCGGACTTGGCGGCGGCGTCGAGCAGTTTCTCGAACACGAGGTAGGACTCGGCGGAAGTCTGGCCGCCGAGGGCGAACGCCTCGTCGGCGAGCCGCACGTGGGGTGCATCGGCGTCAGGCTCGGCGTAGACCGCCACGCTCTGCAGACCGGCGTCTTTTGCTGCACGGATGACCCGGACGGCGATCTCCCCGCGGTTGGCGACTAGCACCTTGGAGATCTTTGAGCTGGCGTGACTGGCCACTGCGCCTCCTGATGGCATGAATCTTTAAGAGCTTTTTAAAGAAGATAACTCGCGAAGTTTATGCGTCCCAATTCGAGTGTCGGCGAGCCGGTCCCTTACCCGCCGGTAACCCTGGGGCGCTGTCTACGGTCGTTGGGGCGCGTCTTCCCGGGGGCTGACCTGTTCGGCCCGCCGCGCGAGAGTGTGGTGGCGCACCCGGTCACCGCCGGCGCGTTTGGCGCTGTACATCGCGACGTCGGCCTGGGCGGTCAGCCACTGTAGGGCGTCGACGATGTTGCCTGCGTTCAGTGAGGCGACCGGGACGCTTGCGGTGCCGACGCTGCCGGTCAGCTCGTAGCGGGTCGAGCTGACCGCTTTGCGGGCCTGCTCACCGAGGGATTCGGCGACCGGAGTGGGGATGACGTCGGCGACCAGGAACTCCTCGCCGCCGACGCGGCCGACGATCGCGGAGCTGGGCAGTTGCGTGCACAGCTGCCTGCCCACCGACACCAGCGCGTCGTCGCCGGTGCTGTGGCCGAGGGTGTCGTTGAGCTGTTTGAAGCGGTCGAGGTCGATCATCGCGAACGTCAGGAAGCTGCCGGTGCGCTGGCCGTCGAGCACGGCGGCGACGACGGCGCGTTCGAACGAGCGGCGGTTGAGCAGGCCGGTCAGCGGGTCCCGGTCGGACTGGATCAGGTCGATGCCGAGCGCGTGCACCATGATCTGGATGGCCAGTGGGACGCCGGCGTTGAGTTCGAGGACGAGGAACAACATCGTCAGCCCGAGCACGGCCTGGCCGTCGGCGGCCATCTGCAGGACGTGGACCGCGGCGACGGCGAGCGCGACCGTGAGGTTGGCGGTGACGAGCCGCGCGGAGTGGAAGAAGGCGAGGTAGCCGCCGGTGACGGCGAGCGCCGCGCACGACATCAGCCCGAGTTCGGGGTCGGCGGCGGTCAGGCTGCCCAGCCCGATGCACACGCAGATGCACACGGCGAACCCGATGGACTGGTTGCGGGTGGGCCAGCGGGTCAGCCACAGCACGGCATACGCCAGTCCGACGGCGCCGGCCACTGCGCTGAGGGCGATGTGCACGGCGTGATTGGTCGGTGCCGGACCCCACAGCGCGTTGGCCGGAACCAGCGCCCCCGACGCGGCGATCACCGCCATCAGGACCTGGGCCGGACGCGCGAAGCTCCGCGCGTGCATGTAGCTGGACAGCCAGTCGTACTGATCCGGCTGGTGCCACCAACGCCTGATCGCCCCCACGAAGCCCCCGCTCAGATCCCAGAAATCTCTGCCACTCGAAGCCCCCGACACGGGCGGTGGAGCGTTAGCTAGAGACTAGCGGTCAGCGTGCCCGTCGATGAACAGAACATTAAATCTGTTTGCGCATCGGACGAGCCGTGTCGCCAGACCCTCATCCGGCGCCGGCGGTGCTGTAAAGCGAGGTTGCCGACGGCAGCCGGTCCAGCAGGCTGCGCGCGGTGTCGGCCACGCGGCGGCGGTCGAACGTGACGGCGAGTTCGAAGCTGCGATCCCGGTTGTCTCCGGTGGTCGGTAGTTCGCGGGCGATCAGGGCGGCGGCGTTGTCCGTGCCGATCGTCACCACGATCCATTCCTGCGTCACCGGGTCGTCCGGGTCCAGACGCACGCCCCGGATGCCGGGTCCGGGATCGTCGGGGATGTCGCGGCCGAACACCGCGACGAGCGGCGACCGGCGGGCGATCCCGGTGTACAAGGCGCGTGTCGCGGCGTTGAAGTTGAGGCGCTGCTGGACCGTCGCCAGCACGATCGGCGGACTGTCGGCGCTCAGTGCGAGCCGCTCGATGTGCCGGGACAGTTCGAGCAGCACGGGTTTCCGCACGACGCGGGACGCGATGCCGCGTGTCGAGGTCTGGAAGACAGAATGCCCCGACGTCGGCGCGGACCAGGCCTGTGAGGTCGGCCGCGGATACGGCAGGGCCGGTTCGGTCAGCGGGGCGGGCCGGCCGAACCGGTATCCCTGGCCCAGCGTCGCGCCGTAGGCCAGCGCCTGCTCGAGGTGGGCGTCGGTCTCGATCCCCTCGGCGATAATCGTTGCGCCCGTGCGTTCGTGATGGGCGATGACCGCGGCGACGGTACGCGCCTGATGCCGGTCGGCCTGATGCTGGATCAGTCCGAGGTCGAGTTTGAGGATGTCGGGCGCGACGATGTCGAGCAGCGCCAGCGAGTCCCGGTGGGCGCCGATGTCGTCGAGGGCGATCGCGAAGCCGAGCTCGCGGAGCTCAGACACCTTGCGCAGCAGAGCCCGCGGGTCGGCCAGCAGTCCGCGCTCGGTGAGCTCGAAGACGAGGTGGAACTTCTCCGCGGCCGCGGCCAGCGCCTCCTCGGAGCGGGGGTCCACGTGGGCGGTCGCGGGCTCGCAGTTGAGCAGCAGCAGCATCCCGTCGGTCGACGGGCCGTGCAGCGCCCCGCGCGCCGCGGCGCAGATGCATTCGCGGTCGAGTAGATCGAGCCGGCCGGTTCGTCCGGCGTGCCCGAAGACGTCCTGGGGTGTCACGCCGTTCATCGAGGGCCAGCGGGCGAGCGCCTCGTAGCCGACGGGCCTCTCGTCGGGCAGGGACACGACAGTCTGGAAGGCAGGGACGAGCCCGGCGCCGGCAACCGCGGCATCGAGTGCGTCCGTCATCAAGAGCCCAACTACGAGTGGATCTTCACCGCCGGCGGGAGTGCTCCCGCGGGGACGATGTTAACGGGGGTTCGCGACGGGGTGGGTCACTTGAGCCGGTTCTTGATCCGGGCGAGCATCGCCGACATGCCGCGCAGTCGCAGCGGGCTGATCAGCTTGGCCAGGCCGAGGTCGGTGTAGAAGTCGTCGGGCACGGCCAGGATGTCGTCGGCGGACTGCCCGTCCAGGCCGGTGGCCAGGATCGCGGCGAACCCGCGGGTGGTCGGCGCCTCGGCCGGTGCGCTGAAGTACAGCCGCACGCGGGCGCGGTCGTCGGCGTCGACGTGCAGGAACAGCGGCGACTGGCACTCGGGCACCGGTTCCATCGCGGCCTCTTCGAGCTCGGCGGGCAGCGGTGGAAGCTCTCCGGCGAATTCCAGCAGCAGGGCCAGCTTGTCCTGTCCCTCAACTTCTTTGAAGTCCGAGACCACCTCGGCCAGCGGGGCCGGCATGTCACTCATGCGGAGCCGGGCGCCTCGCCGGGCTCTTCGCCGACCGCGACGGGCACGCGCACCGCGTTGCCCCACTCGGTCCAGGAGCCGTCGTAGTTGCGCACGCCGGGCAGGCCGAGCAGGTGGGTCAGCACGAACCAGGTGTGGCTGGAGCGTTCACCGATGCGGCAGTACACGACGGTGTGGTCCTCGGGAGAGAGGAACCCGTAGAGCTCGTCGAGCTCGGCGCGGTTGCGGAACTTGCCGTTGTCCAACGCGGCCTTGGCCCACGGGATCGACACCGCGGTCGGGATGTGGCCGCCGCGCAGCGCGCCCTCTTCGGGGTAGTCGGGCATGTGGGTGCGTTCGCCGGTGTACTCCTGCGGGGAGCGCACGTCGATCAGGGGTTGCTTGCCGAGGATGCTCAGCACGTCGTCTTTGAACGCGCGGATCGGTGCGTCGTTGCGTTCCACGACGGGGTAGCCGCTGGTCTGCTTGGTCGGCACGTCGAGGGTGGTGTCGCGGCCGTCGGAGATCCACAGGTTGCGGCCGCCGTCGAGCAGGCGCACATCGGGGTGGCCGAACAGGGTGAACACCCACAGCGCATAGGCGGCCCACCAGTTGCTCTTGTCGCCGTAGATGACCACGGTGTCGTCGCGGGAGATGCCCTTGCGGTCCATCAGCTCGGCGAACTGCTCGCCAGTGATGTAGTCGCGCACGTGCGGGTCGTTGAGGTCGGTGTGCCAGTCGATCTTCACCGCGCCGGGGATGTGGCCGGTGTCGTAGAGCAGCACGTCCTCGTCGGACTCCACGATGGCCAGCCCGGGCCGGCCGAGGTTGCCCGACAGCCAGTCGGCGGTGACGAGCCGTTCCGGGTGGGCGTAGGACTGCAGGGCGGGGCTGGGATCAGCGGGTAGTGGCACGTCCCCGAGCCTACCGGGGAGGTGGAGACTGGTTTTGGTCGATGGCGTGACAGGTTGCACCGGACTCAGTCAGGTCCGGTGTCCCATGCGTGCAGCCGTGCCGCAATCTCGCCCAGATCGGTGATCGTCCCGGCCGCGACATCGATGACGAACGCGAACCGGTCGTCCTCTGGCGCGCGGACGGAATGGCCGTTGATGCCCAGGAACGTCAAGCACGTTGTCCACGCGAGTCGCTTGTTCCCGTCGACGAGCGGGTGGTTGCGCGCCAACGACTGAAACAGGGCTGCAGCCTTGAGATGAAGGTCCGGATAGGCGTCTTCGCCGAGCACTGTCGTCCGTGGCCGTGCCTGTGCCGACTCCAGTAGGCCGTAGTCCCTCACGGCCACATCGGGGCCGACGGCGGCGCGCGCGATTTCCAGCAGGTCCTCGAGGTCGAGGTAGTGGATCACGCGTCCTTCAGTCGTTCCAGGAGCCCGGCTTCTTCACGGATGACACGCTGCAGTTCGCTGGCGACGCGCGTCTTATGCGCGCGCCGGTCGATGTACTCGTCGATCGCCGAAAGTGCGACTGCCTGCATCGACCGACCCTCGGCGGCGGCCTGTCGCCGCAGGGCCTCTGCCTGTTCGCCGTTCGGGCGCAGAGTCATTCCCATGCCGAGATGATACCTGTCTGATACCGCACGGCTCATGGGCTGAAGCTGCCCACATCGGCGGGCGGCGGGCTGTCCAGCGCGTCGGGGCGCATCGCGTAGCTGATGACGCTGAGCGTGATCAGCACCAGGGCGGCGACCGCGGCGATCTTGGTCCGCAGTTCGGCGTGGTAGAGGCCGTGCCGCATGTCCTCGCGGGCCTGCCGCCACCCGTCGCGGCTCGCATAGCGCAGCGGGTTCTCGACGAGATGGTGCAGCGCGACGGCCAGTCCGAGGGTCAGCGTCAGCACGCTGGCGTAGTAGTACGCGTTGGGCTCCATCAGTGCGGCGAGCAGCACGATCACCGGCCAGTGCACCAGATACAGCGAGTACGACAGGTCGCCGACGTAGGTGATGGCCCGGTTGCGCAGGAACCCCTGCAGCGTGGGTTCCTGCCCGACGCCGGCGGCGATGACGAGCGCCGCGCCGGTCACCGGCAGCAGGACCCACGGGGCCGGGAAGCCGGTCGAACCGTCGAGGGCGATCATGCTCACGCCGATCAGCCCGACCCCGGCCCAGGACAGCACTGGGCGCAGCCATTCGGGCAGGCGGGCCAGCGGCCCGACCGCGGTGGCCAGCAGCGCGCCGACGCCGAGTTCCCAAGCGCGCGCGGCGGTGTCGAGGAAGGCCCAGGCCGGGGACGCCGAGGTGGCAAAGAGCGCCCAGGCGAACGACGTGACGACGAGCAGGCCGGTGGCGGCGACGATCCGGGCCAGCCACCGGTCATGGCTCCAGGCGCCACGCACCGCGATAGCGGTGATCCCGACGATCACCAGCGGCCAGAGGACCAGGAACTGCTCCTCGATCGACAGCGGCCAGTAGTGCAGCAGCGGCGACGCAGTGTCGGCCGCGCTCAGCACGTCGGTGCCGGTGACCGCGGAATGCCAGTTGGCGACGAAGAAGAACGCGAACAGCGCGTCGATGCCGATGTCGCGGGCCGCCGGTGGCGGCAGCACGAAGACGGCGGCGACGACGGTCGCGGCGAGGACGAGCGTCGCGCTGGGTGCGATGCGGCGCAACCGGTCCCAGTAGTACCGGCGCAGCGACGGGGTGCCCTCGTCGGCCGCGGCCCGCAACAGACCCTCGGTGACGAAGAATCCGGTGATCACGAAGAACACGTCGATGCCGACGAAGCCGCCGCTGGGCACCCCCCACAGGTGGTGGGCGAAGACCGCGAGGACCGCGACTGCGCGCAACCCCTGGATGTCCAGGCGAAGATTTGCTCGTTGTGCACGTCGGCGTCGACGACTTTCCGATTCGCGCCATTGATCGAGCCTTGTAACCACGAATTGCCCCCCCGGCATCCCGACATGCGGTTCGTGTCAGTTCTTCGCTATCTTCCACGCTCGTCGGATATTGGCAACACAACGTGTGCGACGTCACGTCTGCCGGTCCCGGCGGCGAGACTGGTGCGCGTGGGCCGAAGCTGCGTGATCGCTGGGTGAGTCCTGCTGGTGTGCTTGGGATTCCGGCTGCCGAGCGCCGGCGGACTTACTCTGAGCAGGCCATACGACAGCAAGGGGCCGGCAATGAACAGAGCACTAGTGGCGGCGGTGAGCATGTGCGCGGCTGCGGCCGGCGCGGTCGCGACTGCGGGCCCGGCATCGGCACACGCAGACGATGCGCTGATCCAGTACAAGGAACCGGACGCGCCGTGGGTGATGCCCGACGTGAAGGACAAGGTGCTGTTCCAGGCCGAGCACGAGGTCGAGGGCGTCGTGGACAACAAGGCGTTGACCTTCAAGACGGTGGCTCCCAACCATGAGGCGGTCTACAACCTTGAGGACTGGGTGGTCTGTGGTGAGTCGCCGTCGGCGGGCAGCGAGCTGTCGAAGGAGAAGACGAAGTCGGTGACGCTTCTGGTCGAGCGACCCGGCGGGGAGGCCTGCGGGGCGTAGGGGAGGACGTGGCGATTCGCCCAGGCGCCCGCCTGGGCGAATCGCCATGGAAGCCATTGGCGGGATACCGCGCTGCCTCTAAGCTTTTCGCATGGAACTCAAGGGGAATTGGCGCAGCATCGCGGTCGCGGCGGCGACCGTGGGAGTGTTCGCCGCAGGCGGGGGGGTCGTCGCGCCGGTCGCGGCGGCGCAGGATGCGGAGACCTGGACGATGCCGGGGGTGCGTGAGGAGATCCTGCAGAGCGCAGTCGACAGTGTGATCGCGGCTGCGGGGGAGAAGAACGTCAGGTTCAACGTCTACGACCGGCAGTTCAACCAGGTCGTCTACAACTACACGAACTGGGTGGTGTGCGGGCAGTCGCCGTCGGCCGACAGCACCGTGCAGGTCGGCGAGAAGCCGCGGACGGTGACGTTCGCGTTGGCGCGGCCCGCGAACGGCTGCTGACGCACGCTTTTGTAAGTGAATCGTGACCTTGGGCTGTGAAGTGCCTGTGTGCCTTTGATTAAGGTGATAGGGACTCGAAACCAAGGGATCTGATGTTGCTGAAGAAGATTTTCGTGCCCGTAGTCACCGCGGGTCTGGCGTTCGGTATGACGATGGGGGTCGCGGCGCCGGCCGGCGCGGCGAACGAGGCGCCCGCGCCCACGCCGCAGCGGGCC
>NZ_BCRS01000199.1 GCF_001552715.1 Mycolicibacterium vaccae NBRC 14118 = CIP 105934 | reverse complement strand
GCAGCGCTGCGACCGGTGGCCGCAGGCGGCCGCGGTCTGCGACGACGTGCTGCGCGCGCTCGACCCCGCCGGGCCGGTGTTCGCCGGGGTGATCACCGAATCGCTGGCCTACTCGACCCTGCAGTCGGGTCCGGAGTTCGCCCGCTGGCTGACCGAGCGCGGCCCGGCGCAGGTTCCGGTCACCCCGGATCCCGTGGTGGCGCAGCGCGAAGGCGGCCGCCTGGTCATCCGGTTCAACCGGCCGCAGCGGCACAACGCGTTCTCCACCGATGCCAGGGCCGCCCTGCTGGACGCCCTCGAGGTGGCCCGACTGGATCCGTCGGTGGACGAGGTGGTGCTGGCCGGCAACGGTCCGTCGTTCTGCAGCGGTGGGGACCTCGCCGAGTTCGGCTCGTTCACCGACCCCGCCGCCGCCCACCTGGCCCGCACCCGGCACAGCCCGGCGCTGGTGCTCGCCGAGATCACCGCGCGGCTGGGCCGGGCCTGCCGCGCCGAGATCCACGGCCAGGTGCAGGGCAGCGGCCTGGAGATGGCCGCGTTCTGCGGCACGGTGTCGTGTCGTCCCGACGCGGTGCTCGGCCTGCCCGAACTGGCGTTGGGCCTGATCCCCGGCGCCGGCGGCACCGTCAGCATCACCCGGCGGATCGGGCGGTGGCGCACCGCGTATCTGGTGCTGTCCGGGCGCTCGATCGATCCCGCCACCGCGCTGCGGTGGGGCCTGGTCGACGTCGTCGCCGGCGCACCGGCCCCCTGAACCACAATGGGGTGATGACGTCCGTGCGAATCCCCGCCGCGGTGCTCGAGCGGGCCGGCTCGGTCGCCCGCGACGTGGCCGCCCGTGCGGGCATCGCCGTCGACGCAGGCGAACTGCTCGGCGGTCGGGCCGCCCTGCTCGGACTGCAGGCCGCACACCGGATCTCCGCCGGTGGCGCCACCCGGCTGCTGGACGCGCGCGACGGTTGGTGTGCGCTGACCCTGTCGCGGGCCGACGACATCGCCGCCGTACCGGCGCTGGCCCGGACCGACTCCGTCGGCGACGATCCGTGGCCGGTCGTCGCCCGGTGTGTGCGCGACCTCGGTGTGGAGGAATTCGCCGAGCGGGCCCGGCTGCTCGGCCTGCCGGTGGGCGTGCTCGGCGAAACGACCTCTGCCGCACCGGTTCACCGCGAGATCGGTCCGGCTGCTGGGCCGGCCGCAATGTCGGGTCTGCTCGTGGCCGACCTGTCCGCGATGTGGGCCGGCCCGCTGTGCGGCCGGCTGCTCGGGCAGGCGGGTGCCACCGTGGTGAAGGTGGAGAGTGCGGCACGACCCGACGGCACACGGCAGGGTCCGCGGGCCTTCTTCGACTGGGTGAACGCCGGAAAACTGTCCTACCACGCCGATTTCGCGCAACCCGAGCGTCTGCGCCGGCTGCTGTCGGCGGCCGATGTGGTGATCGAATCCTCCCGGCCGGCAGCCCTGCAGCGCCGCGGGCTGGGGCCACAGCAGGTGTCGGGCCGCCCGGGCCGGACCTGGCTGCGCATCACCGGGCACGGCACCGCGGACGGGCGCGCCGACTGGGTCGCGTTCGGCGACGACGCGGCGGTATCCGGCGGGCTGGTGAGCGGCACCGCGCAGGCGCCCCGGTTCTGCGGCGACGCGATCGCCGACCCGCTGACCGGCCTGCACGCCGCGCTCGCGGTCCTGCAGTCGCAGGCCCGCGGCGGCGGCGAACTGGTGGAGATCTCGATGTCC
>NZ_BCRS01000198.1 GCF_001552715.1 Mycolicibacterium vaccae NBRC 14118 = CIP 105934 | reverse complement strand
AACGAGGTCGTCGACCGGCTGGTCGACAGTCGGTTGGCCGCGACATGCTGATCCGGCGGGCCACCCTGCTCGACGGCACCGCGGCCGACATCCGCGTCGGCGAGCGCATTCTCGAGGTGGCCGACGGCCTGACCGCCCGGCCCGGCGAACCCGAGTACGACGCGGCCGGCGGCACGGTGCTGCCCGGGCTGCACGACCACCACCTCCATCTGCGGGCGGCCGCGGCCGCGCTGCACTCGGTGCGGGTCGGCCCCGACGAGGTGCGCAGCAGAGCCGAACTCGCGCGCGTCCTCGCCGGCGCCGCCGCAGGCCCCGACGGCTGGATCCGTGCCGTCGGCTACCACGACGCCGCCGCCGGACCGCTGGACCGGCACGTACTCGACGAACTCGCCCCGCCGGTCCCGGTGCGCATCCAGCACCGCAGTGGCGTGCAGTGGATTCTGAACACCGCCGCGCTGCAGCGCATCGGGCGCGCCGACCACCCCGACGGCCGACTGCCCAGCGCCGACCCCGGATGGGCCGCATCGCTGCGCAGCACCCCCGACCTCGCCGGGTTGAGCGCACGGCTGTGCGCGCTGGGCGTCACCGGGGTCACCGACGCCACACCGGATCTCGAGGATCCCGGGGAGTTGCGCCGCAGAATGCGTCAGCAGGTCCGGTGGCTGGCCCCGGGCAAGCGCATCCTGCACGACGACGCACTGGACCTCGACGCGCTGAGCGGGTGGATCGCCGAACAGCACGCCCGCGACATACCGGTCGCGGTGCACTGCGTGACCGCCGCCCAGCTCGTGGTGACACTGGCGGCGTTGCGCGCCAACGGAAATCATCGGCGGGACCGCATCGAGCACGCCGCGGTGGTGCCCGAGGCGAGCCTGGCCGACCTCGCGGACATCGGGGTCACCGTGGTCACCCAGCCGAACTTCGTCGCCGAGCGCGGTGAGCAGTACCTCGCCGACGTCGACCCCGCCGAGCATCACGAACTGTGGCGGGTGGCCTCGCTCTCGCGTGCCGGGGTGCCGGTCGCGCTGTCCACCGATGCGCCGTTCGGCGACCTCGATCCCTGGGCGGCGATGCGCGCGGCCGTGCACCGCGCCACCCCCTCCGGCCGGGTGCTGGGCGAGCGTGAACGGATCAGCGCGACAACGGCATTGACGATGTTCCTCGGTGAGCCGGATCGGCCCGCGGTGCCCCGCCGGATCGCGCCCGGCGCGCCGGCCGACCTGTGCGTGCTGGCCGTCGCACCGCGCGATCTACCCGCCGAACCGGACGCCGGCGTCGTGGCCGCCACGGTCATCGGCGGTGAGCTCGTCTACGAACGCCGCTGAGCGTCAGGCCGCCGTCGGTGCGAACGCGGTACGCAGCAGCGCGCACTGACCGGTGAAGAACTTCTGCGACACCGACGCTTTCGGCGCGATGCCGTCGAACCCGTGGAACGCGCCGTCGACCACCATCACCTCGCACGGCACGCCCGCCGCGCGCAGTCTCTCCGCGTAGGCGAGGTCCTCGTCGTGGAACAGGTCCAGGGTGCCGACACCGATCCAGGCCGGCGGCAGGCCCGCCAGGTCGTCGCGGCGGGCCGGAACCGCTTCGCCCGGGTCCGCGTCACCCAGATAGGCGCGCCAGCCGAAACGATTGCTGGACTGATTCCACAGCCGGTGCCCGGGGTGGTCCAGATCCTTGCGCTGCGAGGTGCGGTCGTCGAGCATCGGATACACCAGAACCTGTGCGGCCACGGCGATCTCGCCACGGTCGCGGGTCAGCAGCGCCAGCGCGGCGGCCAGCCCGCCGCCGGCGCTCGCCCCGGCGATCGCGACGCGTGCCGGATCGACCGACGGCAGCCCCGACAGCCAGCTCAGGGCCGCGTAGCAGTCCTCGACCGGCACCGGATACGGATGCTCGGGCGCCAGCCGGTAGTTCACCGACGCCACCGTCGCGCCGAGTTCCTGCGCGAACCGGCGGCACAGCACGTCGTCCTGGGCGGCGTCGCCGATGACATAGCCGCCGCCGTGGATCCACAGCAGCGCCGGCCCCGGGCCCGGCGCCACCCCGCGCGGCCGGAACAACCGCACCCCGACACCGGAGGAGAGGTCGAGCACCTCGATGTCCTCGGGGGCGTCCTTGCCGCGCCACATCAGCCGGGACGCCGCCCGCATGAACGGCAGCGTGACGGGCGTGATCATCTGCCGGGGCAGGATGCGGGCGCTGCTGCGCAGCTCGGGATGGAAGTGGACGCGGGGCATCCGCCCAGTATTGGTCAGCGGAGCAGCGGGTCCCGGGGTAATCCGAGGATTCGCTCGGCGATGGTGTTCCGGGTGATCTCCGAGGTCCCGCCGGCGATCGTCATGGCCCGGTTGCCGAGGTAGCTCAGGGTCAGTCGCGGGTTCTGCCCGGTCACCGCGGCGGCGCCCGCCAGTTCGACCGCGAGTTCAGTGAGCCGCTGGCCGGACTCGGCGACCAGCAGCTTGGTCACGTTGCCCTCCGGTCCGGGTTCGGCGCCGGCGATCGCCCGGGTGGCCCGGCGCAGGTTCAGCAGCCGCAGGGTGTGCAGCTCGGCGATCACCTCGCCCGCCTGGCGGACGTATCCCGCCGAGGTCTCCGGCGTGCCGTCGAGCAGCGCGACGAGGTCGTCGGCGGTGGTGCCGGTGGGTCCGCCGGAGCCGCCGCCGATGGAGATCCGCTCGTTGCCCAGCGTCGCGCGCGCGACCAGCCAGCCCCTGTTCACGTCCCCGACGACGTCGGCGTCCGGGACGAATACGTCGTCGAAGAACACCTCGTTGAAGTGCGAGTCACCGGTCAGCCCGCGCAACGGGTTGACCGTGACACCGTCGGCGGTCATGTCGATCGCCATCATCGTCACCCCGGCGTGTTTGGCGGCGTCCGGGTCGGTCCGCACCGTGGCCAGTCCCCACTGGCACAGGTGCGCCAGGCTGGTCCACACCTTCTGTCCGGTGACCCGCCAGCCGCCGTCGACCTTGCGCGCCGCCGTGCGCACCGCCGCGGCGTCCGAACCGGCCCCCGGCTCGGAGAACAACTGACACCACATCACCTGCCCGCGCAGCACCGGTTCGACCCAGCGTTCCCGCTGCTCCTCGGTGCCCGCCTGGGCGATCGTCAGCGCCACCCACCCGGTGATCCCCATGTCGGGGCGCTCGACACCGGCGAACTCCTCCTCGATCACCAGCTGTTCGAGCACATCGGCGCCGCGGCCCCACGGCTTCGGCCAGTGCGGCACCAGATATCCGGAGTCGACGAGGCGGTCCCGCTGCCGGTCGGCGGGCAGCGACCGGATCTCGGCCGCCGCCTCGCGGGCCGCACTGCGGTAGCGCTCGGACTCGGACGGCAGCGAGAACGACGCCCCGCGGGCCAGGCCGCGACGCTGGGCGTCGACCACGTCGAGTACCGGGTCGACGCCACCGGCGGCGAGCGCGGCCAGCGTGCGGGCCCGACGTAGATAGAGGTGCGCGTCGTGCTCCCAGGTGAACCCGATGCCGCCGTGCAGCTGAATATTGGTCTGCACGTTGAACACCTGAGCGCGGTTGGCCAGGACGGAGGCCACCGCGCCGGCGAACCAGGCGCTGTCCAGATCCTCGGCGCGGGCGGCGTCCCAGGTGGCGGCGGTCGCGGCCTCGGCGTGCACGAGCATGTCGGCGGCGTGGTGCTTGACGGCCTGGAAGGTGCCGATGGTGCGGCCGAACTGCTCCCGCACCTTGGCGTATTCGACGGCCATGTCCAGCGCCGCCCAGCTGACCCCGACGGCCTCGGCCGCGGTCAGGATGCGCCACACCGTCCTGGCGTCGCGGGCGGCCCCGCGCAGCACCCGGTCCCCGGCCACCGGGACGTCGCTCAGCGACACGGTCCCGAGGCGGCGGGTGGTGTCCAGACTGTCCAGCGCAGTGACCGGCACGGAGTCATCGGCGTCGACGAGCACCACATCGTCGCCGGCGACCAGCACAAACAGCGCCGCGTCCGGCGCGCCGAGCACCGCCGGGCTCTGTCCCGACACCGTCAGATCGCCGCCCACCCCCACGGTGACGTTGCCCGACACGCCGAGCGCCGCGATCGTCGTCCCGTCGGCCAGCCCCGGCAGCAGCGCGGCCCGGACCGGTCCAGGCGCACACCGGTCGACCACCACCGCGGCGGCCGCCGAGGCCAGGAACGGGCCGGGCGCGAGCTGGCGGCCCAGGCACTCGACCACGACCGCGAGCTCGGCCAGGCCGAACCCCGACCCGCCGACGTCCTCGGGCAGCGCCAGCCCGGTCCAACCGAGTTCGGTTGCCGCCGACCAGATGTCGGCCGGTCCGGGATCGCCGCCGTCGAGCGTCGCGCGGGCCTTGGCCGGCGCCTGCAGCCGGTTGAGCCGGCCGGACACCGCCGCGGCGAGGTCCTGGTGGTCGTCGGTGATGGCAAGCTTGGACGCGGGCGTCTTACGCACGGGGTGGGGCCTCACTGCTGAAGTTGACGGTCGGGAACCGACGTTATCGCGCGTCACACCCGGGCCGAGCATGTGACAACAGTCACAAATTGGCCACAGCGAAAACATGAGTAGACAACTTCGCTGAGAGTGTCGTTTCGATTACCTACTCGGGGGTACGCTCGCGAAATGACGGAACGGCCGGACATCCGGTATCCCGGGCCCACTCTCACCACGCGCTTGAAATGGTTGCTGAATGCGGGGCCTTCCGACTACATGCTGGCGATGAGCGTGGCCTCGGCGTCGCTGCCCGTGATCGGGAAACATCTTGAGCCCCTTGGCGCTCTGACCGCTGCGGGGATCTGGGGCACCCGGCACGCCCCGGACTTCGTCGGCGCGCTGGCGAAGTCGCTGGTAGCGCCCAGTGACGCCGAGAAGAAGCAGCAGGAACGCGACTGCACCAACGCGGTCACCGAGGCGGCACTGCGGGGGGTGGTCGGGGCCAAGGATCTGGAGATCGAGTGGCCGGCCGCCGAGCGCACCCCGCCGGTCTGGAAGATGCGCGAGCACCGCCGCCACGTGCACCGGACGTCGGTGCGGTACGGCCCGCGCGCGACCCAACTCCTCGACGTGTGGCGCCGCGACGACCTGCCCGCCCAGCCCGCACCGGTGATGATCTTCGTGCCCGGCGGAGCCTGGGTGCACGGCAGCCGGATGCTGCAGGGCTACGCGCTGATGTCCCATCTGGCCGAAAAGGGCTGGGTGTGTCTGTCCATCGACTACCGGGTGGCCCCGCACAATCCGTGGCCGGCGCACATCGCCGACGTGAAGACCGCGATCGCCTGGGCACGCGCCAACGTCGATCGGTTCGGCGGCGACCGCAACTTCGTGGCGATCGCTGGAACCTCGGCCGGTGGGCATCTCGCGGCGCTGGCCGGGCTGACGGCCAACGACCCGGAGCTGCAAGGGGAACTGCCCGAAGGCTCGGACACGTCCGTCGACGCGGTCATCGGGATCTACGGCCGCTACGACTGGGAGGACAAGTCGACCGTCGAGCGGGTGCGCTTCATGGACTTCCTGGAGCGGGTCGTGGTGAAACGCAAGTTCGACAGGCATCCCGACGTCTACCGCAACGCATCGCCGATGGCCCGGGTCCATCCCGAGGCGCCGCCGTTCCTGGTCGTCCACGGCACCGGGGACAGCGTGATCCCGGTGGCCCAGGCGCAGGGCTTCGTCGAACGACTGCGGGCCGTGTCGCGCTCGGTGGTCGGATACGTCGAGCTGCCCGGCGCCGGGCACGGATTCGACATGACCGACGGTGCCCGCACGGGAGCCGCGTCGACGGCAATCGGCCTGTTCCTCAACCACATTCATCGAAACCGAAGCCTCATCGGGGCCAAAGAGGTTATATAGTCACCTCCGGTGCGGAAGGTGGCGTGTTGAAGAGGCTTCGTGGCTGGGACGCTGTGCTGTTGTACAGCGAGACGCCGAACGTCCATATGCACACGCTCAAGCTGGCGGTCATCGAACTCGATGATCTCGGCGGGGCCACCTTCGGTGTGGAGGAACTGCGCAAGGTCATCCACGGCCGGCTCTACAAGCTGGACCCGTTCCGCTATGAGCTCGTCGACATCCCGTTCAAGTTCCACCACCCGATGTGGCGCGAGAACGCCGAGGTCGATCTCGACTACCACGTGCGGTCCTGCCGCGTCGAGGCTCCCGGCGGCCGCCGCGAACTCGACGAGGCCGTCGGCCGGATCGCCAGCACACCGCTGGACCGCAGCCGTCCGCTGTGGGAGATGTACCTGATCGAGGGTCTGGCCGGCGGTCGCATCGCAGTGCTCGGCAAGATCCACCACGCGCTGGCCGACGGTGTGGCCTCGGCGAACCTGCTGGCGCGCGGCATGGATCTGCAGGAAGGGCCGCAGCCCGAACGGGATTCGTACGCCACCGATCCCGCCCCCACCCGGGGTGAGCTGGTGCGGACCGCGTTCGCCGACCACATGCGCCAGATCGCCAAGCTGCCCAGCGTGATGCGCTACACGGCCCAGGGTGTGCGCCGGGTGCAGCGCAGCCCGCGGAAACTGTCCCCGAAGCTGACGATGCCCTTCACCCCGCCGCCGTCGTTCATGAACCACATGGTCGACGCGACGCGGAAGTTCGCCACGGCCACCCTTTCGCTCGACGACGTCAAGCACACCGGCAAGCAGCTGGACGCCACCATCAACGACATGGTGCTGGCGATGTCGGCGGGCGCGCTGCGAAAGTTGTTGCTGCGCTATGACGGTCGTGCGGACCATCCGCTGCTGGCGTCGGTGCCGGTGAGTTTCGACTTCTCCCGCGACCGAATCTCGGGCAACTATTTCACCGGGGTGCTGGTCAGCTTGCCGGTGGACGTCGAGGATCCGGCCGAACGGGTCCGCGCGGCCCACGTCGCCGCGGCCGTGGGCAAGGAGAGCAACAACCTGATCGGCCCGGAGCTGGTGAGCCGGTGGTCGGCGTACTTCCCGCCCGCCCCGGCCGAAGCGATGTTCCGCTGGCTGTCGAACAAGGACGGCCAGAACAAGGTGATGAATCTGCCGATCTCCAATGTGCCGGGTCCGCGCGAGCGCGCCCGGGTCGGCGGCGCGCTGGTCACCGAGATCTACTCGGTGGGGCCCCTCACCGCGGGCAGCGGACTCAACATCACGGTGTGGAGCTACGTCGACCAGATCAACATCTCGGTGCTGTCGGACGGTAAGACGCTCGAGGACCCGCACGAGCTGACCTCGGCCATGCTCGACGAGTTCGTCGAGATCCGCCGCGCCGCAGGGCTTCCCGCTGAGCTCACGGTCGTCGAATCCGCCATGCCCAACTAGCCGGCGGCCCTCACTACCTGCCGCCGAGATTGCATCCCGGTCGGCTCGTTCTCGAAATCCGGCTGCTGGAATGCAATTTCGGCGAGGGGTGGGCGGGCGTCGGCCGGTGCGGGGGTCGAGGCGAGCTGCCCGCGGTACCTGGCCAGGTAGCGCTCGGCGGCCCGCCGGTCGGTGTCGCCGCGGATCGGGTCGAAGCCCAGCGTGATGTCGCTGTCCGGGTCGGCGTCGGCCATCTCCCGGCTGCGCAGCACGAAACACGTGACCGCCAACCCGAAGCCGACGATCATCGCGAGGCCGAACCACGGTGCGAGGCTGCTGCCCAACGCCAGCGCTGCCGTGGACGACCCCAGAAAAACGAAGCCGAGCAGGGTCAGCAGGTAACCGAAGATCGGTAGCGGGGCGTTGTTGAACGATCTGCGCATGTGAACATCTCCATTCTTCAATACGCTACGCGTAGCGTAGCGCTACTGCCAGTGTAGCGTTTCGGGTGTGGTTCAGCCAGGACGGGACGCGGCGGACAAGACCGACGAGGTCGGCGCGCGGATACTGGCCGCGGCGCTGGAGTTGCTGCGGGCCCGCGGCCCGCGGGCGGTGACGATGCAGGCCGTCGTCGAGGCCACCGGCATCGCCAAGACCACCATCTACCGCAGGCATCAGAACCGGCGCGCACTGCTCACCGCCGCGCTGGCGACGCTGCGGGAGCGGCCGTCGGTGCCGCCGGACTCCGACCGCGAGCAGCGCATCCGGTGGGTGGTCTCGCAATCGGTCGACGTCATCGCCGACGGCATCGGGGTCGGCGGGTTCGCGGCGCTGCTCACCGGAGAGGACCCGGAGTTCAGTGCCGCGTTCCGGGAGATCCTCGGGGCCTACCGCCGGCAGGCGATGGACGCGCTAGGCGTCGACGGGATTGCTGCCCACCCGCCCCCCGACGGTTTCGCCCACCCGCCCCCCGACGGTTTC
>NZ_BCRS01000197.1 GCF_001552715.1 Mycolicibacterium vaccae NBRC 14118 = CIP 105934 | reverse complement strand
GGGCCGCCGCGGTGCGCGTCCGGCCGAGCGGGTCCGGCCCGCCGGTGGCGCGCCCGTCGGTCAGCACGACGACCAGGCTGCGACGTGCGCGGTCGCGGGCCCGTTCCCGGACCACCATGTCGCGCGCGGCAAGAAGTCCTTGCGCCAGCGGCGTTTTCCCACCGGTGTCGAACTGTGCGAGCCTGCGGCTGGCGATGTAGACCGACGACGTCGGCGGCAGCAGCACCCGGGCGTCCTGCCCGCGGAAGGTGATGACCGCGACCTTGTCCCGGCGCTGGTAGGCGTCGCGCAGCAGCGACAGCGTCGCCCCACCCACCGCCGACATCCGGTCCCGGGCCGCCATGGATCCCGACGCGTCCACGACGAAGATCACCAGGTTGCCCTCGCGACCCTCGCGGACGGCGCGCCGGACGTCGTCGGGACCGGGCCGCACCGCGCCGCGGCCGGTCTGACGGCCCGCGGCGGCGAGCAGAGTGGCGAACACGTGCATCCCTTGCCCGGACTCGCGTTCCGCGGTCGCCGACACCACGGTGCCGGTGCGGTTGCGGGCCCGCGACCGGCGGCCGGGCGCGCCCTCCCCGACGCCGGGGACGACGAGCGCCCTGGTCTTGAACGGATCCGACGGTGCCGCGCTCTGCCCGGTCGGCGGCGGCGAATTCCGTTGCTGCGGTTGCCCGTCCGAGGACGACTGCGGTCCATTCTCGGGCGCGCCGCCACCGCCGCCGGGCGGATCCGGGTCCGGGTCCGGTTCGGGCTCACCCTCGGCGGATTCACCGGCGGCCTGTTCCATCGCCTCGTCGAGGCGATCCTGATCCAGGCCGGGATCGTCGAACGGATCGCGGCGCCGCCGGTGCGGCAGCGCGAGTTCGGCGGCGATCCGGATGTCCTCTTCGCCGACGGTGATCTCACCCGTCGCTGCGCTCGCCCCAGTCACATCACCCGTCGCTGCGCTCGCCCCAGTCACATCACCCGTCGCTGCGCTCGCCCCAGTGGCGCACGCACGCCACGCCGCGTGCGCGACAGCGGTGCGGGCCACCACCAGGTCGGCGCGCATCCCGTCGACGTCGAACGCCGCGCACAGCGCGGCGATGCGCCGTAATTCGTTGTCGGGCAACACGACATCGGCGACCAGCGCCCGCGCGGCCGCTATCCGGGCGGCCAGTTCGGCGTCCTGGTCGGCGTACCGTGCGGCGAACCCCGCAGGGTCTGCCTCGTAGGCCAGCCGGGCGCGGATGACCTCGGCGCGCACGTCGACGTCGCGGGAGGCCACCACGTCGACGGTGAGCCCGAACCGGTCGAGAAGCTGTGGCCGCAGCTCGCCTTCTTCGGGGTTCATCGTGCCGACGAGCACGAACCGCGCGTCGTGGCTGTGCGACACACCGTCTCGCTCGATGTGCACCCGTCCCATCGCGGCCGCGTCGAGCAGCACGTCGACCAGATGATCGTGCAGCAGGTTGACCTCGTCGACGTAGAGCACGCCGCGGTGGGCCCGGGCCAGCAGACCCGGCGAGAACGCGTGCTCGCCGTCGCGCAGCACCTTCTGCAGATCCAGCGAGCCGACCACGCGGTCCTCGGTGGCGCCGATCGGCAGTTCCACCAAGTGCCCGCCGGGCTCACCGGAGACCTTGTGCGCCGCGGACAGCACCTGCGCCAACCCACGCACGGCCGTCGACTTCGCGGTGCCCTTCTCGCCGCGGATCAGCACTCCGCCGATGTCGGGCCGCACCGCACACAACATCAATGCCAGGCGAAGCCGATCGTGTCCGACGACGGCGCTGAACGGATAGGTCAGCGGCGATCCGACCGACGAGCTCACGGCTTCACCATCGGCACGTGCGGGATGCCGTCGTCGAGGAACTCGTCACCGGCACGCACGAATCCGTGCCTGCCGTACATCTCCTCGAGGTAGGTCTGCGCGTCGATGCGGCACGGGTAGTCGCCCACCTCGGCAAGCGCGGCCTGCAGCAGGCGGGCGGTGTGCCCGTGGCCGCGGTGGCCGCGTTTGGTGCACACCCGCCCGATCCGGAACGCCTTCTGTCCGCCGGGATGCTCCTCCATCAACCGCAAGGTCGAAATGACTTCTCCTTCAGGGTTTTCCAGCCAGAAGTGGCGCGTCTCGGCCAGCAGATCGCGGCCGTCGAGCTCGGGGTACGGGGTGGCCTGTTCGACGACGAACACCTCGACGCGCAGCTTGAGCAGCTCGTAGAGGGTCGCGGCGTCCAGGTCCTTGGCCCAACTACGCCGCAACGCGACCGCCATCCGGTCCCTGCTCAAACGGTCGCCGCGGTGGTCGGCGAATGCTCGGTGCCCGCGGTGGAGACGTCCCCGGTGGTGTCCGGCACGCCGCCTGCGGGCTTGTCCAGCTTGAGCACCTTGGTGCCGTGCGACCAGATCTGCTCGAAAAGCGCGGGCTCGTCGGACAACTGGACACCCAGCGACGGCACGATCTCCTTGAACCTGGGCTCCCAGGCCGGGTACCGGTCGGCGAAGCAGCGCTTCATCACGTCGAACATCGCGGGCACCGCGGTCGATGCCCCCGGCGAGGCGCCGAGCAGGCCTGCGATGCTGCCGTCGGCCGCGGCGAGCACCGTGGTGCCGAACTCCAGCACCCCGCCCTTGCCCTTGGCCTTGCGGATGACCTGCACGCGCTGTCCGGCGATGTCGAGCTCCCAGTCGGAGTCCTTTGCGCTGGGGGCGAAGTCGCGCAGATTCTCCACCCGGGCCGACTCGCTGAGCAGCAGTTGGCCGATCAGGTACTTCAAGAGTCCCATCTCGGTCAGGCCCACCCCGAGCATCGAGACCAGGTTGTCGGGTTTGACCGAGAACGGCAGATCGGTGACCTTGCCCTGCTTGAGGAACTTCGGCGACCAGCCGGCGAACGGTCCGAACAGCAGCCAGGACTTGTCGTTGATCACGCGGGTGTCCAGGTGCGGCACCGACATCGGCGGGGCCCCCAGCGGTGGCAGCCCGTAGACCTTGGCCTGGTGCCTGGCCGTCAGCTCCGGATTGCCGGTGCGCAGCCACTGCCCGCCGACCGGGAAACCACCGAAGCCCTTGGCTTCCTTGATGCCGGCCTTCTGCAGCAGCGGCAGCGCTCCGCCGCCGGCGCCGACGAACACGAACTTGGCGTTGATCGTGCGCTTCTGGCCGGTCCGGCGGTTGACCACCTTGACCGTCCACGTGCTGTCGGAGTTCTGGCTGAGGTTGGTCACCTGGTGGCCGAACAGGGTGTCCATCCCCTGCTGGGCGCTGAAGCCGAGGAGCTGCCGCGACAGCGCGCCGAAGTCGACGTCGGTGCCGTCCTGGGTCCAGTTCAGGCCGAGCGGCTCGCGCAGGTCGCGGCCGTCGGCCATCAGCGGCAGCCTGCGCGCGAACTCGTCGGGGTCGTCGATGAACTCCATGGTGGCGAACAGCGGGTTGGTGACCAGCGCGTTGTAGCGCTTGCGCAGGTACTGCACGTTGTCGGCGCCGCTGACGAAGCTGACGTGCGGGATCGGGTTGAGGAAGCTGCGCACGTCGGGCAGCACACCGTTCTCGACGGCGTAGGTCCAGAACTGGCGCGACACCTGGAACTGCTCGTTGACGTTGACGGCCTTGGCGATGTCGATCGAGCCGTCGGGCCGGGCCGGGGTGTAGTTGAGCTCACACAGCGCGGAGTGGCCGGTGCCCGCGTTGTTCCACGGATCGCTGCTCTCGGCCGCCGCACCGTCGAGGCGCTCGACCAACGTCATCGACCAGTTGGGTTCCACCAGGCGCAGCAACACGCTCAGGGTGGCGCTCATGATGCCGGCTCCGACCAGCAGGACGTCTGTCTTCTGTGGTTCTGACACCTTCTCGATGGTCCTTCGTGGTCGCTGCCCGTTGCAACACGGCTTACCGGTGTTCAGGTTATCCCGCCGGGGCCGGCGCCAACCCGCCGACCACTGCGGAGAGCACTAGGGTGGCGAACGTGTCTGGATGGGAGCCCGACGTGCTGCCCGGATATCTGCAGCGCTGCTTCGCACTGGGACCCGATCCGGACGGGGAGGGCGAGCTCGTGGCGACGCTGGTGCGCCGCGGGCAGGCGGAGCCGTCGGCCCGGCACGCCGTGCTTGTGGTGCACGGTTTCACCGACTACTTCTTCCACACCGAGCTCGCCGACCACTTCGCCGCCCGCGGCTTCGACTTCTATGCCATCGATCTGCACAAATGCGGCCGATCACACCGGCCGGGCCAGACCCCGCACTTCACCACCGACCTGAGGCACTACGACGCGGAGCTCGACGCTGCGCTCGACGTGGTCGCCGCTTCGGGCCCGGTGCGGGTGCTGATGTACGGGCATTCGGCGGGCGGTCTGGTGGTCTCGTGGTGGTTGCACCGGCTGCGCACGCGGCGGCCGGACCTGCATCGACACCTCTCGGGGCTGGTGCTCAACAGCCCGTGGCTGGACCTGCACGGGCCCGCGATCCTGCGCACGCCGCCGGCGTCGGCGGCGCTGAGGGCCATGCGCCGGCTGCGCAAGCACTCGGTGGTGCGTCCCCCGGGCCAGAGCGGTTACGGCGCGACGCTGCACCGGGACTACTTCGGCGACTTCGACTACAACCTGCAGTGGAAGCCGGTCGGCGGGTTCCCGGTGACCGCGGGCTGGATCCACGCGATCCGGCGGGCACAGACCAGGCTGCACCGGGGCCTCGACGTCGGTGTGCCGAACCTGATCCTGCGTTCGGACCACAGCGTGCGCGAGGTCGCCGATCCGGAACGGATCCAGCGCGGGGACGCGGTGCTCGATGTCACCCAGATCGCCCGCTGGGCGGGCTGCATCGGCAACCGGACGACGATCGTGCCGATCGCCGACGCCAAGCACGACGTGTTTCTGTCGCTGCCCGGGCCGCGCCGGGCGGCCTACGCCGAACTGGATCGCTGGCTGGACTGGTATCTGGCCGAGACCTCGCAATCTCCCACCCCACAGAACGAAAGCGGAGGCCATGGCTGACTTCGACATCGCGATCATCGGCACCGGCTCCGGGAACTCGATCCTCGACGAGCGCTACGTCGACAAGCGGGTGGCCATCTGCGAGAAGGGCCTCTTCGGCGGCACCTGCCTCAATGTCGGCTGCATCCCCACGAAGATGTTCGTCTACGCCGCCGGGGTGGCCGACCAGATCCGGGAGTCGGGCCGGTTCGGCGTGGACGGCCACATCGACGGCGTGCGGTGGACCGACATCGTGTCCCGGGTGTTCGGCCGCATCGATCCGCTGGCCAGCGGCGGCGAGCACTATCGGCGGTCGTCGCCGAACGTCGAGGTCTTCGCCAGCCACACCCGGTTCGCCGGCCGCGAACCCGGCGGCGCGTACCGGCTGCGCACCGACGACGGCGACGAGTTCACCGCCGAGCAGGTGGTGATCGCCGCCGGCGCGCGCGCCACGGTGCCGCCGGCGATCGCCGACTGCGGCGTCAGGTACCACACCAGCGACACGATCATGCGGATCTCGGAGCTGCCCGAGCACCTGGCCATTGTCGGCGGCGGGTTCGTGGCGGCCGAGTTCGCGCACGTGTTCTCCGCGCTGGGCTCGCGGGTGACGATCGTGCTGCGCGGGACGTCCATGCTGAGCCACTGTGACGACACCATCTGCGAGCGGTTCACCGACATCGCGGGCAAGAAGTGGGAGATCCGCAGCAAGCGCAACATTGTGGCCAGCCAGTCGAGCGACCCCGACGACTCAGGCGTGGCGCTGGTCCTCGACGACGACTCGATCGTGCACGCCGACGCGCTGCTGGTGGCCACCGGCCGCATTCCCAACGGTGACCAGCTCGACGCGCACCTGGCCGGTGTCGAGGTCGCCGACGGGCGGGTCGTGGTCGACGAATTCCAGCGCACCACAGCCCGAAATGTGTTCGCGCTCGGCGACGTCAGCTCGCCGTATCAGCTCAAGCACGTGGCCAACCACGAGGCCCGGGTGGTCAAGCACAACCTGCTGCAGGACTGGGACGACACCGAAGCCCTGATGCCGGCCAACCACCGCCACGTGCCCTCGGCGGTGTTCACCGAACCCCAGATCGCGTCGGTCGGACTGACCGAGAACCAGGCGCGCGCAGCGGGTTACCGCATCCGGTCCAAGGTGCAGGACTACGGCGACGTGGCCTACGGCTGGGCGATGGAGGATTCCACCGGGTTCGCCAAGCTGATCGTCGACGACGACACCGGGCTGCTGCTCGGCGCGCACATCATGGGCCATCAGGCGTCGTCGATCATCCAGCCGCTGGTGCAGGCGATGGCGTTCGACCTGCCCGCGCAGGACATGGCGCGGGGTCAGTACTGGATCCACCCGGCACTTCCCGAGGTGGTCGAGAACGCGCTGCTGGCGCTGTGCGGGGAACCGCCGTGGCCACCGTCCAAGCGCCACTGAAGCGGCACTGAAGCGGGCACTGAAGCGGGCACTGAGAAATCGGCTATGCGGCCCGGGCGCCGCGCAGGTAGCCGCGGTCGGTGGCGACGTCGAACAGAAGTGTGCGCAGGGCGCGCCGGCCGCGGTGCAGACGCGACATCACGGTGCCGAGCGGAATGTCGAGGATGAACGCGATCTCGCGGTACCGCAGACCTTCCACGTCGGCGTAGTACACCACCAGCCGCTGATCTTCGCGCAGCCGTGCGAGGGCGTCCCTGACCTCGTCGTCGCCCATCGCTTCCAGTGCGGCGAGCTCGGCCGACGGCAGTCCGGTGCCGCTGTGGCGGCCCTGCCCGGCCAGCTGCGCGTCGGTGATCCCTTCGGAGAGAACCTCTTCCGGCCGGCACTGGGCCTTGCGGTAGGAGGTGATCCATGTGTTGGTCATGATCCGCAGCAACCAGGCGCGGACGTTCGTGCCGTCCTCGAAGCGGTGGAATCCGCGGTACGCCCTGATCATCGTCTCCTGGACCAGATCCTCGGCGTCGGCGGTGCTGCCGGTGTGCCTGCGCGCGGCGCGGTAGAGCTGATCGAGCAGCGGCAGCACGTCGCGCTCGAACCGTTCCAGGACAGTGTCTTCTGACGTGGGCGCCATCGTTGAACCTCCAAATCCATTCTGTGACCGTTGATCCCACTGTATGGACGATCCAGGGATCTGAACGGTTCGCATAGGAACCACAAACATTTGGAGATCATGTGAACGCCGCAGGCGCATCGACATATGAGATCTCTATGAGGGTGGTGACGTGCGCGTGCCCGGCGGCCACAATGAGGGGGTGACGTCTGCGCCCGTGGAGGACCAGGGCCCGCGTCGCGCGATCCTGGGCAAGCTGCCCCGGATGTACCGCGCGGACGGGTCCCCGATCCGCGTCCTGCTCGTCGACGACGAGCGTGCGCTGACCAATCTGGTCAAGATGGCGCTGCGGTACGAGGGGTGGGAGATCGACGTGGCCCACGACGCCGCGGAGGCGGTCGCCAGGTATCGCGCCAACACCCCCGACCTGATGGTGCTGGACATCATGCTGCCCGACATGGACGGGCTCGGCGTGCTGGCGGCGCTGCGGCAGTCCGGCGACTACACGCCGACGCTGTTCCTGACCGCGCGTGACTCCGTCGCCGACCGGGTGACCGGCCTGACCGCCGGTGGCGACGACTACATGACCAAGCCGTTCTCCCTGGAGGAGCTCGTCGCGCGGCTGCGCGGCCTGCTGCGCCGGTCGGCCTACCTCACCCCTGCCGACGACGAGTCGCTGTCGGTCGGAGATCTCACGCTCGAGGTCGCCAGCCGCGAGGTGACCCGCGCCGGCGAGCCGGTCGCGCTGACCTCCACCGAGTTCGAGCTGTTGCGGCTGCTGATGCGACATCAGCGGAAAGCGTTGACCCGCAATGACATTCTGAGACAGGTGTGGGATTACGACTTCGGCGGAAGGACCAGCATCGTCGACCTCTACGTGTCGTACCTGCGGAAGAAGATCGACGCGGGCCGGGACCCGATGATTCACACCGTCCGCGGCGTCGGCTACATGCTGCGGCCCGCGCGATGACGCGGATCTGGCAGAGCTGGACCCTGTTGCGCCAACTCGTCGTCGGCGTATCGGTGGTCGTGATGGTCGCGCTGGTCTCGGTCGGAGCGTTGACTGTACTGACGATGCGCTCATCGGTGCTCGGCATCATCGACACCCAGTTGTCCGCGGCGGCCGACGGCACCCTCAGCTCGGTGGCCAAGTACCGCAGCACACCGGGACCCGGCGGTCAGATGCCCGCGCCCGGGGCGATGAAGCCGCTGACGCACCTGATCGGGCAGGCGCCCGGCAACGTCGTCGCCCTGATCCAGAACGGGCGGGTGGTGGACTCGGCCTACTTCGGGGACGGGGATGCGCAGGACGCGCCGCCGGCAGCGGTCGAGCGGATCGCCGCAATGTCGTGGTCGGACCCGCATCCCCGCACGGTCGAGCTGCCCGGTCTGGGCTGGTACCGCATGGTCGGGCTGCCCGGCGACGGTGACGAGATCCTGGTCACCGGCGCGTCGCGGGCCCCGGCGTGGGATGTGATGGTGCGTGAGACCGCGATCGTGTCCGCGATCACCGCGATCGCCCTACTGGTCACCGCGTTGAGCACCGTCGCGATCGTCCGGTTCGCGCTGCGCCCGCTGCGCCGCGTCGCCGCGACCGCATCGGAGGTCGCGGGCCTGCCGCTGGACCGGGACAATTATGCGATCACCCCGCGCGTGCCGACCGGTGACACCGATCCCCGCACCGAGGTCGGGTCGGTCGGCGACACCCTCAACCGGCTGCTCGACCACGTCGAGCAGGCGCTGGCCGACGTCGCCGCATCCGACCGGCGGATGCGTCAGTTCATCACCGACGCCAGCCACGAACTGCGCACTCCGCTGGCGGCCATCCTCGGTTACGCCGAGCTGACCCGCCAGGACAGCTCGGTGCTGCCGGAGACCACCGAGTACTCCCTGGCCCGCATCGAGGCCGAGGCGCAGCGGATGCACGCGCTGGTGGCCGATCTGCTGTTGCTGGCCCGCCTCGACGAGGGGCAGGACCGCCAGACCGCCGACGTCGACCTCGCCGATCTGGTCGTCGACGCCGTCAACGACGCGGCGGTGTGCGCACCCGAGCACCACTGGCGCATCTCGGTCCCCGACGTGCCCGAGGATGACGCGCCCGACGATGCGGTGAACGTGCTCGGCGACCGGGCCCAGCTGCACCAGATGCTGGCCAACCTGCTGGCCAATGCGCGGGTGCACACGCCCGCGGGCACCACGGTCACCGTCACGGTGTCGGCCGCGGGCGGGTACGTCGAGCTGACAGTCGCCGACGACGGTCCGGGGATCGACGCGCAGCTGCTGCCGCACCTGTTCGAGCGGTTCGTGCGCGCCGACAGGTCACGGTCGCGCCAGGCCGGCAGTTTCGGGCTGGGTCTGGCGATCGTGTCCTCGATCGTCGAGTCGCACGGCGGCACGATCGTCGCCACGTCCGACTCGGGGGTCACGGCATTCCGCATCCGGCTGCCCGCCGCGCCGGTCGGCGCCGCGCAGCCGGTGTCAGCGTGACCCGACGACGAACCCCCAGGGCAGCTCGAGGCGGTGCGCGGCAAGCAGTTCGGCGTCGGCCAGCACGGCGTCGATGTCCCCGTCGGCGACGATCTCGCCGTGGTCCATCACGATCGCACGCCGGCACAGCTGTGCGGCGTAGGGCAGGTCGTGGGTGACGATCAGCATGGTGGCGTCGAGGCCGGACAGCGTCTCGGCCAGTTCGCGGCGGGCCACCGGGTCCAGGTTGGCCGACGGTTCGTCGAGCACCAGGACCTCGGGTTCACAGGCCAGCACGGTGGCCAGCGCGGCCCGTCGCCGCTGCCCCCCGGACATGTGGGCGGGGCTGCGCTCGGCCAGGTCGGACATCGACACCACCTCGAGAGCGCGGGCGACGCGGGACTCCAGTTCCGCTCCGCGGACACCGAAGTTGGCCGGGCCGAAGGCCACGTCCTGGGCCAGGGTCGGCATGAACAGCTGGTCGTCGGGATCCTGGAAGACCAGCCCGACCTTGCGCCGAATGTCACGAAGAGTCTTGCGGGACAACGTCATTCCGCTGATCTGCACGGTCCCCTGCAGTGCCGTGAGGACGCCGTTGAGGTGCAGCATCAGCGTCGTCTTGCCCGCCCCGTTGGGCCCGAGCAGGGCCACGCGCTCGCCGGGGGCGACGTCGAGGTCGATGCCGGCCAGGGCCACGTGCCCGTCGGGATAGGCGTAGCGCAGGCCACGGACCCGCACCGCGGGCGCCGTCACGCCAGCACCCATGCGGCGGCGGCCACC
>NZ_BCRS01000196.1 GCF_001552715.1 Mycolicibacterium vaccae NBRC 14118 = CIP 105934 | reverse complement strand
CCGCGGCCCCGGCGTCGCCCGCGGCCGAGCGAGGGTGGCGTGAGTCGTGGCCGCACGCGGTGCGCGTGGGGGTGGCTGTCGCCGTGGCGGTGAGCGTGGCCGGCCTGCTGCCCGAGGACCTGGTCGGCGGGCACTGGCTCGTCACCAGCGTGGTGCTGACCGTGCAGCCCGCGGCCGGGGACACCGGAATGCGCCTGGCGCAGCGACTTTCGGGTAATGCCGTGGGGGCCCTGATCGCGGCGGTACTGCTCGGCACGCATCCGTCGCTACCGGTCGTCGCGGTCGTCACCGTCGTGCTGTTCACGCTGGCGATGGCGCTGCGGCCGGTGAACTACACGTGGTGGGCGGTGACGGGCCCGCCGGTGCTGCTGGTGATCAGCGAGTACCCGCAGCTCTTCCCGTGGTACGAGGGAGGGGTGCGGCTGGCGATGAACCTGGCCGGCGCCGCGATCGTCCTGGTGGTGGTGTTCGGCGCTCCGGCGTTGACCCGCAGGGCATTCCGCAACCGACCCGGCCACTTCCCAGAAGGCGAAGCAGAGGATAGTGTATACAAAATCCAATCAAGGAGGCGCTAGGTGACGACCCTGCTCGTGGAGGACATCGGCCTCCTGGTGCACGGCGACCCGACGGTCGCCCCGGTGCGCGACACCACCCTGCTCATCGAGGACGGCGTGGTGACCGGGATCGGGGTGAGTGCCGCGGCGCCCGACCAGGTGTTGTCGGCGGGCGGGCTGACGGTGATCCCCGGCCTGGTCGACGGCCACGTCCACCCCACCTTCGGGGAGTGGACGCCGGCCCAGGACGCCATCGGCTGGATTCACAACTACCTGCACGGCGGGACCACCTCGATGGTCTCGGCCGGCGAACTGCACATCCCGGGGCTGGCGTTCGACGCCCTCACCCCCGAACTCGTGCTGTCGATCGCCATCACCTCCAAGCACACCACCGGCAGGATGCGCCCGTCCGGGGTCAAGGTGAACGCGGGCACCGTGCTGCTGGTGCCGGGAATGACCGAAGAGCACTTCGACCGGGCCCACCGCGAGGGCATCGACCAGCTCAAGTTCATCTTCTACGACTGGAGCAGGCTGGGCGACGGGGAAGCCCAGCGCTACGTCCGATGGGCGCACGAGCGCGGGATGACCGTCAAGCTGCACTCCGGTGGCGTCTCGCGGTCGGGGTCGAGCCGGGTCGCCGGCGCCGACGTGGTGACGGCCGTCGGTCCCGACGTGGTCGGGCACATCTCCGGTGGACCCATTCCGCCGCCGGACGCCGACATCCTGGCGATCATCGGCGGACTGCCCGACACCCATGTCGAGGTGTGCAGCTCGAACAACTACCGGGCCACCGGGATCGTCGTCGACGAGCTGACGCGGCTCGGCAGGCTGGACCGGCTCACCCTCGGCACCGACACCCCCGGCGGCACCGGCGTCATCCCGCGCGGGATGTTGCGCGCGGTCTGCTATCTCGCCTCGGTGTGCGGCGTCGATCCGGTCGCGGCCGTCGCCGCAGCGACCGGGCAGACCGCGGCGGCCCACGGCCTGGACACCGGCGTGATCGCCGAGGGCCGGCCGGCCGATCTGCTCGTGCTCGGCCCGATCACGGGTTCGATGGCCACCGACGCGCTGGAATCCTTCGCGCTCGGCGACCTGCCCGGCATCGCGACCGTGCTGGTAGACGGCGTCCCTCTGGTCGCCACCCGCAGTGAACAGACCCCGCCGCCGAGCCGCGCGGTGACCTGGCGGAGCGCCCCGTCACAACCAGAACCCGAGCGCGCCGCGCCCGTCGGAGCGCACACCTCCGGCTGTTGCTGATCACCCCCACCACGACGTAAAGGAGACACCATGTCCGGCCAGCCTTTGCCGCACACCGGTCCGACCACCCCCGACGTGCTGCTGCGCGTCGACAGCCTGCTCGACGACGAGGAACGCCAGATCCGCGACACCGTGCGCGCACTGGTGAAAGCCCGCATCTCTCCGGACATCGCGGCCTGGTACGAGAGCGGCGAACTGCCCGTGCGTGAACTGGCCGTCGAACTCGGCGAACTCGGGCTGCTGGGCATGCATCTGCAGGGCTACGGCTGCGCGGGCACGTCGGCGGTCGCCTACGGACTGGCCTGCCTGGAGCTCGAGGCCGGTGACTCCGGAATCCGGTCGCTGGTCAGCGTGCAGGGCTCGCTGGCGATGTTCGCGCTGCACGCGTTCGGCAGCGAGGAGCAGAAGCAGCAGTGGCTGCCGGAGATGGCCGCCGGCCGCAAGATCGGGTGCTTCGGACTGACCGAACCCGACTTCGGATCCAACCCCTCGGGCATGCGCACCCGCGCGACCCGCTCCGGGGACGACTGGATCCTCGACGGCACCAAGATGTGGATCACCAACGGTTCGGTGGCCGACGTCGCGGTCGTGTGGGCGCGCACCGAGGAGGGGATTCGCGGATTCGCCGTGCCCACCGACACCCCCGGGTTCACCGCCAGGTCCATCACGTCGAAGATGTCGCTGCGCGCGTCGGTGACCAGCGAACTGGTGCTCGACGGTGTCCGCCTGCCTGACAGCGCCCGACTGCCCGGGGCGACCAGCCTGCGGGCACCGCTGACCTGCCTCAACGAAGCCCGGTTCGGCATCGTGTTCGGCTCCGTCGGTGCGGCCAGGGACTGCCTGGAGAGCGCGCTGAACTACGCGCAGTCGCGCCACCAGTTCGACCGGCCCATCGGCGGCTTCCAGCTCACCCAGCAGAAGCTCGCCGACATGACGCTGGAGTACGGCAAGGCGTTCCTGCTCGCCTTGCATCTGGGCCGGGCCAAGGACGCCACCGGGCTGCGCTCGGAAGAGGTCAGCCTGGGCAAGCTGAACAACGTCCGTGAGGCCATCGAGATCGCCCGGACCTCGCGCACCATCCTGGGCGCCAGCGGCATCACCGGCGAATACCCGGTGATGCGGCACGCCAACAATCTGGAATCGGTGCTGACCTATGAGGGCACCAGCGAGATGCATACGCTGATGATCGGGCAGGCCCTCACCGGCACCGCCGCGTTCCGCTGACCGCCAGGGAGTCGCTGTGGCAGAACCGATCGACGAGTACTTCAGTACGGCAGTCTCGTCGCTGACCGCGCCAGACGCCGGGAAACCCGCTGTGTTGCAGGGGGTTTCGGCCCAGGACTGCATCGACGTGTTCGACGCACAACTGGGCAGCAGGCATCTGGACCTGGCGGCGCGCTGGTTGCGCTCCCAGGGCAAGGGTTTCTACACGATCGGTTCGTCCGGTCACGAGAGCAATGCGGCGGTCGCGGCGGCCCTGCGCCCCACCGACCCGGCGCTGCTGCACTACCGCTCCGGCGGATTCTTCCTGGCCCGCGCGCAGCAGGTCCGGGGCAGCGATCCGCTGCGTGACGTGCTGCTCGGGATGGTCGCCTCCACCGAGGAGCCGATCTCGGGCGGACGGCACAAGGTGTTCGGCCGCCACGACCTCGCCGTGATCCCGCAGACCTCGACGATCTCTTCACACCTGCCGCGCGCGGTCGGCGTGGCGTTCGCGATCGCGCGGGCGCGCAAGCTGCAGGTGCAGAGCGCGTGGCCGGCCGACGCGCTGACGGTGTGCAGCTTCGGCGACGCGTCGGCCAACCACTCGACCGCCGTCGGCGCGATCAACACCGCGATGCACACCGCCTACCAGGGCATGCCGCTGCCGCTGCTGTTCGTCTGCGAGGACAACGGCATCGGCATCAGCGTCAAGACCCCGCGGGGCTGGATCGCGCGCACCTACCGCGGCCGGGAGGACCTGAGGTACTTCAGCGCCGACGGCACGAACCTGCCCGAGGTGCTGACGGTCGCCGCGCAGGCCGCCGAATACGTTCGGACCAAACGCCGTCCGGCGTTCCTGCACCTGCGCACCGTGCGACTGATGGGCCATGCCGGCTCGGATTACGAACCCGGCTACCGCAAGAGCGACGAGATCACCGCCGACTACGAACGCGACCCGGTGTGGTGCACCGCGCGCACCCTCGTCGAGGCGGGCGTGCTCACCCCCCAGCAGGTGCTGGACCGCTACGAGGCCAAGCGCGCCGAGGTGCTCGCCGCGGCCGAGGAGGTCGCCGACCTGCCCCAGCTGGACAGTGCGCGGGCGGTGATGACCCCGCTGGGCGACGCGCTCGACGACGCGGTCAGGGCGGCGCGCAGCGCCGCGGAGGCCGAACCCGCCGGCGGCGGGTCGGCCCCGCTGACGGTGGCTCAGGGCATCAACCGGGCGCTGGCCGACGTGCTGGCCCGGCACCCCGAGGCGATGATCTTCGGTGAGGACGTGGGCCGCAAAGGCGGCGTCTACGGGGTGACACGCGGGCTGCAGGCCAAGGCCGGCACCGCCCGGGTGTTCGACACCCTGCTCGACGAGCAGTCGATCCTCGGACTCGCGCTGGGCGCGGGTGTCTCGGGGCTGCTGCCGATCCCCGAGATCCAGTACCTGGCGTACCTGCACAACGCCGCCGACCAGATCCGCGGCGAGGGCGCGACGCTGCAGTTCTTCTCCGACCGCCAGTACCGCAACCCGATGGTGGTGCGCATCGCCGGGTACGGCTACCAGAAGGGGTTCGGCGGGCACTTCCACAACGACAACTCGATCACCGCGATCCGCGACCTGCCCGGCGTGATCGTCGCGTCACCGGCCCGCCCGGACGACGCCGCGGCGATGATGCGCACGTGTGTCGCGGCCGCCCGGACGGCCGGGGTGGTGTGCCTGTTCCTCGAGCCGATCGCGCTGTACCACACCCGCGATCTCCACGAGGACGGCGACGATCTGTGGCTGGCCCCCGACAGCGGCGGCGCGGTGCCGATCGGGCGGGCGCGGGTCTACGGCGAAGGCCGCGATCTGACGGTCCTGACGTTCGGCAACGGGCTCCGGATGAGCCTGCGGGTCGCGCGCAGACTCGCCGAGCGTGACATCGACGTGCGGGTGGTGGATCTGCGCTGGCTGGCGCCGCTTCCGCTGGCCGACATGCTCGCCGAGGCCGAGGCGACCGGCCGGGTGCTCGTGGTCGACGAGACCCGGGAGAGCGGCGGCGTCAGCGAGGGCATCGTGACCGCGTTGATCGACCAGGGCTACACCGGCGCGCTGGCGCGGGTGGCCAGCCACGACAGCTTCATCCCGCTCGGCGACGCCGCACTGGAGGTGCTGTTGTCCGAGGAGACCGTCGAAGCGGCCGCGATCAAGCTGGTGTCGGCCGGTCGCTGAGGGTCGCCGCGAGTCCGGGTCCGGGACCCACCTGCACGTCGGCGGCGGTGATCTCGTCGCCGCACGCGTCGCACAGCAGGCGGGTGTGGGTCTGGCCGCCGCAGCCGCGATGGCGGTACTCGACGAACGGTCCGTCAGGGGCGAGATATTTGTCGCCCCAGGCGCGCAGTGCCATCAGCACCGGGTAGAGGTCGCGGCCCTTGTCCGTCAGCCGGTATTCCTGGCGGGTGCGCCGGTCGTCGCGGTAGGCGTGCCGCTGTAGCACTCCGGCGTCGACCAGCCGCTGCAGCCGCTCGGCCAGTACCGCCCGGCTCAGGCCCAGCCCGGCCTGAAAATCCTCGAAACGGCGCACCCCCGCGAACGACTGACGCAGCACCACCAGGGTCCAGCGGTCGCCGAGCAGCGCGAGCGGACGCAGAATCGAGCACGGTTCGGCCGCCAGGTCGTCGTGACGCATGCGGCGAGTTTACCTATTGCGTTCAAAAAGAGAACCCAGCTAGGGTCCCTTGCGTGGACGCTGAACTGCACCGCTGGCGCGACGCCGGACGCTATTTCGACTACCTGGGCTTCGACGTGTTCCACCGCCACGAGGGCACCGGCCCGGCCCTGCTGCTGATCCACGGCTATCCGTTCAACAGCTGGGACTGGGAACCGTTGTGGGACAGGTTGACCGGACGTTTCACCGTGATCGCGCCGGACATGCTGGGGATGGGTTTCTCGGCCAAGCCCGTGGCCTACGGCTACAGCGTGCACGACCACGCCGACATGCACGAGGCGCTGCTGGCGCACCTCGGCGTGGACTCGGTCCACATCCTGGCCCACGACCTCGGGGACTCGGTGGGCCAGGAACTGCTTGCCAGGCAGGAGTTCTCGCAACACGCATACGGGGCACCGCGTATCCAGTCGCTGACCTGGCTCAACGGCGGGATGTTCACCGAGGCCTACACGCCGCGGCGCATGCAGAAGCTGATGTCGGGAACGTCGCTGGGGGACCTCGTGAGCCCCCTCCAGGGCAGCTCGATCGCGCGGCGGATCCTGGAGCCGACGATCAACGAGATGTTCGGCCCGCACACCAAACCGAGCAGGCGGATGCTCGACCTGTTCCACCAGATCCTGGAGTACAACGACGGAAAACGGGTGCTGCACAAGGTCGGTCGGTTCATCGAGGACCGCAGGCGGCACCGCAACCGGTGGGTGCGCGCCATGCGTGAGACGGCCGTGCCGATGCGGCTGATCGACGGTGCGCTGGACCCGAACTCCGGCGCGCACATGGCCCGCCGGTACGCCGAGGTGATCGCCGACGCCGACATCGTGATGCTCGACGACATCGGGCACTGGCCTCAGCTCGAGGACCCGGATGCGGTGTGGACGCACTTCGTCGAGCACGTCGACACGGTGCTCAGCCGGCGGTAGCCAGCGCTTTCGCCAGCACCGGGACGGTCAGCTCCCGTTGCCACTGACGGGCCGCGGACCCGCGCAGGAAGGCCTCCACCGCCGCGGTCGCCGCGTCGAGACCGTCGACGGGCTGCCAGTCCCAGCACAACCTGCGCACGATCTCCGGTGAGAGCAGGTTCTCGGCAGGAACCGAAACCCGTTCCGACAGTGCGGAAAGCTCGGCACGTGCCGCCTCCAGCCGGGCCGCGGCCTCGGGCTTGCGGCGGGCCCACCGCGACGCCGGCGGGGGACCGTTGGACGGCTCCTGGGCATCCGGTGGTTCGCCGGTCCGGGCGCGGGTCAGTGCGTCCAGCCACACCTGGGCGCTGCGCCGTTGTTTGGAGCCACCGAAAATCGGTAGCGCCGTGAGCTTTTCGACGGTGTCGGGGTTGGCGGTGGCCGCGCTGATGATCGCGCTGTCGGGCAGGATGCGGCCGGGTGCGATGTCGCGGCGCCGCGCGATCTGATCGCGGGTCTGCCACAGTTCCCGCACCGCGGCCAGTGTCCGCGGGTCGCGGACCTTGTGGATGCCTGAGGTCCGCCGCCACCGGTCGCGTCGTGTCGGGGTGGCCTCGGCGGTGCGCAGGTATTCGAATTCCTGTGCCGCCCAGTCCGCTTTGCCCTGTTCCTGCAGCACCGCGTCGACCGCGTCGCGCAGCTCGAGGAGCACCTCGACGTCCAGCGCGGCGTAGTTGAGCCATTCGGCGGGCAGCGGCCGTTTCGACCAGTCCGCGGCGCCGTGGCCCTTGGTCAGCTGCAGGCCCAGCAGGCGCTGCACCATCGCGGCCAGGTTGACCCGGTCGTAGTTGGCCAACCGACCCGCCAGCTCGGTGTCATACAGCGACGGCGGGTGCATGCCGATCTCGGCCAGGCACGGCAGGTCCTGGTCGGCGGCGTGCAGCACCCATTCGGCCTCGGAGAGCACGTCTGCCACCGGCGCGAGGACCTGGAGCGGGTCGCCGCCGTGGCTGACAGGGTCGATCAGCACGGTGCCCGCGCCGGCCCGCCGGATCTGGACCAGATAGGCGCGGTTGGAGTAGCGGAAGCCGGACGCCCGCTCGGCGTCGACCGCGAACGGCCCGTGCCCGGAGGCCAGCAGTTCGGCGGCGTCGGCGATCTCATACCGGCTGACGGACACCTTGGGCACCCCGTCGCGGGGGGCCAGCAGTGGTTCGGCCTCGGGCAGCTGTTCGTCGGGCAGCTGTTCTTCGGACACCTGCGTCTCGGGCACCTGTGTCTCGGGCACCTGTTCGTCGGCGCCGCCGGGGGAGGCTGCGTTCTCGGGTTCTGGCATCGGGCTCAGGCGCGGGTGCGGGAGTTCAGGTCGGTCACCCCGGTGGGCGGCAGCCCCGCGGCGTGCTCGAGCACCTCGCAGAACGCCTCCACGTGGGGGCCGAGTTCGAGATCGGTGGCGGTCCAGGATGCGCGCAGCTCCAGCTGGTGGGCCCGCGGCGGCCCGGAGATGTCGCCGTAGCGCACCGAGGTGGTCGCGGTGACGGTCCCGCCGAGTGCGGTCACGTGTTCGGCCCGCTCGTGGAGCGCGTCGACCAGCCAGCTCCACGCCACCTCGGGCAGCAGCGGATCCACGGCCTCGGAGGAGTCCAGGTCGGCCTGGATGTAGGCGACCAGTCGCATCGTGCCGTCCCAGGCGTCGGCGCCCTCGGGGTCGTGCAGCAGGATCAGCCGGCCGAACGCGTCGCCTTCGGAGCGTTCCGGGATGATCGCCGTCTCGGCGTGTTTCACCTCGGCACCCAGCGCATAGCTGAACGGCGCCAGGCGCTGCGGCGGACGGATCGGGCCCAGTTCGATCTCCGGCCGTGGGGTGGTGGCATTCATCGCCGCCACCGCTTCACGGAATTGGGCCGGTTCGGCGGTGGTCACGGCGTTTGACGCTAGCGGATTCGGCCAGGTCTGTGCTCATGGCGCGCCGATCCGGGCCCGACCCGACATGGCAGCATGGTGGGCGATGAACACGCGTCGCGAACTGCCCGAATCCCCGTACCTGGCCGCCGTCGCCGGTCGCAAGCCGCTCCGGGTGCCGGTGTGGATGATGCGGCAGGCGGGACGGTCGCTGCCCGAGTACCGCGCATTGCGGGCCAAGAACACCATGATGCAGGCCTGTTTCGACGCCGACCTGATCACTGAGATCACGCTTCAGCCGGTGCGCAGGCACGGCGTGGACGCGGCGATCCTGTTCTCCGACATCGTGGTGCCGCTGCGCGCCGCGGGCATCGACCTCGACATCGTCCCCGACGTCGGGCCGGTCATCGCGCACCCGATCCGCACGGCCGCCGACGTCGCCGCGGTCAGGCCCTTGGAGCGCGACCAGGTCGCCCCGGTGGCCACCGCGGTCGGCCGGCTGGTCGCCGAGCTGGGCGACGTCGCGCTGATCGGGTTCGCCGGCGCCCCGTTCACGCTGGCGTCCTACCTCATCGAGGGCGGACCGAGCCGCAACCACGAACGCACCAAGGCGATGATGCTCGCCGACACCGGCACCTGGCACGCGCTGATGACCGCGCTGACCGACGTCACGATCGCGTTCCTGCGCACCCAGGTCGACGCCGGCGTGGACGCCATCCAGGTGTTCGACTCCTGGGCCGGCACGCTGTCGCTGGCCGACTACCGCACCTACGTGCTGCCGCACAGCGCGCGGGTGTTCACCGAGCTCGCCGGGTCCGGGGTGCCGATGACGCACTTCGGGGTCGGCACCGCCGAACTGCTGGGCGCGATGTCGGAGGCGGTCACCGGGCACGGGGTGCCCGCGGTGGTCGGCGTGGACTGGCGCACGTCGCTGACCGACGCCGCGGCGCGGGTGCGCCCGGGCACTGCGCTGCAGGGCAACCTGGACCCGGTGGTCCTGCTGGCCGGCTGGCCGGTGGTCGAGCGCGCGGTGCGCGCGGTCGTCGAGGACGGCAGGCGTGCGGTCGCCGCCGGCGCGGTCGGGCACGTGTTCAACCTCGGCCACGGCGTGCTGCCCGCCACCGACCCCGCCATGATCACCGACACCGTGGCGCTGGTGCACGAGCTGTGAGCCCCCCGATCCGGCGCTATTGCATTGTCGGCGGCGGCATCTCGGGCCTGGTCAGCGCATACCGGCTTCGCGTGGCCGCCGGGCCGGACGCGGTGATCACGCTGCTCGACCCCGCCGACCGGCTCGGCGGCGTGCTGCGCACCGAGCGCATCGGCGGCCAGCTGCTCGACGTCGGCGCCGAGGCGTTCGTCGCGCGCAGGCCCGAGGTGCCGGCGTTGCTGGCCGAGCTGGGCCTGGGCGGCAGGCAGATCGCCACCTCGGGGGCGCGCCCGCTGATCTACAGCGAGGGCAGGCTGCACCCGCTGCCCGCGGACACCGTGCAGGGCATTCCGTCGCGGCCGGAGGCGCTGACCGGGCTGGTCGACGACGCGACGGTCCGGTGGATGCTCGACGAACCGCGGCGGGCCTTCTCCTGGCGCCACGGCGCCGACCCGTCGGTCGCCGATCTGGTCGGTGACCGCTTCGGCGAGCAGGTGGTGACCCGGTCGGTGGACCCGCTGCTGGGCGGGGTCTATTCCGGCTCGGCGGCGACGATCGGTATCCGCGCCGGGGCGCCGACGGTCGCCGCAGCCCTCGACGGCGGCGCGCGCAACCTCACCGAGGCCGTCACCCGGGCGTTGC
>NZ_BCRS01000195.1 GCF_001552715.1 Mycolicibacterium vaccae NBRC 14118 = CIP 105934 | reverse complement strand
GCCCGGCCGGCTGGCCGCCGTGCATCCCGAGCACGGCACCCCGCACCGGGCCGAGATCGCGGTCGGCGCCGTGGTTGCGGTGGTGGCCGCGCTGGCCGACGTGCGCGCCGCGATCGGATTCTCGTCGTTCGGGGTGCTGCTGTACTACGCGGTCGCCAACGCGGCGGCCTGGACGTTGACCGCGACGCTGGGCGCGCGGTTGGTGCCTGCGGTCGGGCTGGCCGGCTGCCTGCTGCTGGCATTCACCCTGCCGCCCGCGTCGGTGCTGGCCGGTGCGGCGGTGGTGCTGGTCGGAATGGTCGCCTATCTGACTGGCGGTGCGCACCGCCATGGTGTGTAGTCGCACCGTGGCTTTCGTATCGAAGACGTGGACACGGGTGGATTCGAGCGCGGATCCGGATTTCGTCGTCGCCCCCGAGGAGCGGCTGAGCTGGCCGCGCACCCTCGGTCTGGGCGCCCAGCACGTGGTCGCGATGTTCGGCGCGACGTTCCTGGTGCCCGTGCTCACCGGGTTCCCGCCGGCCACCACCCTGCTGTTCTCCGGGGTGGGCACCATCCTGTTCCTGCTGATCACCGGCAACCGGCTGCCCAGCTATCTGGGGTCGAGCTTCTCGGTCATCGCACCGGTGACCGCGGCGGTGGCCTCCGAGGGCACCGGCAGCGCGCTCGGCGGCATCGTCGCGGTCGGCCTGCTGCTCATCCTCGTCGGCGGTGTGGTGCACGTGGTCGGCACCCGCTGGCTCGACCTGGCCCTGCCGCCGGTGGTGACCGGCGCGATCGTCGCGCTGATCGGATTCAACCTGGCGCCCGCGGCGAAGAACAACTTCGAGCAGGGCCCGCTGATCGGGCTCGTGACGCTGGTGCTGCTGGTCGCCGCGCTGGCGTTCTTCCGCGGCATGATCGGCCGGCTCGCGATCTTCGTCGCCGTCGTCGCCGGCTATCTGCTGGCGTTGCTGCTCGGCGAGGTCGACACCTCAGGCATCGCGGCGGCGCCGTGGATCGGGTTGCCCGACTTCGAGACGCCGACGTTCTCGCTGTCGGTGCTGCCGATGTTCCTGCCCGCGGTGATCGCGTTGATCGCCGAGAACATCGGGCACGTGAAGTCGGTGGGCCAGATGACCAAACGGGATCTGGACCCGCTGATGGGCCGCGCGCTGGCCGCCGACGGTGTCGCCACAACGCTGGCCGGGTTCGGTGGCGGGTCGGCGACGACGACGTACGCCGAGAACATCGGTGTGATGGCCGCGACCCGCGTGTACTCCACCGCCGCGTACTGGGTGGCCGCACTGGTGGCGATCGCGCTCTCGTTGTGCCCCAAGGTCGGCGCGGTGATCGTCGCGATCCCGGCCGGGGTGCTCGGCGGGGCGACGGTGGTGCTGTACGGCCTGGTCGGCATCCTGGGTGTGCGCATCTGGCTGACCAACCACGTCGACTTCGCCAAACCGATCAACCAGATGACCGCGGCGATCCCACTGATCATCGGCATCGCCGACTTCACGTGGAGCGCAGGATCGTTGACGTTCACCGGGATCGCGCTGGGCTCGATCGCCGCACTGCTGATCTACCACGGCATGCGGCTGCTGAGTTTCCGGACGGGCGCGACCGCTACGACGTCCGCCGGTCCCGCTGATCCCGGCCCGGCACCCCGTTGACCCCCTCGATCGACTCCGCATAGGTGCCGATCGCATACGCGGCCGCCGACGCCATCACCTCGAGGGCGTCGCGGTCGACGTTGTCGATGTCGTCCCTGCCCGTGTGGTAGTTCGGATCGAACGGTTCCCCGGCCTTGCCGCCCCAAAGCCGGGCCTGCACCTCGGTTTTCCGCTGCGAGGAGCCCGTGGTCAGTCCGCCGACCGGGATGCCCGCGGCCAGGAAGGGCCCGTAGTCGGTGATCCGCTGCAGCGGGATGTCCGCCGGGCGCAACCCCGCCATGTTCAACCGGGCTGCCAGCGTGCGCTCGATGCCCGCCGACCCCTCGGGCGCCGCGACGATCTGGCCGGTCTGCGTCGACTGGTCGCCGTCGTCGGTGAAGTAGCCGGCGTTGAGTGAGGCGAGCATGTCGAAGTTCAGGTACATCGCGATGTCGTCGAGTTCGTCCTTGCTCAGTGAGCCCAGGTACTTCTTTGAGCCGTCCATCGAGACCTCTTCGGCACCCCAGAACGCGAAGCGCACCGCGTTGGTGGTGGCCGGCTCCGCGCCGAGCTGCAGTGCGGTCTCCAGCACGGCCGCCACGCCCGACCCGTTGTCGTTGATCCCGGCGCCTGCCCGGATGCTGTCGAGATGGGCGCCGGCCACGACGACGTTCTGGTCGTCGCCGGTCCTGGTCTGTGCGATCACGTTGCGCGACTTCGTCAGCACAGGCTCGTGGTCCAGGACAAGGGTGACCGGGGACTCGGTGCGCCGCAGTGCGGCGTCCGCGTCGGTGTCGATGACACCCACCGGCATCGTCAGGTGGGTGTAGTAGCCGGTGGTGAACAACGTCACGGGCGCGCCGACCGGGCGCGTCGGGGTCGCCGAGGTGACCACCAGCAGGCCCACCGCGCCGCGCTGCTGGGCCACCCGGTGCTTGTCGACGACGGAGCATCCGCTGTCGTCGACGACGGCGATCGCCTTGACCACCGACACGTCGCCGTAGTCGGCGGCCGCGCAGCCGGCGGCCCTGCGCGGACGGAAGGTGGGCGCGCGCAGGCCTCCCGGGTCTGTGGTGATCATCATCGACGCCTGGTCGACGCGGAAGTCGCGGCCCGCCACGGTCAGCACCGGCGCACCGCCCTGCGACCCCGAGAGCCTTTCGAATTCCGGTGTCTGCACGTCGAAACCTCTGTCGCGCAACAGTTGTGCCACGTAGTCGACACTGGCCTGATATCCCGGCGTGCCGTCGGCGCGGTTGCCGTCGTTGTCGTCGGCGATCTGCTGCAGTTCGACCAGGTGGCGGTATACCCCGTCGATGGTGACCTTTCCGGCCAGGTCCGGCCCCAGCGGGGCCGTCGGGGGCGCCGCAGCCGGGGCGCACGCCGCAACCAGCGCACCGGCTGCGGCCAGCACCACGGCCCACCGGCTGGTCATGACTTCGTCAGCTGATGGCGGACGCGGTCCTCACGGAGCGGAATTCCGTTGCGCCCCCGCTGGTCCTGCGCGTACAGCCCCACCGCGAAGGCAGCGCCGCTGCCGTGGATCTGCATCGCCGTCTCGTCGATGTGCTCGAGCGTGTCGGAGTCCTTGTGGTAGTTCGGGTCGAACGGCTGGTCGGCCTGACCGTCCCACCGCTCGGCCTGCTCGGCCGACATCTTCTCCTCCGCGCCCGAGAACAGGCCTCCCGCAGGAATTCCGGCCATGGTGAAGCCGTCGTAGTCGGATCTCCCGTCGAACGAGGTGTCCTCGCCGGGTTTGCCCGCCCGGTCCAGGTAGGCGGTCAGCGTACGCTCGATGCCCGCCGAGCCTTCGGGAACCCTCGGCACGCCCTCCCCCGGCCGGGGCGCAGTCGACTGGTTCCCGTCCATGGTGAAATAGCCCGGGTTCGGCGAACCGATCATGTCGAAGTTGAGGTAGAGCGCGATGTCCTTGAGCGCCTCCTCGTCCAGGCCGGCCACGTAGTCCGCGGAGCCGTACAGGCCCTGCTCCTCGGAACCCCAGAAGGCGAACCGCACCGCGTTGGCCACGCTCGGCGAAGCCTCCAGTTGCAGAGCGGTTTCCAGCACTGCGGCCACGCCGGAGCCGTTGTCGTTGATTCCCGGCCCCTCCGGAACACTGTCGAGGTGGGCGCCGACCATCACGACGTCCTGCGTCGATCCGGTCCTGGTCTGCGCGATCACATTGCGTGACTTCTCCACCCGCACTCCGGCGTTGAGGTTCAGCACCGCCGTCGCGCCCGGCTCGGCACGCAACCGGTCACCGACGTCCTTGGCAACCGCGACGACCGGGATCTTGACGTCCGTGGCTTCGCCGAGGGTGGCCCCGGCCAGATCGGGTCCGCCCTCACTGTTGGCCACGATCAGCGCCACCGCCCCGAGGTCGGCGGCCACAGCCTGCTTGCCCCCGAACGGACACGACCCGCGGTCGACGAGCACCACCGCGCCGTCGACCGCCAGGCCGTCGTAGTCGTCGGCGGTGCAGCCGGGAGTGTCGTCGTCGGCACGTGCGGCGACCAGCGGTCCCGACACCCCCTCGGATGTGGTGCCGATGGTGAACTGCAGCGGCCGCGCCTCGGTGCGCGCACCGGCCACCGTCAGCCGCGGCTCCTCGGCCCACGGGATACGCACCCCGAACTCCGGGGTGTCCACGTCGAAACCTTTGCCGCGCAACGCCTCGACGACGTAGTCGACGCTCGCGTCGTAGCCGGGGGTGCCCAGTGCGCGGTTGCCGCCGTGGGCGTCGGCGATCTCCTGCAGCCTGGTCAGGTGCGTCATCATCGCGTCGGCGGTGACCTTCTGCGCCAACCCCTCGGCGAACTCGGTGGCCACACTGAGCTCCCGCTCCGGCTGCGGCTGCGGATCCGCGTCGCGACTACAGCCCGCGGCGAACAGTACGGTGACGGCCGTCAAGGCCACGAGTCTTGTCCGGATCACGTTCCCCACGTTAGCGCGGACCCGTGCGGGCGCCGAGATAGTCCAGAACCGCCGCCGCGGCCTCGTCGGGACGCTCGATCTGCAGGAAGTGCCCGGCCGCCGGAATCGTCACCACGGCGCTGCCCTCGGGCAGTGCCGCCCCGATCGGTGCGGCGTATTCGGCCTGCATCGCACCGTCCTCGGCGCCCTGCACGTGCAGGATCGGCCCCTGGGGCATCCCGAAGCAGTGGCGGTGCAGATCGGCGTAGGTCTTGCCGGGACGCGACGGGCGCACCAGCGCGCGGTAGTAGTCGACCGCGGCACGCCGGTGAGCCGGGCTCGGCAGCGCGGCCAGCGCATCGTCCAGTTCCGCGCCGGTGTCGTGACCCGGAGGGCCCCAGTCCCGCCAGAGCGTCGGAATGACCCGGGGCAGAACGCGTTCGGGCAGCCCCGGCAGCTGGAAGAACAGGATGTACCAGCTGTTGCGCAGCTGGCGCGGCAGCATGCGCAGCTGGCGGCCGATCGATCCCCGCATCCGCGCGACCGCACCGATCGGCGGCACCGCCATCGTAATGTGCTCGGCGAACGGCGATTCCGGATAGGCCGCCAGTGCGCCCGCGGTGAACGCACCCCAGTCGTGGCCGATCAGCACCGCATCCGCCGGTGCACCGAGCGCGTGATGCACCGCCAACGCGTCGTACATCAGCGCGCCGATGTGGTAGTCGCCGTCAGGCGCAGGCCCGGTCGGGGCGTAGCCGCGCGAGAACGGCGCGACCACCCGCATACCACGTTCGGCCAGCAGCGGAGCCAGCTTCCGCCATCCCCACGCGCTGTCCGGGAAGCCGTGCAGGCACAGCACCAGCCGGCCGTCGGGCGGACCCCAGGCCAGCGCGGTGACCTTCAGGTGCGGCAGTTCCAGTTCCACGGTCTGCGGTGCGCTCACGTGCGCCATGCTAGGCGTCGCGCCGGTTGACGGTGATCAGCGCCGCGGCGAACACCACGGCGACCACCGCGGCGAAGTAGCCCAGCGAGCCCGCCGGACCCCAGGGCATCGCGAACCCCGGGTAGAGCCACTGCACGTCCAGGAAGCGCAGCACGTTCCCGAACGGCAGATACGGACCGATCTGCCAACCACGGCCGGGCAGGTTGGCCAGCAGGGGTTCGACCAGCAGGGGCCACAGCAGCAGGACGGTCACCGCGCCCGCGGTGTGCCGCAGCAGCGCGGCGACCCCGACCCCGAGCACCGCCGCCAGTGCCGCATACGGCACCACCGCCGCGGCGAAACGCATCGTGGCCGACACCGTCAGTGCGTCCGCAACGCCCTGGTCGGCGACCAGCCGGGCCACCGAGACCGAGCCGAGCACCATCACCACCGCCAGTACCGACGAGAACAGCGCCGCCACAATCGCTTTCGCACACAGCACCAGGGTGCGGTCGGGAGTGGCCAGGAACGTCACCGAGATCAGCCCGCTGCGGTATTCACTCGTCACCGTCATCGCCGCGACGATCATCAGCACCGGGATCCCGAACACCGCGACACCGAGCGCGGCCTCCGGCACGCTCAGCCGTGCATAGCCGTAGGTCACGGAGGCCTGCAACGCGGCCAGCCCGACACTGAGCACCGTGGCCGCCAGCGCGGCCCACAGCGGTGAGCGCACCGTGGTCAGCTTGACACGCTCGGCATTGACGACCGCCGCCGCGCGCCTCACCGGTCCCCCGCCCGGTACTCGGTGGCGTCCTCGGTCGAGGCCAGGTAGGCCTGCTCCAGCGAGACCCGCCGGGTGCTCAACTCGTGCAGCACCAGTGCGCGCGCGGCGGCGAGTTCGCCGACGGCCTCGGTGGTGGCCTCGCGCACCGTCAGCGCGTCGGGTTCGGCGTCCACGGTGAACCCGGCCTCGGTGAGCGCGGTGTGCAGGTCCTGCAGCCGCGGCCCGCGCACCCGCACCGGCGCCGCACCGGAGCGCCCGGTGAACTCGGCCACCGTCGTCGACGCGATCAGGCGGCCCTTGCCGATCACCACCAACCGGTCGGCGGTGTCGGCCATCTCGGCCAGCAGATGGCTGGACACCAGCACGGTGCGGCCCTCCGCGGCGAGAGTGCGCATCAGGCTGCGGACCCAGTGGATGCCCTCGGGGTCGAGACCGTTGACCGGTTCGTCGAACAGCAGCACGGGCGGGTCACCGAGCAGCGCCGCCGCGATACCGAGCCGTTGACTCATGCCCAGTGACAGCGTGCCCGCGCGGGAGTCCGCGACCGAGGTCAGCCCGACCATGCCGAGGACCTCGTCGGCCCGGGCGGCGGCGATCCGGTTGGCGGCGGCCATCCAGCGCAGATGGTTGCGCGCCGTGCGGTTCGGGTGCACCTGCCGGGCGTCGAGCAGCGCGCCGACCGTGCGCAGCGGGTCGCGCAGCTGCCGGTAGCTGCGCCCGTCGATGGTGGCGGTGCCCGAGGTGGGGTGGTCGAGGCCGAGGATCATCCGCATCGTGGTGGTCTTGCCCGCGCCGTTGGGCCCGAGGAACCCGGTCACGACACCGGGCTCGATCGTGCAGGTCAACCCGTCCACGGCGCGGAACGATCCGCGGCCCGACCGGAAAACCTTTGTCAGGGCGGTCAGTTCGATCATGTCCGGACCGCCGCGAGCACCAGATCGGCGACCGCGCGCATCCCGTCGGCGTTGGGGTGCAGCGGGGCGGGCCGGCCCGGAACCGGGACACCGAACCGGGTGGTCCACGGAGAGTCGGACCAGGCGTGGTGCTCCCGGCTGGCCTCGGCGGCGCGCACCAGGCCGCAACCGCTGGCCTGCGCCGCGTCGGCGGTCAGCTGTTCCAGGGTGGCCGCCACGTGCCTGCCCAGCGTCACGTCGGCGCCGCGCAGCGGGGGCGCCCCGCCCGTGGCCGGCAGCAGCGTCAGATAGTCGACGAACAGCACGGTGGCCTGCGGTGCGCGCCGCCGGATCTCGCGCCCCACCTCGATCAGCGCGCCGCCCACCGTCGTCAGCGCGAGGTAACGGGCTGACGGGTCCAGCAGCGCACGCAGCCGGCCGCCCAGCAGCGGTACCGACCGCAGCGCACGCGGCAGTCCGGCCGCGAACAGCATCGGGACGTAGCCGACGTCGTTGCCCCCGATCGTCACGGTCACCAGCGTCTCGGTGCCGTCGAGCGCGCTGATCTGCGGTGGTGCGCCACGCTGGGAATCGCGCAGCACGTGCGCGGTCGTCGCCCCGGAGAACGTGACGTCGACGAGGTCCAGTCCGAGTGCGTCGGCGACCAGGTGCGGGTAATTACGCGCGGAGCGGCCCGCCGAGCGCGGTGAACCCGCTACCCGCGGGGTGATGCCCGGGCCGGCAGCCATCGAACTGCCAAGGGCCACATACCTGTTCACAGGGCGGGGCTGGATGCTTGGGCCCAGAACCTCTTCGGGATGCGGCCGGCGTGGCGGGCCAGGTGGCCGGCCCGGACGGCGGCGGCCATCGCCGCGGCCATCGCGGGCGGATCCGCGGCCCTGGTCACCGCGCTGGCCAGCAGCACCGCGTCACAGCCCAGTTCCATGGCCAGTGCGGCATCGCTGGCCGTGCCGATGCCGGCGTCCAGGATCACCGGCACGTTCGCCTGGTCGACGATCATCTCGATGTTGTGCGGGTTGGCGATGCCGAGTCCGGTGCCGATCGGTGACCCCAGCGGCATCACGACCGCGCAGCCGGTGTCCTCCAGCCGCCGCGCGAGCACCGGGTCGTCGTTGGTGTAAGGCAGCACCACGAACCCGTCGTCGACCAGTTGCTCTGCGGCCCTGACCAGTTCGACGGCGTCGGGCAGCAGGGTGCGTTCGTCGGCGATCACCTCGAGCTTGACCCAGTTGGTCTGCAGCGCCTCGCGGGCCAGTTGCGCGGTCATCACCGCCTCGGCCGCGCCGCGGCAGCCGGCCGTGTTGGGCAGCGGCGTGATGCCCAGCCGGCTCAGCAGTTCCAGCACGCCCGTGCGACCGTCGGCGTCGACGCGGCGCATCGCCACCGTGGTCATCTCGGTCCCCGACGCGATCAGCGCCGCCTCCAGCACAGCGAGGTTGGCGGCGCCGCCGGTCCCCAGAACCAGCCTCGACCCGAACTCGCGGCCGGCGATGCTGAGCTTGTCAGCCACCCTGCACCGCCGTGACGACCTCGACCTTGGCGCCGTCGGTCAGCGCGGTGTCCCACTCCGACCGCGGGATCACCGACCAGTCCACCGCGACGGCGATTCCCTTCTCGGGGAAGCCGAGACCGTCCAGCAGCGCGGCGATGGTCGTGTTCTCCCCGACCTCGACCGCCTCGTCGTTGACCGTCACCTTCATCGGACCAGCGCTCCTTCCAGTTCGGCGGCGATCGTCTGCGCCGTCCACGGCGCCAACAGGAAACCCGAGCGGCCGTGCCCGGCGGCGACCAGTGTGCGCTCGTCGAGCCTGCCGACCAGCGGGAGGTTGTCCGGCGTCATCGGGCGCAGGCCGGCCGCGGCCTCGGCCAGCTCGTACTCCCCCAGCGCCGGCATCACGGTGCACGCGTCGTCGAGCAGATCCCGGACCCCGCTGACCGTGGTCGCGGTGTCGCGGCCGTGTTCGTACTGCGTGGCGCCGACCACGACGCCGTCGGCGCGTGGCACCACGTAGACCTGGCGGCCGTGCACCCGCGCGCGGACCACCCGCTGCGGGACCGGCAGGCAGCCGCGGCGCCACCGCAGCCGCAGCACCTCGCCTTTGACCGGGCGCACCGGCAGCCCGGGCCACAGTGTGGGGGCGTCGATGCCGTTGGCGATCACCACGGCGTCGGCGTCGCGGGTCTCGGACAGGTCCGACGCCGGCGGCGCCCACCGGACACCGAGCCGTTCACACTGGGCGGCCAGCGCGGCGACCACCGCGCGGTTGTCGACGGCGAGCTCGGTGTCGGCCAGGAAGCCGTGCCGGATGCCCTGGGCGAGAAGGGGTTCGATGTCGCGCGCGGTGCTGGTCGGGGTCACCGGATGGCCCTGCCCGGACAGCCATTCGGCGACGGTCCGCAGGTCGGCGGCGTCGGCGCGGTCCACCGCGACCACCAGGGACTGACGCGCGGTCACCACCTCGGCCGGCAAGCCGTCGAGGAAGCCGTCGTGCCACAAGCGCAGCGACTCCAGGCCGATCCGCAGCAGCTGCGCCTCGCCGGGCCAGCCCTCACTGTGCGGGGCCAGCATGCCGCCGGCCACCCACGACGCGCCGGCCTCATCGGTCCGGTGCACCCGCACGCTCCAGCCGTCCTGCAGCGCGCGGCGGGCCACCGACAGCCCGATGACGCCGCCGCCGACGACCGCGAGCGTCCCGCGGGTGTGGGCGGGCAACTGGGCTGACACTGCTGGCTGGCTCCCTTCGCCGGCATGATCCGGATCAGGTGTGACGGTAAGAGTCGGCGGACTCACTCTCAGTCCCCGTGCCCGGGACTCCCGTGTGGTCGGCTACCAGCCTACGTCGCGGCGGCGCTAGCGTTCGAGGGTGCGTGAACCCCGCCTGGCGAGCTCCTCGCTGTACCTGTGCACCGACGCCCGCCGCGAGCGCGGCGACCTCGCCGAGTTCGCCGACGCGGCGCTGGCCGGCGGCGTCGACATCATCCAGCTGCGCGACAAGGGCTCCGCCGGGGAGCGGCAGTTCGGCCCGCTGGAGGCCCGCGAGGAGATCGCCGCGCTCGAGGTGCTCGCCGACGCGGCCCGCAGGCACGGCGCCCTGTTCGCGGTCAACGACCGCGCCGACGTCGCGCGCGCGGCCGGGGCCGACGTGCTGCACCTGGGTCAGGACG
>NZ_BCRS01000194.1 GCF_001552715.1 Mycolicibacterium vaccae NBRC 14118 = CIP 105934 | reverse complement strand
GGCCCGGTCCACCGCGCGGCCCCACCGGCGCTGCTCGGCGCCGGCCTCGGCGATGACGTCGCTCAGCCGGCCGCTGACACGCAATTCGGGCGCATGCTCCAGGGCAAGCATCGCCGCGTGGTCGCGCTGCGAATGATGCTCACCGGCAACGGTTTCAGCGGCCAAGGTGGCGCGGGCGGACAGCAGTGGGGCCGCCACCCCGGCGATCAACAGGCATGCGGCCAGCACCGCGGCGGCCGGAACGGAAATGACCGCGATCACTGCGACGGCCGCCACCCCGAGGACGGCGGCGACGCAGACCGGGATGACAGCCCGCACCACCACGTCGGACAGTTCGTCCACCCCGGCGCCGACACGCGCCACCAGATCGCCACTGCTGCGCCGCATCACGGTGTCCTCGGGCCCGCTCGCGAGCCGGGTGAAGAGTCGTTCCCGGGCGGTGCCCGCCGCACGCAGCGCGGTGTCGTGGGACGCCAGCCGCTCGCAGTACCCCAGCACGCCGCGGGAGATGCCGAGCGCGCGGACGGTCACCGCGGCGACCGTCAGGTGCAATACCGGAGGCATCTGCCAGGCGCGGGTGATCAGCCACGCCGACACCGCGGTCAGCGCGAGCGCGCTGCCCAGTGACAGTGCGCCCAGCGCCACCGCCAGCGCGATCCGCGGCGCCCGGGGCGCCAGCAGCGGCCACGCCTGCACCAGCGGGTCACGGCGCGACACGTTGACCTCCCATGTCGACCACCTCGTCGCCGAGTGCGAGGACCGTGTCGCGGTGGCCGACCACGAGCACGGTCGCGCCGGCCGCCGCGCGCTGTCTGATCGCCTCCAGCACCCGCGCTTCGGTGGGCCCGTCGAGGTGGGCCGTGGGTTCGTCGAGAAGCAGCACCGGCGCCGCGGAACCGAGTACCCGGGCCAGGCCCAGTCGCTGACGCTGACCCAGGGACAGCCCCACCCCGCCGCGCCCGATGACCGTCTGCAGGCCGTCGGGCAAGGTGGCCAGCACCTCGTCGAAGCACGCAGCCCGGCAGGCCGACTGCACATCGGGCAGCGGGCCGAACAACTCCAGGTTCTGTTGCACGGTGCCCGGCATCAGCACCGGCCGCTGCGCCAGCCACGCCACCTTCGACCACCACTGCGTGCGGTCGAGGTCGGCGATGTCGATCCCGTTGACCCGGATCCGTCCCGGGGTCGGCCGGTCGAGGCCGAGAATCGCCTGCAGCAGAGTCGATTTACCGATGCCGTTGGGGCCGGTCAACACGGTCACCCGGCCGGGCCGGGCGGTCAGATCCGGGTTCTCGACCTGCACGGTCACCGCGTCGCCGGGCAGGGCAGCGGTGCCGGTCTGCGGCGGGGGCACCGTGTCGAGGAAGCGGAACGCCGCCTGCACCGCAGTCTTGCCGTCCTGGGCGGCGTGGAAGGCCGCCCCGACCCGGCGCAACGGCCAGAACACCTCCGGCGCGAGGAGCAGCGCGGTCAGGCCGGCGGTCAAGGTCATCTCACCGAACACCAGCCGCATGCCGACGCCGACCGCCACCAGCGCCACCCCGAGTGTGGCGATGAGTTCCAGCACCAGCGCGGACAGGAACGCGACGCGCATCGTGGCCATCGCCGAACGTCGGTGGGCGGCATCGAGTTCGGCGATCCGGGTGGCGGCCCCCGCGGTGCGGCCCAGTGCCCGCAGGGTGGGCAGACCGGCGACCAGGTCCAACAGTCGCGACTGCAGGGTCGCCATCGCGGCCAGCGCCGCGGCCGACCGGTCCGCGGTGGCCATCCCGATCAGGATCATGAACACCGGGATGAGCGGCAGCGCGATCACCACGATCACCGCCGACCGCCAGTCGTACAGTGCGATGACGACCACGGTGGCCGGGGTCAGGACCGCGGCCTGGAACAGCGACGGTAGATAGCCGGTGAAGTAGACCCGCAGGCCGTCGAGGCCGCGGGTGATCACCACGGCGGCGTCGTCACGGTGGGCGGCCAGATCGCGCGGCGGCAGTGCCGTGGCCGCCGTCAGCACCTGCTCGCTGAGGTCGGCGATGACGGCGCTGGCTCCGCGCTGGGCGAGCCGGCCCTGCTGCCACTGCGCCACGGTGCGGATCGTCCACAGCGCCACCAGGATCACGATCGGCACCGCGAGTGCGGACACGCTGCGGGATGCCGGATCGGTGATCACCCGGGCGACGATGCCGGCCAGCACCACCGCGGAAGCGATGGTGCACGCCGCGATGGCCACCCCGCAGGCCGTGGTGGCCACCAGGAACCGGCGCATGCCGGCGGAGGCCCGCCACAGGCGCGGGTCGATGGGCAGGCGCGAGGGATCGGTCAGGACGCTCGCCTGGACAACCCGATCGAGGCCGGGATCGATTCGGCGGTGACGCGCTTACGGAAGACCCAGTACGACCACGCCTGGTAGGCCACCACCAGCGGAAGCAGGGTCAGCGACGCCCAGGTCATGATGCGCAGCGTGTACGGGGTCGAGGACCCGTTGTAGATCGTGATGTTCCAGTCCGGGTTCAGGGTGGAGGGCAGCAGGTTGGGATACATCGAGCCGAAGATCAGCACCGCGACCGCCGCGACCACGATCACCATCGCGGCGAAGGCGACACCTTCGCGCAGACCCCGCCACACCAGGGCCACCGACACCAGTAGCGCCACCACCGCGACCGCCAGCGCCGCCCACGTCCAGGGTTGTCCGTAGGCCAGCTGGGTCCACAGGCCGAACCCGCCCGCGAGCACGATCACCGGGATCGAGAGCGTCCGGCCGACGCGGAACGAATCCTCGTGCAGCGCGCCCGCGGTGCGCAACGCCAGGTACACCGAGCCGTAGAACAGGAACAGCGTCGCGGTGGCCAGCCCCCCGAGCAGGGTGTAGGGGCTGAGCACGTCGCCGATGGCCGGATGGGCGCGGCCGTCGGCGTCGATCGGCAACCCCCGCAACAGGATCGCGAAGGCAACCCCCCACAGGAACGCGGGAAGCCATGAGCCGAGCGCGATTCCGATGTCGGCCCACCGCCGCCACTGCGGATCGTTGATCTTGCCGCGCCACTCGATGCCCACGACGCGCAGGATCATGCCGAAAAGAATTGCCAGCAAAGGAAGATAGAGCGCCGAGAACAGCGTCGCGTACCAGTTGGGGAACGCGGCGAACATGGCGGCCCCGGCGGTGATGAGCCACACCTCGTTGGCGTCCCAGACCGGACCGATGGTGTTGAGCACCGCGCGCCTGCGGTTGTCCGGGTCGCCCGGCCCGATGGTCCCCATCGGTGCCATCAGCATCCCGACGCCGAAGTCGAAGCCCTCGAGGATCAGAAAGCCGAGGAACAGCACGGCGATCAGCAGGAACCACAGTTCTTGAAGCCCCATGGCGGATCTCCTAGTAGGCGAAGGACAAGGGTTCGACGTCCTCCTTGTCGGGCGGGGTCGGTGGCGCGGGCTCGGAATCGTGCTCCTGCGGTCCCTCCGCCACATACCGCCGCATCAGGTAGAACCAGGCGACCGCCAGCGCCCCGTAGAGCAGCGTGAACACCGCCAGCGAGAACATCACGGTGCCGGCCGCATGGTTGGACACGCCCTCCTGCACCGTCATTCGCACCATCTGGTCACCGGTGGGGTTGGGCACCACCACCCAGGGCTGACGTCCCATCTCGGTGAAGATCCAGCCTGCGGAGCTGGCCAGGAACGGCGTCGGAATGGTGAGCAGGCCGAAGGTGCCGAACCAGCGCTGGTCGGGTATCCGGCCGCGCCGGGTCAGCCACAGGCTCAGCAACGCGAACGCCACCGGGACGAGCAGCAACCCGATCATCGCGCGGAACGACCAGTAGGTGACGAACAGGTTCGGTCGGTAGTTGCCGGGCCCGAACTTCTCCTCGGCCTGCGCCTGCAGGTTCTCCACGCCCTGCAGGGTCACCCCGGAGAACCGGCTCTCGGCCAGGAACGGCAGCACGTAGGGCACTTCGATGAGATGGGTGACGCTGTCGCAGTTGTTGTGCGTGCCGACCGTCAGGATCGAGAAGTCGGGGTCGGTTTCGGTCTGGCACAACGACTCCGCAGACGCCATCTTCATGGGTTGCTGGACGAACATCAGCTTGCCCTGGATGTCGCCGGTGAAGAACAGGCCGACGGCGGCGACGAGTGCGACATAGCTGCCGAGGATGGTCGCGGGCCGGTACATCGTGCGGGCCTCGACCTCTTCGCCCGGTCTGCGGTGCGACCGGACCATCAGCCACGCGCAGATGCCTGCCACGAACGCGCCGGCGGTGAGCAGGGAGGCGGTCACCGCGTGCAGGAAGGCCCAGATCGCGGTGTTGTTGGTCAGCAGCGCGACGAAGTCGACGAGTTCGGCACGTCCGGTCTCGGGATTGAACTTCGCGCCGACGGGGTGCTGCATGAACGAGTTCGCGGCGATGATGAAGTACGCCGAGGCGTTGACGCCGAACGCGACGATCCAGATGCAGGCCAGGTGCACGGCGCGGGGCAGCCGACTCCAGCCGAAGATCCACAGCCCGATGAAGGTGGACTCGAAGAAGAACGCGACCAGGCCCTCGAAGGCCAGCGGAGCGCCGAAGATGTCGCCGACGAAGCGGGAGTATTCGCTCCAGTTCATCCCGAACTGGAATTCCTGGACGATGCCGGTGGCCACGCCGATCGCGAAGTTGATCAGGAACAGCTTGCCGAAGAACCGGGTCAGGCGGTACCAGGCCGTGTTACCCGTGATGTGCCAGACGGTCTGCATGACCGCGATCAGCGGGGCCAGGCCGATCGTCAGTGGAACGAAGATGAAGTGGTAGACGGTGGTGATCCCGAACTGCCAACGCGACACATCCAATGCGTCCATGCGCCACTCCCAGGCTCTACGAGTCCAAACTACGACATAGTGTAGTAGTTCTTCCGCGGGGCGGCGCTAGGGACTTTTGGCCTCAGTCCGGTAGTGCTGTCGCGACGTCCCTCCGCACTGCGTCGACCTTCTTGTTCGCCGACCGGATCCCGAAGGCCGAAATGACCTCGAAGACGCCGATGACGATCAGCCAGATGCCGACCACCAACGTCAGGGTGGTCAGTGATTCGAACGGGGCAGCGAGCATGATCACGCCGGCGATCAGGCTGATCACGCCGATGAAGATCTCCCAGCCGCGCCCGGGCAGCAGGGGGTCGCTGATCGCCGACACCGCGGTGGCCACCCCCCGGAACACGAAGCCGATGCCGATCCAGATGGCCAGCAGCAGGATCGACTCCTGCAGGCTGCGGAAGCAGAGCACCGCGAGGATGAGCGCGGCCGCGCCGCTGAGGAACAGCAGCACCCGGCCTCCGGCGGAGACGTCGAGGCTGAACGCGAAGATGACCTGCGAGATGCCGGTGACCAGCAGGTAGGCACCGAAGAAGATGGCCGCGACGAGGATGGTGATGCCCGGCCACACCAAGATCAACACGCCGAGCAGAACGGCGAGAATCCCGGACAGCAGCGCCGATTTCCAGAGGTTCCGCAACATGCTTGGGGCAGCGGCTGATTCCATTTTCGAAGTGTGACACACCGACGACACGCTCTAGCCTGATTTGGTATTACGTCTGCCCATGTCGGGATGGGGTCGTTAATGTCCTGTTACCGGCGCTGCGCGCCGGATCATCGGTCGTTAACGTTCCTGGCTGGGAAAGACTGGCTCGAGGGGGACCCAGGCGGAGACGCCGACGACCCGAAGAAGAAAGTTGAGGCGAATCGTGTTGGGTGGAATTCAATCCCGCCGGACCAAGATCTGGCGCGTGGCAGCAGTCTTCGCTGCCAGTGGCGCCCTGGCGCTGTCGGGCTGTTCAAGCAGCTCCGACCAATCTAGTGAAGAGGGATCTCCGACCGCCTCCGCTCCCGCCGAGAAGGTCGACGCGATCGCCAACACCGTGCCCGAGGCCATCAAGTCGACCGGGACACTCGTCATCGGCGTCAACATCCCGTATGCCCCGAACGAGTTCAAGGACGAGAGCGGCAAGATCGTCGGCTTCGACGTCGACCTGATGAACGCGATCGCCGGCACCCTCGGCCTGACGCCCGAGTACCGGGAGGCTGATTTCGCCAAGATCATCCCGTCCATCCAGGGCGGGACGTTCAACGTCGGCATGTCGTCGTTCACCGACAGCAAGGAGCGTGAGCAGCAGGTCGACTTCGTCACCTACTTCTCGGCCGGCACTCTGTGGGCTCAGCCCGCCGGTGGTCAGATCGACCCGGAGAACGCGTGCGGCAAGAAGGTCGCGGTGCAGGCGACCACCGTCCAGGACACCGACGAGCTGCCCGCGCGCAGCAAGAAGTGTGTCGACGAGGGTCAACCGGCCATCGAGATCATCCCGTTCGACAGTCAGGACGCCGCCACCAACGCGGTGGTCCTCGGCCAGGCCGACGCCATGTCGGCCGACTCGCCGGTGACGCTGTATGCGATCAAGCAGACCAACGGCAAGCTCGAGCAGGCCGGTGAGACCTTCGACTCGGCGCCCTACGGCTGGCCCGTGCAGAAGGGCTCACCGCTGGCGCAGTCGCTGCTGCAGGCCCTTGAGCATCTGATCGAGACCGGCAAGTACAAAGAGATCGCGGCCAACTGGGGACTCGAAGAGGGCATGATCGACAAACCGGTGATCAACGGCGCGGTCTCCTAGGAGACGTTGACACCAATGACCGATGTCGGCACGCCGCCACAAGCGATCGACGCCGTTCCGCTCCGCCACCCATGGAGGTGGGTGGCGGCGGCCGTCATCCTCATCCTCGTCGGACTGTTCCTCTACGGGGCGGCGACCAACCCGGCCTACGGGTGGTCGACGTTCGGCGAGTACCTGTTCCATGAACGGATCCTGCTCGGTGTCTTCAACACCCTGCAGCTGACCGTGTACTCGATGGCCATCGGCATCGTGCTCGGGGTGATCCTGACCATGATGCGGTTGTCGTCGAACCCGGTGCTCGGCGCGGTGTCGTGGGTGTTCCTGTGGATCTTCCGCGGGACCCCGGTGTACGTGCAGCTGGCGTTCTGGGGCCTGTTCCCGACGATCTACCAGAACCTGCAGCTCGGGGTGCCCTTCGGTCCGTCGTTCTTCCACATCAACCTGCAGAGCCTGTCAATTCCGTTCGCGCTGGCGGTGATCGGCCTGGCGTTGAACGAGGCCGCCTACATGGCCGAGATCGTCCGTGCGGGCATCACCTCGGTGCCCGAGGGGCAGTTCGAAGCCTCGACCGCGCTGGGTATGTCCTGGGGGATGGCGATGCGCCGCACGGTGCTCCCGCAGGCGATGCGGGTCATCATCCCGCCGACGGGCAACGAGGTGATCAGCCTGTTGAAGACCACGTCGCTGGTCACCGCGGTGCCGTACGCGTTCGATCTGTACAGCATCGCCACCCGCGAGATCGCGGCGCGGATCTTCGAGCCGGTGCCGTTGCTGATGGTCGCGGCCACCTGGTATCTGATCATCACCAGCGTCCTGATGGTGGGCCAGTACTACCTGGAGCGGTACTTCTCGCGGGGCGCTTCGCGCAAGCTGACGACCAAACAGCTCGAAGCGTTGGCGAAGGCGCAGATGGGTACGGGGGTGTGACGATGGCGCACGACACCTCATCTCCGATGGTCAAAGCCGAACTGGTCTGCAAGGACTTCGGCGCGCTGAAGGTGCTCAAGGGCATCACCCTGGAGGTGCACAAAGGTCAGGTGCTGGTGCTCGTCGGGCCGTCGGGGTCAGGCAAGTCCACGTTCCTGCGGTGTATCAACCATCTCGAAACCGTCTCTGCGGGAAGGCTCTACGTCGACGGGACGCTTGTCGGTTATAACGAGCGCGGCGGCAAGCTGCACGAGATGAAGCCACGCGAGGTCGCCAGGCAGCGCCGCGAGGTGGGCATGGTGTTCCAGCATTTCAACCTGTTCCCGCACCGGACCGCTCTGGGGAACGTCATCGAGGCACCCATGCAGGTCAAGGGGCTCGGCAAGAAGGAGGCCGCCGAGCTCGGTCGCGACCTGCTGGCCCAGGTGGGTCTGGCCGAGAAGGCCGGTGCCTACCCGGCGCAACTGTCCGGCGGTCAGCAGCAGCGGGTGGCGATCGCCAGGGCGCTGGCCATGGATCCCAAGCTGATGCTGTTCGACGAACCGACCTCGGCGCTGGATCCGGAGCTGGTCGGTGAAGTGCTGGGAGTCATGCAGAAGCTTGCGGCCGAAGGCATGACGATGATCGTCGTGACCCACGAGATGGGCTTCGCCCGCGAGGTCGCCGACGAACTGGTGTTCATGGACGCCGGTGTGGTGGTCGAGCGGGGTGACCCACGCGAGCTGATGGCCAATCCCCAACATGAACGGACGCAAGCGTTTCTCTCCAAGGTGATGTGACGCCTGACCCCGCTACGCCGTTGTGGCGTGCCGCTCAGGTGTTCCGCCTGCTCACCTGCATCTACGCCATCGGGTTCCACGTGGCGATCAACGACGAGCTGGCGCACCCGGGCGTCGGCTGGGTGCTGCTGGCCGTGCTGCTCGGCTGGAGTGCGGCCTGCGCGGTGGCCTACCTGGAGGGGTTCGGCCGGCGTCCGGCCTGGGTGCTGGCCGAGATCGCGGTGGTGGTGACCCTGATGCTGTCCACCGAATGGGTGGCCTCGGACCAGTGGGCGCAGGACAACCAGTCATGGCCGACCACGCTGTGGGCCACCAACGCCACCATTTCGGCGGCTGTCCTGGCCGGTCCGGTGCCAGGGATGGTGACCGGCCTGGTCGTGGTGGCGGCCAGCGCCGCGCTGAAAGAGCACATCAGCATCGACGTCGGCCGCAATGCCACCATCGTGATCGAGCTGGCGGTCGGTCTCGCTGTCGGCATGGCCGCGCAGACCGCGCGCCGGGCGCACGCCGAACTGGAGCGGGCGGCCCGCCTGTCGGCCTCACTGGAAGAGCGTGAGCGGTTGTCGCGGCAGGTTCACGACGGCGCGATCCAGGTGCTGGCGCTGGTCGCCCGTCGCGGACGCGAGATCGGGGGAGACACCGCCGAGCTCGCCGAGCTGGCGGGGCAGCAGGAGCGTGCACTGCGCAGGCTGGTCAGCGCCCAGGAGGCCGAGCCGCGCGACGGCCGAGTGTCCGATCTCGGGGCCATGCTGCGGCGGCGAGCGTCGGACCGGGTGTCGGTCAGCCTGCCCGCCGGCCCCGTACTGCTGGAAGCGGCCGTCGCCGAGGAGCTGCTGGCCGCGGCGGCCAACGCTCTGGACAACGTCGAGGCGCACGCGGGCCCGGCCGCGCGCGCGTATGTTCTGCTGGAGGACCTGGGCGACACGGTCACGGTCAGCATCCGCGACGACGGTGTGGGTATCCCCGAAGGCCGACTCGCCGAAGCGGTGCGGGAAGGCCGGATCGGGATATCGAAATCGATTGTGGGGCGCATGAATTCCATGGGCGGGCGAGCCGAGCTCACCACCGGGGCCGGCGCGGGGACAGAATGGGAGTTGACCGTGCCCCGCACACCAGGCGTGGCGCGGTGACCGAAACACCGATCAGCGTCATGGTCGTCGACGACCACCCCATCTGGCGGGATGCGGTGGCGCGCGATTTGGCCGAAGACGGGTTCGACGTGGTCGCCACCGCAGACGGCGTGGCGTCGGCGAAACGGCGCGCGACGGTGGTGAAGCCCGCGGTGGTGCTGATGGACATGCGACTCGCCGACGGCGACGGCGCGCAGGCGACCGCCGAGGTGCTCGCCGTGTCGCCGGCCTCGCGGATCCTGGTGCTGTCGGCGTCGGACGAACGCGACGACGTGCTGGAAGCGGTCAAGGCCGGCGCCACGGGCTATCTGGTCAAGAGCGCGTCCCGGCAGGAGTTGAACGACGCGGTGCGGTCCACCGCGCAGGGCCGGGCGGTGTTCACGCCCGGACTCGCCGGTCTGGTGCTCGGGGAGTTCCGGCGCCTCGAGCGCGACACCCCCGCCGGACCGACACTGACCGAGCGGGAGACCGAGATCCTGCGGCATGTGGCCAAAGGCCTGACGGCCAAACAGATCGCGTCGCGGCTGTCGTTGAGCCACCGCACCGTCGAGAACCATGTGCAGGCCACGTTCCGGAAGCTCCAGATCGGCAACCGGGTCGAGTTGGCCCGGTACGCGATCGAGCACGGTCTGGACGAGTAGTTGTACTCATCCGCCGCGGCGCGCCGGTCGCCAGGATGGCGGTATGACCGAACCGCACTCCGCCGTCGTCACCCGGCTCTCCGCGGACTTCGCCGCGATCTCGCGCCAGCTCGCCCGGGTCTCGACCGACCTGGCCGAGCTGGACCGGATACTGGCTGACCGGCCACATCCGGCTGCCCCTGCCCCTGCGCCCGCCCCTGCCGCGCCACCGGCGCCGCCCCCGAGGGCC
>NZ_BCRS01000193.1 GCF_001552715.1 Mycolicibacterium vaccae NBRC 14118 = CIP 105934 | reverse complement strand
CCCCGCCGCAGCCCTACGGCGGGTACGGAGGGTACGGCGGCTATAGCGGCTATAGCGGGTACGGCGGCTACCCGCCTCCTCCCCCCGCCGCCCCGAAGAACGGTCTGGGCACCGCCGCGCTGGTCCTCGCGATAGTCGGGCTGCTGCTGTGCTGGACGGTGGCGGGCGGTGTCCTGCTCGGCATCGCCGCAATCGTGCTGGGCTTCCTGGCCCGGAGCCGGGTCAAGAACGGCGAAGCCACCAACGGCGGCGTCGCTCTCGCCGGCATCGTGCTGGGCGCGGTCTCGATCGTCGCCAGCCTGGTCATCGTCGCGATCTACGCGACGCTCGGGGTCGCCCTGTTCCGGGACCTTGGCGGCGGCGACTACGTCGACTGCCTGCAGCGCGCCGGAAACGACGAGCAGGCCGCCCAACGGTGCGCCGACGAGTTCACGCAGCGGGTGGAGGAGTCGTTCTCCATCACCGTCACTCCGACGCCGTAGCCCGCCCCGGGAAGTACTTGACGATGCCCTCCTGCACGACGGTGGCCAGCGGCTGACCCTGACGGTCGAAGAAATGGCCGGTGCCCAGCCCGCGGGACTCGGCGGCCACCGGGGAGGTCGTCGAGTACAGCACCCAGTCGTCGAATCGCACGGGCCGGTGGAACCACACCGAATGGTTGGTGGTGACGGCGAAGATCCGGTCGTGCCCCCACGACAGGCCGTGGGTGGTGATGATCGAGTCGAGCACCGTGGTGTCCGACGAGTACACCATCGCCGCGGTGTGCAGGACCTGGTCGTCGGGCATCACACCCTGGGCTTTCATCCACACCCGGTTGTGGGTGAGCGTCTCGCCCTTGTCCCTCATCACCCACGCCGGATCGTTGGTGTAGCGCCACTCGATGGGACGCAGCGCGTTCGCGAAGTGCGGGACAACCTCTTCGTAGCCGCGCAGCAGATCGTCGATCGGTGGTGCGTCGAGCGGGTCGGTCAACGTCGGCGGTTGCACCCCGTGCTCGAGACCTTTGCCGCCTGCCAGGTAGGACACCATCGCGGTGGTCAGCAACTGGCCCTTCTGCATGACGTCGACGCGCCGGTTGGCGAACCGCCGCTCGTCGCGCAACCGCACCACGTGGAACTCCAGGTCCAGGTCGGGGTCGCCGCCGGCGATGAAGTGCACCGACAACGCACTCGGCGGTGTCGGGTGCTTGAGGCTGCGACTGGCCGCGACGAAGGCCTGGGCCATCATCTGTCCGCCGAAGGTCCGGATCGGGTTCTTGCTCGGATGGGTGCCGACGAAGGTGTCGTCGTCGAGCCGGTCCAGGTGCAGGATCGCCAGCAGTTCGTCGAAGTCCGCCTGCGGCCCAGACTTCTGCACCCTGCTACCTCCTGGTGTGGCTAGACGTCGTCCTCCCCGATGCGGTGGACGTGGATCAGATTCGTGGAGCCTACTGTGCCCGGAGGCGCGCCCGCGACGATGACCACCAGATCGCCGCGCTTGTAGCGGCCGAGGTTGAGCATCGACTGGTCGACCTGCCGGATCATTCCGTCGGTGGTGTCGATGTGCGGCACGATGAACGTCTCGGTGCCCCAGGTCAGCGCCAACTGGCTGCGCACCTCGGGCAGCGCGGTGAACGCCAGCACAGGCAACGGGGTGTGCAGTCGGGCCAGGCGGCGCACGGTGTCACCGGACTGGGTGAACGCCACCAACGCCTTGGCGTCGAGCCGTTCGCCGATGTCGCGGGCGGCGTAGGAGATCACGCCGCGCTTGGTGCGAGGCACGTGCGTCAACGGCGGTGCGGCCACCGAGTTGTCCTCCACCGCGGAGATGATGCGGGCCATCGTGCGCACCGTCTCGAACGGGAACTTGCCCACCGAGGTCTCCCCGGAGAGCATGACCGCGTCTGCACCGTCGAGCACCGCGTTGGCGACGTCGGAGGCCTCGGCCCGGGTGGGCCGGGAGTTCTCGATCATCGACTCCAGCATCTGGGTGGCGACGATGACCGGTTTGGCGTTTTCTCTGGCCATCTGGATGGCGCGCTTCTGGACCAGCGGCACTTCCTCCAGGGGCAGCTCCACCCCGAGGTCGCCGCGGGCGACCATGATCGCGTCGAACGCCAGCACGATGGCCTCGAGGTTGTCGATCGCCTCGGGCTTCTCCAGCTTCGCGATCACCGGCACCCGGCGCCCGACCCGGTCCATCACCTCGTGGACCAGTTCGACGTCGGCCGGCGAACGCACGAAGGACAGCGCGACGAGGTCGACGCCGAGTCGCAGCGCGAACTCCAGGTCGTCGATGTCCTTCTCCGACAGCGCCGGGGCCGAGACGTTCATGCCGGGCAGGGACATGCCCTTGTTGTTACTGACCTTGCCACCCTCGGTAACGGTGCAGACGACGTCGTTGCCGTCGATGTGCTCGACGACCAGACCGACGTTGCCGTCGTCGACCAGGACCCGGTCTCCGGGGCTGGCGTCCTGCGCCAGCCGTTTGTAGGTCGTCGAGACCCGGTCGTGGGTGCCCTCGATGTCCTCCACAGTGATCCGGATGGTCTCACCGTTGGCCCAAACCGTCGGTCCCTCGGCGAACCTGCCGAGCCGGATCTTGGGCCCTTGCAGGTCAGCAAGGATGCCGACGGCGCGCCCGGTCCCGTCCGATGCCGCGCGAACGCGCTTGTAATTGGCTTCGTGGTCGGGGTAGTCACCATGGCTGAAGTTGAGCCGGGCGACGTCCATGCCCGACTCCACCAACTGCCTGACTGCCTCCTCGGAGGCGGTGGCCGGGCCTAAGGTACAGACGATTTTCCCGCGTCTACTCACGGCCCCTGAGCATAGTCGTTAATCGATTCAGACGACGGCCAGCGGTAGGGTCCCGGGCCGTACCGGGGCGGGCAGATCCGAGTCGCCCATCAGATAGGCGTCCACGGCGTGCGCCGCGCTGCGGCCCTCGGCGATCGCCCACACGATCAGCGATGCGCCACGGTGGGCGTCCCCGCAGACGAACACCCCGGGGGCGTCGGTCTGCCAGTCCGATCCGCACGCCAGCGTGCCCCGCCGGTTCAGCTCCAGGCCGAGCGCGTCGAGCAGCGCCATGTGCTCGACACCTTCGAAGCCGATCGCCAGCAGCGCGAGGTCGCACGGGATCTCCATGGTGTCGCCGACCGGGACGACGTGCCTGCGGCCCTCCCCGTCGCGCTCGACCTTGACCTCGGCGATCTCCATCGCGCGCAGGTTGCCCTTGCCGTCACCGAGGAAACGCTGGACCGCGACCTCGTAGCGGCGCTGCCCGCCCTCCGCGTGCGCCGGCGCCAGCCGGGTGCGCAGCACGATCGGCCAGGTTGGCCACGGCGAACGGGTGTCGTCGCGCTGCTCGGGCGGTTCGGGGTTGTAGTCGAGCTGGGTCACCGATGCCGCACCCTGCCGGTGCGCGGTGCCCAGGCAGTCCGCGCCGGTGTCACCGCCGCCGATGATCACCACGTGCTTGCCCTCGGCGCTGATCTCGCTGGGACCGTCGCCCTCGCACTCCTTGTTGGCGGGCACGAGGTGCTCCATGGCCAGGTGCACACCGTTGAGGTCACGGCCCTCGACCTGGTTGTCGCGGGCGCGCAGCGCGCCGACCGCCAGCACCACCGCGTCGTGTTGAGCACGCAACTGCTCGACCGGGACGTCCACCCCGACTTCGCATTCGGTGACGAACCGGGTGCCTTCGGCGCGCATCTGGGCCAGTCGCTGGTTCAGCGTCGACTTCTCCAGCTTGTACTCCGGGATGCCGTAACGCATCAGCCCGCCGATCCGGTCGTCACGCTCGTAGACGGTGACGTCGTGGCCGGCACGGGTGAGCTGCTGTGCCGCGGCCAGCCCGGCCGGCCCGGAGCCGACCACCGCGACCCGCTTGCCGGTGGAGATAGCCGCCGGCTGGGGTTCGACGGTGCCGGACATCCACGCCTGGTCGGCGATCGTCTGCTCGATGCGCTTGATCGTGACACTTCCGCCGGTCTGCTCCTCGGCAATCGACAGCACGCACGCCGCCTCGCACGGCGCCGGGCAGAGCCGGCCCGTGAACTCCGGGAAGTTGTTGGTGGCGTGCAGGCGGTCACTGGCCGCGTCCCACCTGCCCCGGCGCACCAGGTCGTTCCATTCGGGGATGAGGTTGCCCAGCGGGCAGCCCGCTGTTCCGGAGTGGCAGAACGGGATTCCGCAGTCCATGCAGCGGCGGGCCTGCTGGGAGACCTCACCGGCGCGCTGGTGCGGGTCCTGGCGTTCGTAGACCTCGCGCCAGTCGCCGACACGTTCGTCGACGGGCCGCTTGGCGGCCTCCACCCTGGCCACTTCGAGAAATCCGTGCGGATCAGCCACGGCTGGCCTCCATGATCGCCGAATCGACATCCCGGCCTTCGGCCTGGGCCATCCGGGTGGCTTGCAGCACGCGCTGGTAGTCGCGCGGCATGATCTTGGTGAATTGGGCGCTGCGCCTTGGCCAGTCGGACAGCACCGAGGTGGCCACCGTGCTGCCGGTGTAGCGGGCGTGCCGGGCGACGACGTCGTGCAGCCAGGACAGATCCTCGGGTTCGAGGCGCTGCAGCTCCACCATCTCGGTGTTCACCCGGCTGGGGTCCAGGCCGAGCACGTAGGCGATACCGCCCGACATGCCCGCGGCCATGTTGCGGCCCACTTTGCCCAGGACGACCACCCGGCCGCCGGTCATGTACTCGCAGGCATGGTCGCCCACGCCTTCCACGACGGTCAGTGCGCCGGAGTTGCGTGCCGCGAACCGCTCCCCCACCCGGCCGCGCAGATACAGCTCACCGGCGGTGGCGCCGAACAACAGCGTGTTGCCGGCGATCACGTTGTCCTCGGGCAGGAACAGCACGTCGTCCTGCGGTTTGACGACGATCTTCCCGCCCGAGAGTCCCTTGCCCACATAGTCGTTGGCGTCACCGACGAGTTCCAGAGTGACACCCGGCGGCAGGAACGCACCGAGGGACTGCCCCGCCGACCCGGTCAGCGTGATGTGCACGGTGTCCTCCGGCAGGCCCTGCGCCCCGTAGCGGCGGGTGATCTCACTGCCCAGCAGCGTGCCTACCGTGCGGTTCACGTTGCGGATCGGCAGTTCCAGGCGCACCGGGTGCGCGTCCTCCAGTGCGCCTTCGGCGAGTTGGATCAGCGTCTGGTCCAACGCCTGATCCAGCGCGTGGTACTGCTCGTGCACCCGGCGGCGCGCGGCGGGCTGCCCGGTGTGGGCATCGGCGGGCACCGCGAAGATCGGGGTCAGGTCCAGGCCCTGGCTCTTCCAGTGCGCAACGCCGGCGGCGGTGTCGAGCATCTCGGCGCGCCCGACCGCCTCGTCCACACTGCGGAAGCCCAACTCGGCCAGATACCTGCGGATGTCCTCGGCGATGAACCGGAAGAAGTTCTCCACGAACTCCGGCTTGCCGGTGTAGCGGGCCCGCAGTTCGGGGTTCTGCGTGGCCACCCCGACCGGGCAGGTGTCGAGGTGGCAGACGCGCATCATGATGCATCCCGAGACCACCAGCGGCGCGGTCGCGAACCCGTACTCCTCGGCACCGAGCAGCATCGCGACCATCACATCGCGGGCGGTGCGCATGCCGCCGTCGCACTGGACGGTGATGCGGTCACGCAGGCCGTTGAGCATCAGGGTCTGCTGGGTGTCGGCCAGCCCGATCTCCCACGGGGCGCCCGCGTGCTTGAGGCTGGTCAGCGGGGCGGCGCCGGTGCCGCCGTCGTAGCCCGAGATCAGCACGACGTCGGCGTGCGCCTTCGACACCCCGGCCGCGACGGTACCGACCCCGACCGAGCTGACGAGCTTGACGTGGATGCGGGCCTCGGAGTTGGCGTTCTTCAGGTCGTGGATCAGTTGCGCGAGATCCTCGATCGAGTAGATGTCGTGATGCGGTGGCGGCGAGATCAGGCTGACACCGGGCGTCGCGTGACGGGTCTTGGCGATGTTCGGGTACACCTTGTAGCCTGGAAGCTGGCCGCCTTCACCGGGTTTCGCGCCCTGGGCCATCTTGATCTGGATGTCGGTCGCATTCACGAGGTAGTCGCTGGTGACGCCGAAACGGCCGGAGGCCACCTGCTTGACCGCGCTGCGCCGCTGCGGGTCGTACAGCCGGTCGACGTCCTCGCCGCCCTCCCCCGAGTTCGACCGGCCGCCGAGCTTGTTCATCGCCACGGCCATCGTCTCGTGCGCCTCGGCCGAGATCGACCCGTAGCTCATCGCACCCGTGTTGAAGCGGGTGACGATCGATTCGACCGACTCGACCTCGTCCAGAGGGACCGGAGGGCGCACGCCCTTCTTGAACTCGAACAGGCCGCGCAGCGCTCCCCCTTCGCGGGCCAGCCGGTCGACCTCCGCGGAGTACTTCTCGAACACCTCGTGCCGGCCGGTCCGCGTCGAATGCTGCAGCAGAAACACCACTTCGGGGGTGAACAGGTGCAGCTCCCCCTCACGGCGGAAGGCGTACTCGCCGCCGACCTCCAGTCGCCGGTGCACCCGCTCGGTCGGGTTTTCGGGGTAGGCGCGGCGGTGCCGCAGCTTCACCTCTTCGGCGATCACGTCGAGCCCGACGCCGCCGAGTTGGGTCGGCGTGCCGGTGAAGTACTCGTCGATGACGCCCTTGTCGATGCCGATGGCTTCGAACGCCTGCGCGGCGGTGTAGGAGGCGACGGTGGAGATGCCCATCTTGCTCATCACCTTCATCACACCCTTGCCGAGCGCCTTCGTGTAGTTGCGCACCGCGGTGGCCGGCTCGATCCCGGTGAGCTCACCTTCGCGGATGAGATCCTCGATGGACTCGAAGGCCAGGTACGGGTTGACCGCGGCGGCGCCGAAGCCGATCAGCATCGCGATGTGGTGGACCTCGCGGGCGTCGCCGGACTCGACCACGAGGGCGACGGTGGTGCGCTCCTTGGTGCGGACGAGGTGGTGGTGCACGGCCGAGACGGCCAGCAGCGACGGGATCGGCGCCTTGGTGTGGTCGGAGTCCCGATCGGAGATCACCAGCGTCCGAGCACCTTTGGCGATTGCGTCGCTGGCGCGCAGGCGCAGCTCCTCCAGCGCCTCGGCCAGCGCTTCGCCGCCGCGCTCCACGTCGTAGAGGGCGCGCAGCACCGCGGTGCGCAGGCCGGGGTGCTCGCCGTCGGCGTTGATGTGGACGATCTTGTTGAGGTCGTCGTTGTCCAGGACCGGCCAGGTCAACTTGATCTGCCGACACGACGCCGCCGACGGCTCGAGCAGGTTCTGCTCGGGGCCCATGATGCGCGACATCGAGGTGACGATCTCTTCCCGGATGGCATCCAACGGCGGGTTGGTCACCTGCGCGAACAGTTCGACGAAGTAGTCGTAGAGCAGTTTGGACCGTTGCGAGAGCACCGCGGTCGGGGTGTCGGTGCCCATCGAACCCAGCGGCTCGGCGCCTGAGGCCGCCATCGGGGTCAGCAGGATCCGCAGGTCCTCTTCGGTATAGCCGAAACTGACCTGCCGTCGCACCACCGATTCGTGGTTGGGCTGCACCCGGGTTCGGTGTGGCAGGGTCTTGAGCTCGAGCAGGCCCGCGTGCAGCCATTCCCCGTAGGGTTCAGCGTGGGCGAGCTTCTCCTTGATCTCGTCATCGGAGACGATGCGGCCGGCCGCGGTGTCGATGAGGAACATCTTGCCCGGCTGCAGCCTGCCCTTGGCCACGATCTCGGCCGACGGCACGTCCAGAACGCCCGCCTCGCTGGCCAGGATGATGCGGTCGTTGATGGTCCGCCACCACCGTCCGGGCCGTAACCCGTTGCGGTCCAACACAGCTCCGACGAGGGTGCCGTCGGTGAAGGTGACGCACGCGGGACCGTCCCACGGCTCCATCAGGGAGGCGTGGAACTGCCAGAAGGCGCGCTCCGCGGGATCCATGGTGGCGCTGTTCTCCCACGCTTCGGGGATCATCATCAGCACGGCGTGCGGCAGACTCCGGCCGCCCAGGTGCAGCAGCTCGAGGACTTCGTCGAAGGACGCCGAGTCCGAGGCGTCCGGGGTGCAGATCGGCGAGAGCCGGCTCAGGTCACCGGGAATACCAGCGCTGGCGAGCTTCGCTTCCCGGGCATGCATGCGGTTGCGGTTGCCGCGCACAGTGTTGATCTCGCCGTTGTGGGCGACGAACCGGAACGGGTGGGCCAGCGGCCAGGACGGGAAGGTGTTGGTGGAGAAGCGACTGTGCACGATGGCGATGGCACTGACGCACCGCTCGTCGCGCAGATCCGAAAAGAACTGCGGCAGCTGCATTGTGGTGAGCATGCCCTTGTAGACCATGGTGCGGCTGGACAGCGACGGGAAGTAGACTCCTGCGCGCTCGGCACGCTTGCGGACCGGGTAGACACGGCGATCGAGGTCGATGCCGGCGGGCCGGACACCGTGGTCTTCGGGGGCGGCGACGAACAACTGCGCCATGTGGGGCATGCAGTTGCGGGCCGTGGCGCCCAGCTCGGCTCCGTCGGGATCGACGGGCATCTCACGCCAGCCGAGCACTTCGAGACCCTCTTCGACGGCGATGGCTTCGACGGTCTCGCAGGCGTTTTCACGGGCCGCCCGATCCTGGGGCAGGAAGCAGATGCCGGCGGCGAAGGTGTTCGCGCCGTCGGAGGTGGGATCGGGCAACGGAAAGTCGACGACCTCACCCAGCAGCGCGACCGGGAGTTGGATCAGGATGCCGGCTCCGTCGCCACTGGTGGCTTCGGCGCCCGCGGCCCCGCGGTGCTCAAGATGTTCCAGGGCGACCAGACCGTCGGCGACGATGGAGTGTGAGCGGCGACCCTGGATGTCGACCACCATGGCCACGCCGCAGGAATCCGCCTCGTTGCCGGGGTCGTACAGGCCTTGAGGTTCGGGCAAAGCCGAATAAAGCATGGACACTGGCCTCCACAGTCCTGAATTTCGTGATCAGGGACTGCACCGGCCCGTTGGTCCAGTGTATCAGCGCGGAATGTTTGCTACCCGTCGAGAACCGTGGGGACCAGCGGAAACCCAGGCAGATTGCGAGCAACAGACCAGACGAGGACGGCTGTGACCATGACCACGTAGACCGGTGTGGTGAAGGCCGGGCGGCCTTGCCGGCGACGGATCAGCAGCCAGGCCAGCAGCAGCGGCGCGCCGATGAGGATGAACGCGTTGTCCACGAACGCCGCGGCCAGGTCGCCGTGCAACAGGTCATGTGTCATGCGTAACCCGCCGCAGGCCGGACAGTTCCATCCGGTGAGCGCTTTGAACGGGCACGCGGGAAACACGAAGTCCGCGCTGTGTGGATCGGCGATGCCGACATAGGCGAGAGCGGCGACACCTACCGCGCCGGCGCCCAGGCCGGCCAGAAGCCGGTTCCGCGTGCCCGTGCCGAAGCTAGGCGCCATCGCGCAGCGGACGCCCCTCCGGATCGCGCACCTTGTCGGTCAGGATGAAGACCGCGTCGACGATGCCCCAGACGATGGCGACCACGCCGCAGGTGAGCAGGCCGACCACCAGCTGGATGATGCCCAGCTTCGTGTAGCCGAGGTAGATGCGTCCGATGCCGAGCAGACCGACGAGCCCGAGTAGTTGAAGCAACCCGCCGACGAGCTTGGACTTCTCCGAGAGCGGCTCGCCCGTCACCGGGTGACGGCCCCAGGGCGCGGCGGGGTCGATGTAGCCGGTCTGGTAGCCGGGTCCGGGCGGCGGATAGGAACCAGAAGGTGCCGAGTACTGGGGTCCCGGTGGCGCATAACCCGGGGGCGGTGGTGGCATGTGCGGGCTTCCGCTGTCGTTACCGCTGAACGGGGGCTCGGTCATCACACCAGCATGCCAGAGCGCCTACGCCGGCAACCCTCTTCGTCGGCGGGAAGGTTCAGTCGGCGATGCGCACGGGCGGGTCGGCGAAGGCGGGGTCCTGCGCAGGCTGGCCGGGCCCCATCAATCCGCAGCGCTTCTCCGGCACCAGGTGCGTACTGAAGCCGCTGGGAATTCCGCGGGCAATCCCCACGCACCGTAGCCACGCGCCGTCGGGCTGGACGGGTCCATCGCATTTACTGATGAAGCCTCCGCCGTACAAACAGCCTGCGCCGGCTGTGGGCGCTGCTGCGATGAGCCCCGTGGCCGCCAGCAGCGCGGCCATTGCTCCGACGATGCAGCGCTTCAATGTTGCCTCCTTCACACCGCCGGGCGGCCGAGCTTGCACGCTACCGCGTTCGGCGCTGCCATTTGCGCCCTTTACCGCGGTGGGATTGCTGCACAGAGGCCGTTCCGGGCGACGTCAGCCCGATTGCCCGGGCTTGCCGGGACGGGTCAGCGGTTCCGGCGCCGCCGAACCCACTGACGGACCCGCTGGGTCACCTCGGACCGGACCTGGTTGAACGGCGTTTGCGGAGCGGCGGGGGCGGTCGGCTGCACCGGCTCGTCCGTGCCCGTGCGCGGAGGTTCGGCGTCGGCGACTTCCAGTTCGGCATCGGGCTCGGACTCGACGTCAGCGACCAACT
>NZ_BCRS01000192.1 GCF_001552715.1 Mycolicibacterium vaccae NBRC 14118 = CIP 105934 | reverse complement strand
CGCCGCCGATGGCGACCACCTCGGCGCCGCCGCCGGCCACCCCGCCCGCCCCGCAGAGCCCTTCCGGCGCACCGGCCCCGGACGCGTCCATCGACCAGGTCATCGGCTGGATCGAGGGCGGCCAGGCCGCGGACCCGGCCGGTTTCCACGTCGCCTTCCGGGACGGCGTGACGACCACTCTCGGCGAGGACATCGCGTTCACCGCCGCGTCGGGGGCGCCGCACGCCAACACCCAGTGCGTGACCGGGGCGGGGTCGATGACCTGCCTGCTCGAGCTCACCACGCCGCCACCGCGGCCGGCGCAGGCCGAGGGGATGTGGAAGCCCGGCTGGATCGACTACACCGGTACCGGCCTGTCGGTCGGCGCGCTGCGCGGCGATCCCGGTCCGTTCGTCAACGGGCCGGGGACCGAGCTGCCTGCCGGTCAGTCGCTGACGTTCGGCGACACCCGTTGCCGCAGCGACACCTCGGGCCTGTTCTGCGTCAACTACGCACACCGGTCGGCGGTGCGGCTGGCGGCCGACGGCGTGTCGGCGTTCGGCTGCCTGACCGAGGTGCCGCCGGCACCGGACGCGGCGCGCTCGTTCAGCTGCTAACGAGTCTCACCCGACGTCCTGGCGGGCCTTCTGCCTGACCCTGGCCGGGTAGGCCTGCGTCATGCCGACGGCCCCGATGATGACCACGACCGGGATGACTGCCTTGGTCAGGTGCACCGTCGACGGCGACGTCGCGGCCAGGAAACCGAGCACCGCGATCAACGCGAACACCAGGGCCCACATCAGCGTCAGCACCTGATTGGTGCGCCGGAACGCAGCCTCCTCCCAGTCCCTGCGGGCCGCATCGGCCGGGGCGTACTGGGCGGTGAACGGTTCGAACGCCAACGACGCCAGCGCCATCACCGCCAACACCCCGCTGGACAGCGTGGTCGCGTAGGTGTCCATCCAGTCGCGGTCGGTCGCCCCGAGCACCAGCCCGGCGATCGTCACCCCGGCGAAGAACACGACGGTGACCACGTCGAGCAACCGCAGCCCGCCGAACCCCGCGGACATGCCCATGATCAGCGCCGCGACCACCGCGCAGATCGCGCCGAACATCCAGGTGCTCGGCCCGTCGGCGACCACCCAGTAGATGATCCACGGGACGAAACCGACGAACGGGCTGCGCTCGAACCATGCGTCCACGTCCGACAGCTTCGCCTACCACCGCGGCTCAGGCGACACCTTTGCGCCGCAGCAGCGGAAGTACGCCCTCGGCGAACCAGTACGCCTCCTCCAGATGCGGGTAGCCGGACAGGATGAACTCGTCGAAACCCAGTGCGTGGTATTGCGCGACGAGGTCGGCGACCTCGGCGTGGCTGCCGACGAGCGCGGTGCCCGCACCGCCGCGTACCAGTCCGACCCCCGCCCACAGGTTCGGATAGATCTCCAGCCGGTCGACCCGGCCGCCGTGCAGGGCGGTCATCCGGCGTTGTCCCTCCGACTCCGAACGGGCGTGCAGCGCGGTGGCGTCGGCGATCTGTTCGGGGCTCAGCGCGGCCAGCATCTCCTCGGCTACCGCCCAGGCGGCTTCCGAGGTGTCCCGGCTGATCGTGTGCAGGCGGATCCCGAAGCGCAGCGTCCGGCCGCGCTGGGCGGCCAGGGCGCGCACGTTCGCGATCTTGGCCGCGGCGTCCCGGGGCGGCTCACCCCAGGTCAGGTACACGTCGGCGTGTCGGGCCGCCACGGGCAGCGCGGCCGCCGACGAGCCGCCGAAGTAGATCTGCGGCAACGGGTCCGGCGGCGCGGACACCCGCGCGTCGGCGACGTCGTAGAACTGTCCCTTGAAGTCGACCGAGTCCTGGGTCCAGACCGATCGCACGATGCGCAGGAATTCGTCGGTCCTGGCGTACCGGTCGTCGTGGCCGACCCAGTCACCGAACCGGCGCTGTTCGGTGTCGTCGCCGCCGCTGACGATGTTGAGCAGCACCCGCCCCTCGGAGAAGCGCTGCAGCGTGGCGGCCTGCTGAGCGGCCAGTGTGGGCGGCACCAGCCCGGGCCGGAACGCCACCAGGAACTTGAGTCGCTCCGTCTCGGCGAGCAGCGCGGACGCGGTCAGCCAGGCGTCCTCGCACCACGTCCCGGTCGGGGTGAGCACTCCCTCGTAGCCGAGCCGGTCGGCGGCGCGGGCGATCTCGGCCAGATAGCGGCGCGACGGTGGCCGGTAGCCCTCCGGTTCCGAGCGCTGCGACGACGCGTGTGACGCGCCGACGATGGACCGGCCGTCGCCGGCGGTGGGCAGGAACCAGTGAAAGCGTGCTGGTGTGGTCATCTCACTCCTAGCTGCGATCGAGGTACAGGGGCGCAAGGGTTTCGGCGAATCGCCGGTCCACCCATTTCGCGAATTCCGGTGCTGCGGCGATCTGCCCGGAGTCGGCGAACAGGTCGGCCAGCTCCTGTTCGGAGGCGACGAGTTCGTCGGACAGCGCGAACGGCAACCGCAGGCTGCGGCCCTGGGCGGCAGCTGCCACCTCCGGGCTCAGCCCCACCGAGGCGGCGTAGCTGCGGGCCCACTCGTCGGGGTGGTCGCGCGCCCACTGCGCGGCCTTGGCGTAGCGGACCAACAGGTCACTGATCGCGGTGTTGCGCTTCGGGTCGGCCAGCGCCTGATCCGAGGCGACGCCGAAGCCGGCGCCGTTGGTCACCCCGGTGGCCTCGGCGATGCTGCGCACCGCGATGTCGGCCTCGGCCTGCGCGGTGTAGGGGTCCCAGACCGCCCACGCGTCGACCTGGCGCTGGGTGAACGCGCCGAGCGCGTCCGCCGGCTGCAGGAAGACCAGTTGCACGTCCGAGGTCGACAGACCGGCCCGGTGAAGCTGCGCCAGCACGTTGCCGTGCGCAGAGCTGCCCTTGGCGATCGCGACCCGCTTGCCCGCCAGATCGGTGACCGCACGCAGCGGCGAATCCGCGTGCACCAGGATCTTGTCGCCGCGACCACTGCCGTCGTAGGCCGACACGACCTTGACTCTGGCGTTGGCGGCGGCCCCGAAGATCGGCGGGGTGTTGCCGGTGACCGCGAAGTCGATCTTGCCTGGGGTGGCGGCCTCGATCTGCGGCGGGCCGGAGGTGAAGGTGGAGAACGCGATCCGGTAGGGCAGGTCGTCCAGCATGCCCGCGGCGTGCAGCAGCGCCTCCGTGCCACCCTTCTGGTCCCCCACCTGCAACGTGAGATCGGCCAGTTCGGTCAGCGGCACCAGAGCCGGCGCCTCCTGGGCACCCGCGGCGTCCTGTCGGCTCACGCAGCCGGTCAGCAGAAGGCTCAGCACCGCAACGACGGTCAGGATTCTGGTCACAGCTGGACTCCCAGTCTCTCGAGCAACTCGGCACGGTAGGCCGCGGTATGTCCCTGCCCCGGCCCGAGGCGCGGATCGGGGATGTCCAGGGTGTGGACGATGCGGCCGTCCTCGAGCACCAACACGCGGTCGGCCAGAGCGACGGCCTCGTCGACGTCGTGGGTGACCAGCAGCACGCCGAAACCGTGCTCGCGCCACAGGTCGAGCAGGAGGCTGCGCATCGAGAGCCGGGTCAGCGCGTCCAGAGCGCCGAACGGCTCGTCGAGCAGCAGCAGTTCAGGCTCGGCCACCAGCGCCCTGGCCAGCGAGACCCGTTGGGCCTGACCGCCGGACAGGGTCAGCGGCCAGGCACCCGCCCGGTCGCCGAGGCCGACGTCGGCCAGCGCGCGCTCGGCGCGGGCGATCGCCTCGGCCCTGGGCAGCCGGCTTCGGGTCAGCCCGTAGGCGACGTTGGTGCGCACGTCGCGCCACGGGAACAGCCGCGGCTCCTGGAACGCCAGCGCAGGCGCCCCCGCGACGTTCCGCTCGCCGGTGTGGTCGGTGGAGAGCCCGGCCAGCACCCGCAGCACCGTGGACTTACCGGATCCGCTGCGCCCGATGAGGGCCACGATCCGGCCGCGCTCGACGCGCACCGACACGTCGTCGAGTACGTGGTGCGCGCCGTACCACTTGTCCACGTGCCGAAGCTCACCGGCCGGCGTGTTGTGCAGCTCCGAAACATGGTCGGAGACTTGAGAGATCAGGGTCATCAGCGGTACCTCGAGGCTCGGCGCTCGAGGGCACGGACAAGTGCGTCGGTGCCGATCCCGAGCAGGGCGTAGACGATCAGGCCGAAAATGATGATGTCGATGCGCAGGAAGTCGCGCGCATTCATGATCAGGAAGCCGATGCCTTTGTCGGCGTTGATCTGCTCGGCGACGATCAGCGTCAGCCACGCGATCGACAGCGATTGGCGCACCCCGACCAGGACCTGCGGGGCGGCACTGGGGACGATGATGGTGCGGAACCGCTGCCAGAACGAAAAGCCCAGGACCTGAGCGGTTTCGAACAGTTTGGGGTCGACCTGACGGATGGCCGAGAAGGTGTTCAGGTACAGCGGGAAACTGACGCCGAGCGCGACGAGCAGCACCTTGGGCAGCTCCCCGATGCCGAACCAGATGATGAACAGCGGGATGAGGCCCAGGTGCGGCAGCGCGCGCACCATCTGCATCGGTGGGTCGACGGTGGCCTCGAACCAGCGGGACAGCCCGACCGCGGTGCCGAGCACGATCCCGACCACACCACCGAGCAGCAGGCCCTCGACGACGCGCAGGCCGGAAATCGCGAGCGCGTCGGCGAGCTGGCCGTTCTCGACGAGTTCCACGCCGGCTTCCAGGATCAGCGACGGCGCGGGCAGGACGTCCTGCGGGATGAGCCCGAGCGCGCTGCCCAGCTGCCACACGGCCAGCAGGGCGAACGGCGAGGCGAGCCGGATCAGGGCCCACCTGCGATCGGCCCTGCGGCCCGCTGTCGTCGAATTACCCTGGGGCAGCGGCGTTGTCAGATCGGCGGGACGTGTCACGGTGAACCGACGCTACGCGCCGGCCGTGCGGTGCCGAAGGGTTAGATTCTGCGTGAGGCGAAGCCGCGATCCCGGTCAGTTGAGCCGGAAGGTCCCGGTCACCAGGGTGGGGGTGACACCGACCCCGTTGATCGACGCGTGCGGAGTGCCGTCGGGTCCGAACTCGATGGGCCCGGCCGGGGTCAGGTTGCGCTTGTTGCGGACATTGTTGCGCACGTCGAAATCGCTGAACTCGTCGAGGTTGAACGGGTCGAAGGTGCGGTCGCCCTCGGCGAAGCCGCTGAACTGGACACCGGTGGCCGTCCGGTCGGGGCGCACCACCCAGGACGCGCGCACGCCCGCCGATTCGGCGGTGTACATGCCCGCGACCCCCGAGACGGGTTCGGCGGTGAACGAGTACTCGACGCCGTTCATCGTCACCTCGCCGATGACGTCGGCGCCGTCGAAGTCCGCGGCCAGCGTGTCGCGGAACCGGGACTTCAGGTCGATGTCCCCGTCGGTCTGACGGCCGAAGAACCACGCCTCGTCGTCGACGCCGTTGCATGCGTACGCGGCGACCTCGGACCCGTCGACGCTGATGCCGATCGTCATGGTCTTGCCGTCGGCGGCGGCCATGTCCGCCATGTAGCGCGCCGACTCGGGGAACGGTGCGGACACGGACGTCTGAGGGGCCGGCGCCGCCGCGGACGACGACGGTGCCTCGGTCGTCGAACTGTTGCCGCACGCGGTGGTCAGCGCCATCAGCGTGCCGATCCCGAGCAGCACGGGGCGGAGGTGTTTTCTCATGCGTCGAGCATGATCGGCGCCGGGCGGCCGCGCATGAAGATTATGTGGAGATTGGCTGGAGATCACCGCTCAGGCGGCCAGGAAGGCCTCGACCTCGGCGCAGAACACCTGCCACGCCGGCTCGGCTCCGGTGAGCAGGTGGTTGTTGCTGGCGAGCGTGACCAGATCGGCGCCCGGGATGAGCGCGGCCAACTCCTCGCCGCAACGCAACGGGACGCGGTGATCGTCGCGGGAGTGCAGCACCAACGTCGGGCAACGGATCCGGTCGCACAGGTCGCGCACGTCGACGCGGCCGAACTCCTCCAGGAAGCGCACCGCGTTCTCCGGCGAGGTGGTGCGGCGCTGCAACTGGTCGAACGCCGCCCAGTCCGCGCGGCTGCCGTCGGGCAGGAACTGCGCGGCGAACACCTGCCGGAACGCCGGGTCGTCCCGGCCCCACCCGACCCGGGCGAGATCGAGATCCAATGCGGCAGCGCGCTTCTCGTCCGGCGTATGCGCCCTCACCGCGCGACCCGCGGCGTACGCGCCGCACAGCACCAGCCGGGTCACCCGACCGGGGTGCCGGGCCGCATAGGCCACCGCGACCGCACCGCCCTGGGACACCCCGAGCAACGCGAACCTCTCCAGCCCCGCCGCCTCGACCACGGACTCCAGATCGCTGACCCAGTCGGCGAAGGTGAAGCCGTCGACCGCCCAGTCCGACAACCCGCATCCGCGTTCGTCGTAGCGGACGAACGTGTGCCGCGCCGACATGTCGCGGACCCAGTGCCGCCACACCGGGCTCTCCACGTCATAGCCCAGATGGGTCATCCAGTTCGCCGCGCGCACCAACGGCGGCCCGGCTCCGCAGACCGAGTAGGCCAGTCGCGCACCGTCGGCGGCCCGGGTGAACGCGATGTGCTGGCGGGGCACGTCGCGGTCGGGTGCGGGCGGGTTCGCGGCGCCGTCCGGACCGGGGCGAAGGCTCCCGACGAACTGATACCCGCGCCCGCGGATGGTGCGGATGTAGCGCTGCGACTCGCCGTCGTCGCCGAGTGCACGCCGGACCGCTTTGATCCGGCTGGTCAGCGCCGCCTCCCCGACGAATCGCCCGCCCCAGACGGTGTCGAAAAGCTCTTCTTTGGTGACGAAGCGCTCGCTGTGCCTGACCAGGTGGGTCAGCACGTCGAACACCTGCGGTTCGACCCGGATCTCGATGTCGCCACAGCGCAGCTGGTAGCGGGCCGAGTCGAGGACGAAGTCGTCCCAGCGCCACACTCGCGGCGACGGGGGAAGCGCAAAATCTGCGCTGGTCACGCGATAAGCGTAGCGGCGCGGGCGCCGGTTCGCGGGCGGTCGATCAGCGCCAGCCGTCGGCGGCGCGGGCCGCCTGCATCACCGCCTCGCACAGCTCGCGCAGTTCGGCCCGGTCCGCGCCCTCCTCCAGCGCGGTCGCCATGTCCTCGGCGGCGCACCGCACCTGGTACACCCGGTCGGACAGCTCGGAGGCTTCCTCCGCGGAGAGCACGATCGCGTCGGGCGGCACCGAGGTGCCCTTCACCAGCGCGCGCTGCTCGTAGGCGCGCTGGCGGCAGGACTGTCTGCAGTACTGGCGGCGTCGGCCGAGCCCGGCGTCGGCGACTTCCCGCCCGCACCACCGACAGCTCTGCGGACGCCTGCGGGTGCCGGTCGGGGCGCTCAGCGACGTCATGGGCCAGACTGTAGACGGGCCGGTCACAGAATCCCGGTATCATCGACGGTCGAGTCGGGGAACTTTCGGCGCGGGATTCGCGTTGAACCATGGTCCTCGATTCGCCTCCGGCGAAGTCCGGACCAATCGCTACAGAGGAGTTGACGATGGCTGATCGTGTCTTGAGGGGCAGCCGCCTCGGAGCCGTGAGCTACGAGACGGACCGCAACCACGACTTGGCGCCGCGTCAGGTCGCCCGTTACCGCACCGAGAACGGCGAGGAATTCGACGTCCCGTTCGCCGACGACGCCGAGATCCCCGGCACCTGGCTGTGCCGCAACGGCCTTGAGGGCACCCTGATCGAGGGTGACGTCCCGGAGCCCAAGAAGGTCAAGCCCCCGCGCACCCACTGGGACATGCTGCTGGAGCGCCGCTCGGTCGAAGAGCTCGAGGAACTGCTCAAGGAGCGCCTCGAGATCGTCAAGACCCGCCGTCGCGGAAACTAGGGCAGACCGCCCGCGTCAGCGGGCGATCCCGCGCGCCCGGTCCAACCGGGCGCGCAAACCCCATTGGGCGACCTTGAAGATCGCCTCCCGGATGGTCGAACCGTCCATCTTCGACACCCCGTGCTCGCGTTCGGTGAACGTGATCGGCACCTCGACGACGGTGAAGCCGGCGTTGATCGACCGCCACGTCAGGTCCACCTGGAACCCGTAGCCCTTGGTGTCGACCGCGCCGAGGTCGATCTTCTCGAGCACCTCACGGCGGTACGCCCGGTACCCGGCGGTGATGTCATGGATCTCGACGCCGAGCAGGATGCGCGAGTAGCCGTTGGCGGTCCGCGAGAGCACCAGCCGCCTGCGCGGCCAGTTCACCACTTCCCCGCCGTCGACGTACCGCGACCCGATCACCACGTCGGCACCGGCGTCGACCGCGCTCAGCAGCCGGTCGAGCTGCTCGGGCGGATGGCTGCCGTCGGCGTCCATCTCCACCAGCACGGTGTACTGGCGTCCCAAGCCCCAGGCGAACCCGGCCAGATACGCCGCGCCGAGACCCTCTTTGGACGCTCGGTGCAGCACGTGCACCCGGTCGGGATCTGCCACCGCCAACTCGTCGGCCAACTGGCCGGTGCCGTCGGGGCTGTCGTCGTCCACGATCAGCACGTGGACGTCGGGCTGCGCCTCCAGCACCCGCCCGAGGATCAGCGGGAGGTTCTGCCGCTCGTTGTAGGTGGGGATGATCACCAGGGTGCGGCGGGTGGGACGCACGCCGGGTGCGGAGCCGTCGCTCATGCCACCGGGGACGCTCATGTGGCTCCTTTGTCGTCGTCGGTGGTCGATCGCCGACCCCTCCATCTTGCGGGCAAGAACAAACCATTGTGCAGCATCGCCCCGAGAAGTCCCGCAACGCCGAGGGCCACCAGGGCCGCTTCGATGTAGGGACCGAACCGGGTCGCGGGTGTCATCGTGGTCTTCAGCCGGATCTGCTGGTCCAGGTAGGCAGGTTCGAACCATCCGGTGCGGGCGATCTCACGCCCGTCCGGCGCGATCACCGCGCTGATCCCGGTGGTGCCGGCGACCACGACGAAGCGGTCGTGCTCGACGGCCCTCAGCCTGCCGAAGGCCAGCTGCTGTTCGCTCATCGCCTCGTCGAAGGTGGCGTTGTTGCTCGGCACAGCCAGGAACTGGGCTCCGGCGCGCACGGATTCGCGCGCGGCCCGGTCGAAGATGACCTCCCAGCAGGTGGTGATGCCGACGGGGATGCCCGCGGCGCGCACCACCCCGTCGCCGTCGCCGGGCACGAAGTAGCCGGCCCGGTCGGCGTAGGACGACAGCTTGCTGAACAGGTCGCGCCACGGCAGGTACTCGCCGAACGGCTGCACGATCCGCTTGTCGTGCCGCTCGGCCGGACCGGTCCCGGGATTCCACACGATCACGGTGTTGTTCGACACCGGATTGGTGCGGCTGTAGCCCGGCGCCGCGACCACCCCGCCGACCAGGATCGGCGCGTCGACGGCGGCGGCCGCCGCGGAGATCAGCTGTGCCGCGTCCGGGTTGGCCAGCGGGTCGATGTCCGAGGAGTTCTCCGGCCAGATCACCAGCATCGGCCGCGCGGCCCGCCCGGCCCGCACGTCGTCGGCCAGCCGCAGCGTCTCGCGGACATGGTTGTCGAGCACGGCGCGACGCTGGGCGTTGAAGTCCAGGCCGAGACGCGGCACGTTGCCCTGCACGGCCGCGACGGTGACGGGCGGCTCGTCGGCCACGCCCAGGCCGGCCTTGCGGACGTTCGGCCAGGCCAGCGTCGCCGAGAGCAGTACCAGCGTCACGCACACCCCGGGCAGCACCACCGACGGCGGCGCGGCGGCGCGGGCCTTCGCGTCACGCCGCCACCAGGCGACGATCGCCAGGACCAGAGCAGCCAGGCTGAACCCGACGAGCACCACGGCGAACGACACCAGCGGAGCACCACCGACATAGGCCAGCGGCAGCAGCGGACCCTCGGTCTGCGAGAAGCCCACGACCCCCCACGGGAACCCGCCGAACGGCACCGTCGACTTCAGCCATTCCTGCGCCGACCACAGCCCGGCGAACCAGAGCGGCCAGCCCGGCAGCTTCCGCACCGCGACGGCGACCAGGCCGAAGAGGGCAGGAAACAGCGCCTCGGCGAAGCTGAGCGCCAACCACGGCACCGCGCCGACCAGACCGCTGATCCACGGCAGCAGCGGAAGGTAGAACGCCAGGCCGAAGAGCAGGCCGTAGCCGGCGCCACCGACGAGCGTGGTGGATGCCCGGGTCAGCACCCAGCCCAGCAGCGCGAACGCCGGGATGGCCGCGTACCACCAGCCGAACGGCGGAAAGCTCAGACACAGCAGCAGGCCCGCGGCCAGCGTGACGGCGAGCACGTGCCAGCGGTCGGCGATCGCGGTCGCGAACCGGACGAGCCGTGCGGGTGCGTCAGCCATGGAGAACGTGCCCCCGGTGCACGGTCTGCCTGCACCGCGGGAGGTCGCCGTCCAGCCGGGGCAGCACCGGCACGCGGGAGCGCGGATCGGTGGACCAGCGTTGCACCGCGTCGGCGGGGGCGCTGACGTCGAATCCGTCTGCCTCCCAGATCGCGTACGTCGCGGGCGCGCCCGGCACCAGCGTGCCCGTCACGCCGTCGCGGACGCCG
>NZ_BCRS01000191.1 GCF_001552715.1 Mycolicibacterium vaccae NBRC 14118 = CIP 105934 | reverse complement strand
TTGGGGGGTGGCCTCGGCCTGCAACCGCGCCAGCAGCCGGTGACCCACCGCCGGCAATTGGCACGACAACGTTTCCAGTTCATCCAGGGCCGCAACAAGATCGGGGCGGGTCAGCAGGTCGACCTCACAGGCGGCCACCTCGTCGAAGGCAGCCCGCAACGCGGTCACTGTGTCCTGCAGGTCCCCGCTCGCCATACTTCGAACATACATTCGACCACCGACAAAAACGATGACGCGCCTTGCGAATCGGCGGATCGGCAACCGCTCTCTCGAGCGTGTGCCGGCGCGGCTAGAACAGTGCGAGCGGGTTGGCGTTCATCAGCCCGTGGACGAGCAGCAGCGGCCACATCGCCCGATGTCGCTGCCACAAGAGACCGAGAAATAGTCCGGTGACTCCTTGATTGGCAACGACATTCGCGAGGTCCACGACCCAATCGCCGGTCCCTTGGATGGCGATGTGCCAGGAGGCCCAGGTCAATGAGCTGACAATGATGGCGGGCCACACTCCGCCGAGAACGCGCTCCCACCGAGTCTGTAGCCACCGCCGGTAGAAGAGCTCCTCTACTACGGCGTTGAGCAGGAACCCGATAAGCACCATCGCGATTACGGTCAGCGTGTCAGCTTCGAAACCGGTCCGCGGATGTGTGAGCGAGAGGGCGAGGTACGTGACTGCCCAGCCCAGGGCCGGTACCAGCGGCCACCAGCCGGCAGGTGCATCTCGTCTGGCGGCCGCCCTGCGCCGGCGGAACACAGCGAACATCAGCAGCGGACCGAGCAGGAGCAACCCCAACTTGAGCGCAATGTAATTCGGCTCTTCCGGTCCGAGCAGCGTCAGCGCGACCGTGAACGTCAGCGCCAGAGCGAGCAGGATGAAGGCTTCCAGCGCAACCCAAGCCGCCGGTCCGGCACGATCGCGAATCGGCACAGTGGTGGGCGTGACCAGCATCAGCCCAGTACCGACGGCCGCGGCCAGCCACGGTTGCCACATCGGGATCGTGTCCGCGGTGTCAGCGGAGAACCGGATCTGCCCCTCGCCGACCACGGCCACGACGAGCGCGGCGACGACGAAGATGCTGACGCCCGCTGCGACCACGGCGAGACCGCTTCTGGTTCGAGTCTGACCATTCCCACTGGGCACGACAGCAACATTGGACGGGTCGGACACGAAATCGAATCTACCGGCGCCGCACCTGACGTCGCCTCTACCGCGGAGATTCCCACCCGACCTCGTCGGGGGTCTTGTCGTCGCGCAGCCCACGCCAACTCGCCTGCCGCAGCCGGTTGTCCGATGTGCGCTCGCTGTAGCGGACTTCCCCGACCAGTTCGGGGCGCACGAACGTGACCCCTTTGGCGTCCTGAGTCGGAAGCCTTGCCGCGAAGGGTGATTCGTCGGCCTGCAGGGGTGTCAGCGTCTTCTTCAACGCGGCCAGTTCCTTCTCGGTGAACCCGGTGCCGACCCGGCCGACGAACTGCAGGCCGTCGTCGTCGGGGATCCCGAGCATCAGCGCGCCGATGCCGCTGGTGCGTCCGCCCTCCCCCTGTCGCCAGCCGCCGATCACGACTTCCTGGGTGTTCCAGATCTTGTCCTTGATCCACGCCGACGAACGCCGCCCGGGTTGGTAGGCCGAGTCCCTCTTCTTCGCGATGACGCCCTCCCACCGCTTCTTTCGCGCCGCCTCGAGTGCTTCGGGTCCGGTGTCGGCGTTGATCGCCGCGGGCACGATCAGTCCGCCGCCCTCGGCCAGCGCCTCCAGCAGCCGCCGACGGTCGGAGTACTTGGCCTTCAACAGTGAGCGGCCGTCGAGGAAGAGGATGTCGAACGCCCAGAACTCCACCCGGGTCGAACGCGCCCGGTTCTGCATCTGACCGAAGTCGGGTACGCCGGACTCGTCGAGCGCCACCGCCTCGCCGTCCAGGATCACGTGATGGTCGGCGAGATCGGCTGCCAGCGCCTGCAGCTGCGGGTACTCGCCGGTGACGTCGCGTCCACGCCGCGACCGCAGCGTGAGCTTGCCCCGGTCCGCGTCGACGAGCAAGCGGTAGCCGTCCCACTTTCCCTCGAAGGCCCACTGTCCCTTGGTCATCCGCTCGACCGACCCCTCGGTGGCCAGCATCGGCGCCAGATCCGCCGGGGTCGGCTTGTTCTGGTCTTTCATCCGGTGGGCCAGCCAGTTCTTGCCGTCGGTCTGGATCAGCGCGTAGCGGCCCTCGATCTTCTCGCCGTGTAGCGTGACGATCACCTCGCCGCCCTTGGCCGGGCCGTCGGGCGCGTGGTCCCTGAACTTCTCGGTCTCGTAGGTGCCGGTGTCCCAGACATAGACCTCGCCACCGCCGTACTCCCCCTTGGGGATCTCGCCGGCGAAGGTCAGGTACTCCATCGGATGGTCCTCGGTGTGCACGGCGAGGTGATTCTGCGACGGCGATTCGGGCAGGTTCTTCGGCACCGCCCAGCTGACCAGCACCCCGTCGCGTTCGAGACGGAAGTCGTAGTGCAGCCGGCGCGCGTGGTGTTCCTGGATGACGAACTTGTCGTTGTTGCCGGTCCTGGGCGCGTCGGCGGGGACCGGCTCCGGGGTCTTGGCGGTGTCGCGCATGCTGCGGTAGCGGGTGAGCCGGTCGGGCACCGGGACGGGCGGGTCGAGGTCGGCGAGCAGATCACCGTCCCGGTCGAGCCGGTCGAGCACCTCGTCGAACGTGAGGTGCTTGAGGTCGGGATCTTCGATCTCCTCCCAGGTCCGCGGCGCCGCGACGGTCGGGTGTTCGCGGCCCCGAAGCGAGTACGGCGCGATGGTGGTCTTGTTGCCGTTGTTCTGGCTCCAGTCCACGAACACCTTGCCGGCCCTCAGACTTTTCGTCATCGTCGCGGTGACCTGCTTGGGCATCGTCTGCTCAAGCTGCTGGGCGACACGCTTGGCCAGCACCGATGCGCCCCGCGAGCTGATCGGCTCGTCCAGCGGGACATACAGGTGCACACCCTTGCTGCCGCTGGTCAACGGGAAGGTCCGCAGCCCGATGTCGGTGATCAGATCCCGAACCTCGTGTGCGACCTCGCACAGCTGACGGAACGTCACCCCTTCGCCGGGGTCGAGGTCGAACACGATGCGGGTGGCCGGACCGACCTTCCCCTCGTCCGTGAACCGCCACTGCGGGACGTGCACTTCCAGCGCTGCCTGCTGCGCGATCCAGGCCAGCCCCTCGACGGTGTCGATCACGGGGTAGGTGGTGGTGCCGGACTTGTGCACGATGGTCGCGCGGTCCAGCCAGTCGGGCGCGGACGAGGCGAGCTGCTTCTCGAAGAACGCCTCCGCCTCGACGCCGTTGGGCCACCGCTTGCGTGTGACAGCCCGGCCGGCGATGTGCGGCAGCATCGCCGCCGCGACGTTGACGTAATAGTCGAAGACTTCACCTTTGGTCGTGCCGGTCGCCGGATACAGCACCTTGTCCGGGTTGGTCAGCTTCACCCGGTCATAGCGGTCCACCACCTCACGGTATTACCCACAATCAACGGGGTAGCGTCGACACGATGAGGGCACTGGTCATCGGTGAGGCGCTCATCGACATCGTGGAACGCGACGGTCAGCCTGTTCGCGAGCACGTCGGCGGCAGCCCGCTGAACGTCGCCGTCGGGCTGGCCCGGCTCGGACGCGACGTCGACTTCCTGACCCACATCGGCACCGACGAACGCGGCCGGCGTATCGCCGATTACGTCGAATCCTCGGGTGCGCAACTTGTTTCGGACAGCATGACGGCTTCGCGCACCGCGACCGCTCGGGCGCTGCTCGACGCGTCGGGTTCGGCGACGTACTCGTTCGACATCGACTGGCAGCTCAGCGGCACCCCCGAGGTGGCGCCGCCGCTGATCGTGCACACCGGGTCGATCGCCGCGGTGCTGGAACCGGGTTGCCTGGCCACCGAGGCGCTGGTGTCGGCCTATCACCTGTCGGCCACGGTCACGTTCGACCCGAACATCCGAACCGCGTTGATCGATGATCCGGACACGGCCCGCGCCCGTATCGACCACCTGCTCGAACGCGCCGATGTGGTCAAGGCCAGCAGCGAGGACCTGCACTGGCTCGATCCGACCCGCACGCCCGAACAGATCGCCGGCGAATGGCTGACGCTGGCACCGAAGATCGTGGTGGTGACGTTCGGCGGCGAGGGATCGCTCGCGATGTGTGCGAACGGAACCGTGCGGGTACCTGCCGGGCATGTCGACGTGGTGGACACCGTGGGTGCGGGCGACGCGTTCATGACCGGGCTGATCGACGCGCTGTGGTCCATGGACCTGCTCGGCGCGGACCGCCGCGGCGCGCTGGCGGACATCAGCACCGACGCGTTGACCGGTGCGGTGCGCGCGGCGACGGTGGTCTCGGCGCTGACGGTGGCCCGGCCCGGGGCTGATCTGCCCGATCGTGTCACCGTCGATCGGGCCGCGGTATCGGACATACTGGGCTGATGCGGTCCATCTGGAAGGGTTCTATCGCGTTCGGACTGGTCAACGTCCCGGTCAAGGTCTACAGCGCGACCGAGGACCACGACATCAAGTTCCACCAGGTGCACGAGAAGGACAACGGCCGGATCCGCTACAAGCGGGTGTGCGAGGTGTGCGGCGAGGTGGTCGAGTACCGCGACATCGCCAAGGCCTTCGAATCCGACGACGGACAGACGGTGATCATCACCGACGACGACATCTCCACACTGCCCGAGGAACGTAGCCGTGAGATCGAGGTGCTGGAGTTCGTGCCGGCCGCCGACCTCGATCCGCTGCTGTTCGACCGGTCCTACTTCCTGGAGCCAGAAGGCAAGTCGTCGAAGTCCTACGTCCTGCTCGCCAAGACGTTGATGGAGACCGACCGGGTCGCGATCGTGAACTTCGCGCTGCGGAACAAGACCCGACTGGCGGCGCTGCGGGTCAAGGATTTCAGCAAGCGCGACGTGATGGTGATCCACACGCTGCTGTGGCCCGACGAGATCCGGGATCCGGATTTCCCGGTGCTCGACAAGAAGGTTGAGGTCAAACCCGCCGAGCTGAAGATGGCCAGCCAGGTGGTCGATTCGATGACCGACGACTTCAACCCGGACCGCTATCACGACGAGTACCAGGAACACCTGCACGAGTTGATCCAGGCGAAACTCGAAGGCGGCGAGGCGTTCACCACCGAGGAGCAACCGCAGGAGCTCGACGAGACCGAGGACGTCTCCGACCTGCTGGCCAAGCTCGAAGCCAGTGTGAAGGCGCGCAAGCAGCAGGGTTCGTCGTCGAGCCGGTCCTCGAAGACGTCCGACGACGCCGACGACTCCGATGACGCCGACGACTCGGATAACTCCGGTGATGGTGACGACGACGGCGACAAGCCGGCCAAGAAGGCACCGGCGAAGAAGGCCGCGGCCAAGAAGGCACCCGCGAAGAAGGCGGCCAAGAAGTCTCCTGCCAAGAAGGCCGCGGCGAACAAGTAGATCTCAGGCGAACTCGGGCCGTTGAGGAATGGACGGCCGGCCCCACAAGCACGCCCAGTCCCAGCTATCCGCTCTTTGCGACCACTCACTCGCACTTCCGCTGAAAAATGCGGATTCCTGTTACTCATGAGGGGAGCAGGACACGCAGCACCCCGGGCAGGCGCCTCCTCCGAAGCCGGCGCCCCTCTCGACCGCCGGATCTCGCGGTTCGTACGAACGGGGCGCGACGCGATTAGAACGTGTTGCAGAAACTACCCACGCGGGCCTGAACTCCTTGCTAGCGTGACGCCCCGTGAGCACTGGAGGGCGCGCGTGATTCTGGACCGGTTCCGACTCGACGATCAGGTGGCGGTGGTGACCGGCGCAGGCCGCGGCCTCGGCGCGGCGATGGCTCAGGCCTTTGCCGAAGCGGGCGCTGACGTGCTGATTGCCGCGCGCACCCGATCCCAGCTCGAAGAGGTCGCCCAGCGCATCGAGGCCGCGGGCCGGCGCGCCCACATCGTCGTCGCCGACCTCGCCCACGCGGAGGACACCGCCGCGCTCGCCGCGCACGCCGTGGACGCTTTCGGCCGACTAGACATCGTCGTCAACAATGTCGGCGGCACCATGCCGAACGCGCTCCTCAACACCTCGGTCAAGGACCTGCGCGACGCGTTCGCGTTCAATGTCGCGACGGCACACGCACTGACCACCGCCGCGGTCCCGCTGATGCTCGAGCATTCCGGCGGCGGCAGCATCATCAACGTCACCTCGACCATGGGCCGGCTCGCCGGTCGCGGGTTCGCGGCCTACGGGACGGCCAAAGCCGCGCTGGCGCACTACACCCGGCTGTCGGCCCTCGACCTGGCACCGCGCATCCGGGTGAACGCGATCGCCCCCGGCTCGATCCTGACCTCGGCGTTGGAGATCGTCGCCGAGAACGAGGAACTGCGCGATCCGATGGAGAAAGCCACGCCACTGCGCCGACTCGGCGATCCGCTCGACATCGCCGCCGCCGCCGTCTACCTCTCGTCGCCGGCCGGCAGCTATCTCACCGGCAAGACACTGGAGGTCGATGGTGGGCTCACCTTCCCGAACCTCGACCTGCCCATCCCCGATCTGTGAGGAGCCCGTCATGGCCATCAGAGTCGCCGCCGTCGGCACCGGAAACGTCGGCAGGCACGCGCTGGCACAACTGATCTCCGACCCGCGCTTCGAGCTGACCGCGGTGTGGGTGTCCTCGCCGGCCAAGGCCGGCAGAGACGCCGCAGAGCTTGCGGGACTGCCGGATTCGACGGGAGTGGTCGCGACGACGGACCTCGACGCGGTGCTGGCGACGCAGCCGGAGTGCGTCGTCTACACCGCGCTGGCCGACAACCGGCTGCCTGACGCGCTCGAGGACTACCGGCGCATCCTGGCCGCGGGCGTCAACGTGGTCGGTAGCAGCGCGGTGTTCCTGCAGCACCCGTGGCAGGTGCTGCCCGACGAGCTGATCTCGCCGATCGAGGACGCCGCCAAGGCGGGGTCGTCGACGTTGTTCGTCAACGGCATCGACCCGGGTTTCGCCAACGACCTGCTTCCCATGGCTCTCGCAGGTACCTGCCAGCAGATTCACCAGATTCGCTGCATGGAGATCATCAACTACGACACCTACGACAGTGCCGCGGTGATGTTCGACGTGATGGGTTTCGGCGGCAGTTTGGACGACACGCCGATGTTGCTGCAGCCGGGTGTGCTCAGCCTTGCGTGGGGCTCGGTGGTGCGACAGTTGGCGGCTGGGTTGGACATCGAACTCGACGAGGTCACCGAGACGCACGTGCGTGTGCCGGCGCCGGAGTCGTTCGACATCGCGGCGGGCCGGATCGAGCAGGGCACCACCGCGGCGATCCGTTTCGAGGTGCGCGGCATGAAAGACGGAAACGTCGCTGTAGTGCTCGAACACGTCACCCGCCTGCGTGACGACCTGTGCCCGGACTGGCCGCAGCCGGCCCAGCACGGCGGTTCGTACCGGATCGAGATCACCGGCGAACCGTCCTACACACTCGACCTCTGCCTGAGCAGTCCTCACGGCGACCACAACCACGCCGGACTGGTCGCGACGGCGGCCCGTGTGGTCAATGCGATTCCGGCGGTGGTCGTAGCTGCGCCCGGAATCGTGACCGCCCGGGAGATGCCGCCCATAACAGGCAAAGGTCTGTACGCTGGAGCTTGACACTCGCTGGAAGGATCCTGAAATGAAGGCTCGCCTGACTACTCTCGCCACACTTCTCGTCGCTGGCGGAGCCTCCGTCGCGATCGCCGTGGCTCCCGCTGCGGGCGCCCAGCCGAGATGCTCGACCACCTCCGCCGGCGCCGGCGGAGAGACCCAGGTTTGTGAATCGCCCGGCAACGCTCAGATCAGTTCGACCCCCGGCATGTACGCCTTCCCGTGGTACGGCGGCGGCATGTTCCCGTGGGAGGGCTACGGCCCTTACATGTTCTGATCGGACATGAACCTTCTGGCACGAACGGCCGCAGTGCTTTTCGGGGGCTTCGGCGCGCTCGCCGTGCTCGTCGCCCCCACCGCTGCGGCCGCCCCCGACTGCACGGACGTCGGCAAGACGGTGACGTACTGCACGACCAACGGAAGCACCCAGATCACCAGCACCCCGCCGCCGTGGAACTACGGCGGCTGGATGGGCATCGGGGTGTGGCCGCTGGTCGGCGCATACGGTCTCGGCCCCTGGTGAGCTCGACCCGGTAACCGCCGGAGCCGGACCCTCCTTTCACCCGCCGCGATTGCTCCCTCGGTGCAAGAGTGGGGATCGTGGCGCGCGAAGTCCGGCCTCGGGCCAATTCGCGCTTAGCGCTGCTCGGGCCCGCATTCGTCGCCGCGATCGCCTACGTCGATCCCGGCAACGTGGCGGCGAACGTCAGTGCCGGCGCCCAGTTCGGTTTCCTGCTGCTGTGGGTGATCGTCGCCGCCAACCTGATGGCCTGTCTGGTGCAGTATCTTTCGGCCAAGCTCGGGCTGGTCACCGGCGCCTCGCTGCCTGAGGCCGTCGGCGCCCGGATGGGGCGGCCGGCGCGGCTGTCCTTCTGGGTTCAAGCCGAATTGGTCGCGATGGCAACAGATCTCGCGGAAGTGGTCGGTGGCGCCATTGCCCTGTATCTGTTGTTCGATCTACCGCTGCTCGTCGGCGGGGTGATCACCGGCGCGGTCTCGCTGGCGCTGTTGCTCGTCAAGGACCGCAGCGGGCAGCAGGTGTTCGAGCGGGTCATCACGGGTCTGCTGCTGGTCATCGCGATCGGATTTCTGACGAGTCTGTTCGCGTCCCCGCCGCCGGTCGGCGAGGCCGCCGCCGGTCTGGTTCCGCGTTTCGACGGTGCGGAGAGCATCCTGCTCGCCGCGGCGATGCTCGGCGCCACGGTGATGCCGCACGCGGTGTACCTGCATTCCGGACTGACCCGCGACCGGCACGGTCACCCCGAGCCCGGACCCGCCCGCAGGGCGCTGCTGCGCATCACCCGTTGGGATGTCGGGATTGCGATGCTCGTGGCGGGCGCGGTGAACCTGTCCATGTTGCTGGTCGCGGCCACCAACCTGCAGGGTGTGGCGGACACCGACTCGATCGAGGGCGCGCACGCCGCGGTGCAGGCCGCTCTGGGCCCGGGCGTCGCGCTGCTGTTCGCGATCGGCCTGCTGGCCTCCGGGCTGGCGTCCTCGTCCGTCGGGGCCTATGCCGGGGCGATGATCATGCAGGGTCTGATCCGCCGGTCGGTGCCGCTGCTGACGCGACGTCTGGTCACGCTGCTGCCCGCCCTGGTGGTGCTCGCGGTCGGCGTGGACCCGAGCCGTGCGCTGGTGTTGTCCCAGGTCGTGCTGTCGTTCGGCATCCCGTTCGCGCTGATCCCACTGATCCGCCTCACTGCCGACACCGGGCTGATGGGCGCCGACGTCAACCACCGGATCACCACGACGTCGGGCTGGATCGTCGCCGGCCTTATTACTCTGTTGAATGTGGTGTTGATCTATCTGACGCTGACCGGCTGAATGGGTGCCCGGCACTTCTACTTCGCGTACGGCTCGAATCTGTGCGTGCAGCAGATGGCGCGCCGCTGTCCCGACGCCACCGAACCGCGCCGGGCGATGCTGGCCGACCACGACTGGCTGATCAACGAGCGCGGGGTCGCCACGGTCGAACCGTTCGCCGGCGCCGAGGTGCACGGGGTGCTGTGGCGGCTCTCCGACCGCGACCTGGCCACCCTGGACAGCGCCGAGGGCGTGCCCGCCCGGTACCGGCGCGACGAACTCACGGTGATGACCGAGCGCGGGCCTTCGAAGGCGTGGGTCTACATCGATCATCGGGTCGAAGCAGGGCCGCCGCGTCCGGGGTATCTGGAACGCATTCTCGACGGCGCCCGCCACCACGGCCTGCCGCGCCGCTGGATCCAGTTCCTGGAGCGGTGGGATCCCAGCCGCTGGCCGCAGCGCTCAACACACGTCGATTCCGTTGCCCCGCAGAGCCTGTCCACGCTCCTCGCCGATCCCGCAGTCGTCGAAGACTCGGTGCTGCGCTCCCGGTTCGGGTTCCTGGCGATTCACGGCGGTGGGCTGGAGCAGATGACCGACGTCATCGCCGAGCGCGCCGCCGACGCCGCGGCCGCCTCGCTGTATGTGGTCCGCCATCCCGATCACTATCCGCACCACCTGCCGTCGGCGAAATACGATCCCGCGCAATCGGATCGGCTGGCAGAGTTCCTCGACCACGTCGAGGTGGTGGTGTCTCTGCACGGTTACGGCCGGCTGGGCCGCAGCAACCAGATCCTGGCGGGCGGGCGTCATCGCGACCTGGCCGAGCATGTCGCCGGCCACGCCGACATCCCGGGGTTCCGCATCGTCACCGACCTGGAGGCGATCCCGAAGGAACTGCGCGGCCTGCACCCCGACAATCCCGTCAACCGGGTGCGCGGCGGCGGTACCCAACTGGAGCTTTCGGCCCGGGTCCGCGGCACCAGTCCGCGCAGCGGGCTGCCCGGCGACGACGGGCTGTCTCCGGCCACCTCCGCACTGGTCCAGGGGCTGACGAGCGCCGCGCGCTCGTGGCGACTGCCGGGCTAGTGCGCCTCGCCGCTGCCGTCGCCGCGCTGCTGCTCGTGGCAACCGCCGCCCCGCCGGCCGGTGCGCAGCC
>NZ_BCRS01000190.1 GCF_001552715.1 Mycolicibacterium vaccae NBRC 14118 = CIP 105934 | reverse complement strand
CGATGCGGCCGCATGGCCGGCAGGTGCCCCTGCGCCCCGACCGGCCACCCGGGTACTCACCGCGCAGGTGCCGCAGCCGATTCCGCATGCGCCGCCGCGTCGTCCGATGTCGCGGACAAGCAAGTACGCGCTGAGCGCCGGCCTGCTGGGCGCGTTCGCCGTGGCGGCGATCGCGCTGGCGATGGACCCGTTCTCGTCGTCGGCCCCCGCCGAACCGGTCGGCACGAGTACGACGGTGCCGGCCCCGCCGCCGGTCACCACGCCCGCACCGTCGCAGGTCGTTTCAACAGCCCCCGTGGTGCCGCAGCAACCACAGGAGAGGAAGGGCCCGCCCGGGAAGGGGGAGCGCGAAGCCAAGGGGCCCGGCAACGGAAAGGGCCCCGGCAACGGGAACGGAAAAGGGCCCGGCAACGGGAACGGTCCGGGCCGGGGCGGCCCCTGAGCGCGTGCTAGGTGCGGGACGACTTGTCCTTGCGGGACAGCACTTTCGGTCTGCGGGACGGCTGCTCGACCGCACCATCGAGCCCGGCGGCGGCGAGTTCGGACGACGTCGGAAGGCGCAGTGACGCCAGCCCCGCGTCGACGTTCCTGCCGAGCTTGACGCGATTCACCGTGACGTGGACCGGCGTCCAGCCGCCGTTCGGGCCGGCCATCCGTAAGACTCCGCTGGCGACCCCGGTCGCGAACTCGGCCGCCATGGCCGCCATCGTCGTCTTCCGGTCGTCCGGGTGCAACGCCTCCGGGCTGACCATGGTGGACCGCCAGTCCAGGAACGGCACCGGGTCGTCGAGCCACTTCAGCAGGGTCCAGTGCCGCGGATCCACCAACGCCCGGTACACGCCGGGCTGACGCATCCCCTCGACGATGCGCTGGGCCAGCAGATCGTGCTGGATGCTCGGGCCATCGCGGACGCTGCGCCAGTTCATCGCCCGGCAGATCAACCGCTCGCCGCCGTCGGCCTGGACCTCCGGAAGTGAACGTGCCACGAAGCCGACGGTGATCGGCTGGCCGCGGTAATCGGTGACATCCCAGGTGTTGCACAGCGTCACCCCGGGCTCGGGCTGGATCACCATGCTCAGCACCTCGGCCTCGTTCGGGTTGAGGTCGCGCCGGGGCAGGTCGTCGGCGAACGCCCGCCCGTGGGTGGTCTGCTTCGCCGGATCCCAACCGCCGACCTCGAGCGACTCGGGGGTGTCGGTGGCCGTGCCCCCGGTGAGGTCCCACAGCAGCGGCCCGACCAGCGGCCGTTCCGGTGGTGTCTGGTCGGGCGCTCCGGCCCAGAGTTGGACGCCGTGGATCCTGCCGTCGGACATCTGCACGACCTCGGTGCTGATCACCCGGTCGTTCTTCGGGGTGATGCTGCTCAAACCGGCTCCGGCGCGCACGGTCTCGCCGATCGCGGTCTGGATCGCCATCAGGTGCGGGTTGCGGCGCAGGTAGGTGGCGACCGGGACGAGGTCCTTGGTGTAGGCGCCGTGCGCGACGACGGCGGGCTCGGTGCCGAGTGTTTCCACGAGCAACCAGTCGTGGGTCATGCGGAAGATCCTACCGAGGCGGAAAGCGCAAAGCGGAAGGTCCGCACACCACGGAATCCGCACCGCGGCCCGCTGATCAGCACGGATCGCTGCCGGAAGTGGGGCTCGGCGTAACGGATCGCGTCGCCGACGGCATCTGACCGGGTGCGCGCGATCAATCGGGGTGTCCGGCGAGCCGTCGCACCACCAGGCGCAGCACCCTCACTGCGCCGGCTTTGTCCAGCGGGTCGTTTCCGTTGCCGCACTTGGGGGACTGCACGCACGACGGGCATCCCGAGGGGCACTCACACGCGTCGATCGCCGCCGCGGTGGCCTCCCACCAGCGGCCCATCGTGCGAAATCCGCGCGCGGCGAAGCCCGCGCCGCCCGGATGGCCGTCGTAGACGAAGATCGACGGCAGGCCGTCGACGGGTCCGACCGCGGTGGACACCCCGCCGATGTCGCCCCGGTCGCAGCTGGCCACCAGCGGCAGCAGGCCGATGGCGGCGTGCTCGGCGGCGTGCAACGAGCCGGGCGTCCGTAGCGGGTCGATGCCGTTGTCCTGCAGAGCTTCCGGGGTGATGGTGCACATCACCGCCATCGTCTCGAGGCTTCGGGTGGGCATGTCGAGCTCGACGAAGTCGATCACCTCGCCGTCCCGGCGCCGCCGCAGGTAGCCGGTGACGGTGTTGCTCACCGACACCGGCACCAGGCCCACGGTGACCGGGCCGTGCTCGGTGCGCTCACCGGGACCGGTGACGCTGATGTCGGTCAGCTCCCGCGCGAACGTCGTGTAACCGGGATCCTCCGCGTGCACGAAAGCGACACCGTCCTCGAAATCGAGGGAATCGACGACATAACTTTCACCCTGATGTAAATAGACCGCGCCCGGATGCACCGACGCCGGTGCCTGACCCGCACCCGTACTGCCCAGCATCCGTCCGGTGCCCGCCTCCAGGATCGCGATCTGCCCGCCGATCGCGCCCCGGATGTCCACCGCGGGATGCGGATCCAGGCCGGGGGCCGGGAAGTACCCGCTGGGCCGGCGGCGCAGCAGTCCGTCGTCGACCAGTGACTCGGCCACCGTCTCCGCTCCCCACATCCGGACCTCAGCCTCGGTGAGGGGCAGTTCGGTTGCCGCGCAGAGCAACTGTGGGCCCAGGACGTACGGGTTGCCGGGGTCGATCACCACCCGCTCGATCGGCTTGTCCAAGAGTGCCGACGGATGGTGCACCAGGTACGTGTCGAGCGGGTCGTCGCGGGCGATGAGCACGATCAGCGCGCCCTGACCGCGCCGGCCGGCACGGCCGGCCTGTTGCCAGAACGAGGCCACCGTGCCCGGAAACCCGGCCAGCACAACGGCGTCGAGACCGGCGATGTCCACGCCGAGTTCCAGCGCGTTCGTCGTGGCCACGCCCAGCAGCTCACCCTCGGCCAGTGCGCGCTCCAGCTCGCGGCGATCCTCGGCGAGGTAACCGGCACGGTAGGACGCCACCCGCGGTGCCAGCTCCGGTGCGGTGTCGGTCAGCCTGGCCCGCGCGCCCAGCGCGGTGAGTTCGGCGCCGCGTCGCGACCGCACGAACGTCAGCGTGCGTGCGCCTTCGGTGATCAGGTCGGCCATCACCCGCGCCGCCTCGGCTCCTGCCGAACGGCGCACGGGCGCACCGTTCTCGCCGACGAGGTCGGCCATCAGCGCGGGCTCCCACAGCGCGACCGTGCGCGCCCCCTGCGGCGATCCGTCCTCGGTCACCTCGGCGACGGTCTGTCCGATCAACTCCGATGCCGTCGCCGCGGGCGAGGCAGTGGTGGCGCTGGCGAAGATGACGGTCGGTCCGGAGAACGCCGAACCCGGCGCCGCATACCGGGCGCACAGGCGCAGCAGGCGGCGTAGCACCATCGCCACGTTGGAGCCGAAAATTCCCCGGTAGTAATGGCATTCGTCGACGACCACGTACTGCAGGTGGCGCAGGAAGACCGCCCAGCGCGCGTGGTTGCGCAGCAGGGACAGATGGATCATGTCGGGGTTGGAGAAGATCCACCGCGACCGTTCCCGGGCGAAGCGGCGCACCTCGGTGGGACTGTCGCCGTCGTAGGGGCTCGGCGCGACGTCGGCCAGCCCCGGGATCGCCATGGTCAGCGCGGCAGCGGAACGCAACTGATCGTGACCGAGCGCCTTGGTCGGTGACAGATACAGCGCGCGCGACCGCGGATTCTCCTTCAATGCTGTCAATATGGGCAGCTGGTAGCCCAGCGACTTGCCTGAGGCGGTGCCGGTGCTGAGTACGACATGACGGCCGTTCCTGGCCAGTTCGGCGGCCGCCAGCTGGTGTGACCACATCGCTTCGACACCGCGATCATGGAACGCCCGCACCACATCTGGGTCCGCCCAGCCCGGCCACGCCTGCGGCCGGGCCCGTCTCGGGGCCAGGTCGGCGACATGACGCAGCGGATGCTCACCGGCGGCGGTGCCGTCGACGGCGCACGCGAGCAGCTCGCGGCCGAAATCCGGCCCCGGATCTGTCACGTCGGCCCCTTCCGGTCTGGTCTCACGTGAATTGTTCACTACGTGATTGCCGCGAGACTGTCGCGGAGGCCCTGAACATGGTTGACTTACGACGGTCGCAGCTTCTGTGTTCGTGTAACAGCACTCGCAGGAACGACGTTGCGATCGCGGTTCCTGCGAGGGTTGTAGGTCGGGTCGAGTTCCGAGCACTCCACGAAGGTATGGCGGTCGGAACGGGCCCGGTCTGCCGAAAGGGCGGGCCGCACCCGGTGAATATAGAGAAGGAAAGTACGAAAGATGCCACAGGGAACTGTGAAGTGGTTCAACGCGGAGAAGGGCTTCGGCTTCATCGCCCCCGAGGACGGCTCCGCTGACGTTTTTGTCCACTACACGGAGATTCAGGGGTCGGGCTTCCGCACCCTGGAGGAGAATCAGAAGGTCGAGTTCGAGGTCGGCCAGAGCCCCAAGGGACCGCAGGCCACCGGCGTTCGCGCCATCTGAGCGGCCACCAAGACCTCAAGACGCCCCCGCGTAGTCCATCCGGACCCGCGGGGGCGTTCTTGTATATAGGTGGTTGAGCACCCCGGACGGCACGGTGACACGTCGGCAGGCTCTGGCTGGCTTAGTGTCTGAGGGGTGAGCCAGCTGTCCTTCTTCTCGGCCGAGTCGGTGCCCCCGGTGGTTGCCGACCTGACCGGGATTCTGGCTGCGCCGGGACAAGCGGTGGTCGTCGGTGGGGCAGGGCAGCAGGCCGCGCGGCTCTCCGTGGTGGTCGACGCGCTGTGGCGCGCCGAGGGGCTGGCCGAGATGATCGCCGACGCCGGCCTGGAGGCCGAGATCGCGCGCACCGACGAGGACAGCCCGCTGGTGCGTACCGCGGTGGACGCCCGATTGCTCGACATCGCCGCGGACTGGACCACGGGAGCGGTCAAGACCGTCCCCCCGCAGTGGCTGCCCGGACCGCGGCAGCTGCGGGCGTGGACGCTGGCGGCGGGCCGGCAGGAGGACGACCGCTATCTGCTCGGGCTCGACCCGCACGCACCCGACACGCATTCTGCGCTCGCGTCAGCGTTGATGCGGGTCGGGATCGCACCCACTCTGATCGGTACCAGAGGGTCCTTTCCCGCGCTGCGGATCAGTGGGCGCCGGCGGCTATCACGCCTGGTAGAGAACGTGGGGGAACCGCCGGCGCACCGCGCGGCGTTGCATCATTGGCCGCGTCTGTAGCCGGTCGGTTGACCTCCGAGGACGTGGCGACGGTTTGCGTCGGCAGGCCGGGGGTGTCAAATTGTCACTTGCCGGGGCGGGTCGAATGAGTGAATGCTCTCCGCAGGCAGCTGAAGAATTGGGAGCTTGACACAGGTGGCTGACGAGGACCGCGGCAGCGGCAAAACTGGCGCCGAACCGCGCAGAGGCAACGGTTCGACCGTGCGACGGCTCGTCATTGTCGAGTCGCCCACCAAGGCGCGCAAAATCGCAGGTTATCTGGGGTCGAACTACATCGTCGAGTCCTCCCGTGGGCACATCCGCGACCTTCCTCGTGCGGCGGCCGACGTCCCTGCGAAGTACAAGTCGGAGCCGTGGGCGCGCCTGGGCGTCAACGTCGACGCCGACTTCGAACCGCTCTACATCATCAGCCCGGACAAGAAGGCCACCGTCGCTGATCTGAAGGACAAGCTCAAGAACGTCGACGAGCTCTATCTGGCCACCGACGGTGACCGCGAGGGTGAGGCGATCGCCTGGCACCTGCTGGAGACGCTGAAGCCGCGCATCCCGGTCAAGCGGATGGTGTTCCACGAGATCACCGAACCGGCGATCCGGGCGGCCGCAGCAGACCCCCGCGATCTGGACAACGACCTGGTCGACGCCCAGGAGACCCGCCGCATCCTCGACCGCCTCTACGGCTACGAGGTCAGCCCCGTGCTGTGGAAGAAGGTCGCTCCGAAGCTGTCGGCCGGCCGGGTGCAGTCGGTTGCGACGCGCATCATCGTCCAGCGCGAACGCGAGCGGATGGCGTTCCGCAGCGCCGGCTACTGGGACGTCACCGCCGAACTGGACGCCAGCGTCTCCGACGCGCAGGCGTCCCCGCCGAGGTTCACCGCCAAGCTCAACACGGTCGACGGGCGCCGGGTGGCCAGCGGCCGCGATTTCGACTCCCTCGGCGCGCTCAAGAAGCCCGACGAGGTGCTCGTTCTCGACGAGGCCGGCGCCAACGGTCTGGCTGCCGGCCTGCGCGGGGCGCAGCTCGCGGTCACCTCGGTGGAGCAGAAGCCGTACACCCGCCGTCCGTACGCGCCGTTCATGACCTCGACGTTGCAGCAGGAGGCGGGCCGCAAGCTGCGGTTCTCGTCGGAGCGCACGATGAGCATCGCGCAGCGGCTGTACGAGAACGGCTACATCACCTATATGCGTACCGACTCGACGACCTTGTCGCAGTCGGCCATTGACGCCGCACGCAACCAGGCCCGCCAGCTCTACGGCGAGGAGTACGTGCACCCGTCGCCGCGCCAGTACACCCGCAAGGTGAAGAACGCGCAGGAGGCCCACGAGGCCATCCGCCCGGCAGGCGACGTATTCCAGACCCCCGGCCAGCTGCACAGCCAGCTCGACACCGACGAGTTCCGCCTCTACGAGCTGATCTGGCAGCGCACCGTCGCATCCCAGATGGCCGACGCGCGCGGCACCACGCTGAGCCTGCGTATCGGCGGCACCGCGGCGGGCGGCGAGCAGGTGGTGTTCAATGCCAGCGGCCGCACGATCACGTTCGCGGGCTTCCTCAAGGCCTACGTGGAGAGCCTCGACGAGCAGGCCGGAGGCGAGGCCGACGATGCCGAGAGCCGGTTGCCGAACCTGACCCAGGGCCAGCGCGTCGACGCCAGGGACCTGACCGCCGACGGCCACACCACCTCGCCGCCGGCGCGCTACACCGAGGCCTCGCTGATCAAAGCGCTGGAGGATCTCGGGATCGGGCGGCCGTCGACGTACAGCTCGATCATCAAGACGATCCAGGACCGCGGCTACGTGCACAAGAAGGGCAGTGCGCTGGTTCCGTCCTGGGTGGCGTTCGCCGTGATCGGGTTGCTGGAGCAGCATTTCGCACGCCTGGTCGACTACGACTTCACCGCCGCGATGGAAGACGAGCTGGACGCGATCGCCGCGGGTAATGAGCAAAGGACCAACTGGCTCAACAACTTCTACTTCGGTGGTGAGCACGGCGTCGAAGGTTCGATCGCCCGCGAGGGCGGCCTCAAGCGGCTGGTGGGCGGCAACCTCGAAGAGATCGACGCACGAGAAGTCAACTCCATCAAGCTTTTCGACGACGCCGAGGGTCGCGCGATCAACGTCCGGGTGGGCCGCAACGGTGCCTACCTCGAGCGGATGGTCGAAGACCCGGACAACCCGGGCGAGCTGAAGCCTCAGCGCGCCAATCTCAAAGACGAGCTGACCCCCGACGAGCTGACCCTGGAGCTGGCCGAAAAGCTTTTCGCCACACCGCAGGAGGGCCGGTCGCTGGGTGTCGACCCGGAGTCCGGGCACGAGATCGTCGCCAAGGACGGCCGCTACGGTCCGTACGTCACCGAGGTGCTGCCGGAACCCCCGGACGACGGTGAAGCCGGCGCGACCGCCAAGAAGGGCAAGAAGCCGACGGGCCCGAAGCCGCGCACCGGTTCGTTGTTCCGGTCGATGGACCTGGAGACGGTGACGCTGGAGGATGCGCTCAAGCTGCTGTCGCTGCCGCGGGTGGTCGGGGTCGACCCGGCGGACAACGAGGAGATCACCGCGCAGAACGGCCGCTACGGCCCGTACCTGAAGAAGGGCACCGACTCCCGGTCGCTGGCCACCGAGGACCAGATCTTCTCCATCACGCTCGACGAGGCGCTCAAGATCTACGCCGAGCCGAAACGCCGCGGGCGTCAGGGCGCGGCCACCCCGCCGCTGCGCGAGCTGGGCGTCGACCCGGTGTCGGAGAAGCCGATGGTGATCAAGGACGGCCGCTTCGGGCCGTACGTCACCGACGGGGAGACCAACGCGAGCCTGCGCAAGGGCGACGACGTCATGACGATCACCGATGCGCGCGCGTCCGAGCTGCTGGCCGACCGCCGTGCCCGCGGTCCGGTGAAGAAGAAGGCCGCCCCGAAGAAGGTGGCCAAGAAGGCTGCCAAGAAGGCCCCGGCGAAGAAGGCCGCCAAGAAGGGTTAGCCCTTCGGCCGGTCAGGTGCTCCGATCGCCGGCGACCTGTCGGGCCGCCGCGCGTGACGTCGCCAGGTTGACCGGACGGGCCAGCTGGGTCGGCGCGGTGCGTCCGCGCAGCTCGACGATCTCGCCGACGTCCCAGCACAGGGCCTCGGCGTCCAGTGCGTCGGCCACCGCGATGGACGACGCCAGCACGTGGCCGGGTTCGAGTTTCGCCAGCTCGGTCAGCCGGGCCGCTTCATTGACCGGATCGCCGATCACGGTGTACTCGAAGCGGGCCTGGGCGCCGATGTGGCCGGCGATCGCCCGGCCGGCCGACACCCCGATGCCGAAGTCGGTCTCGCCGAGCACCCTGATCAGTTCGTCGTGCAGCTCGCGGGAGGCTGCCAGCGCCGCGCCGGAGGCGTCGGGATGCTCGATCGGCGCGCCGAAGATGGCCAGCGCTGCGTCGCCCTGGAACTTGTTGACGAATCCGCCGTGCCGGTTGACGGTGTCGACGACGACGCGGAAGAAATCGTTGAGCAGGTTCACGACCTCGGCCGCGGGTCGGGTCGCGGCCAGATGCGTCGAGCCGACGAGGTCGACGAACAGCACGGCGACGTCGCGTTCCTGGCCGCCGAGCTCGGTGCCCCGCTCCAGCGCCCGGCGTGCGACGTCCTCGCCGACGTAGCGGCCGAACAGGTCGCGAAGCCGTTGTCGTTCGGCCAGGTCGCGCACCATGTCGTTGAAGCCGGCCTGCAGCAGGCCGAGCTCGCTGGCGTCGTAGATCTGCATGTGCGCGTTGTAGTTGCCGCGCTGCACCTCGCCGAGCGCCCACCGCAGCTGGCGCAGCGGGTCGGCGATGGACATCGCCACCAGCACGGTGCTGGAGAGCCCGATGACCAGTGCGACGATCGCCAGCAGCAGGATCGTCGTGATCAGCCGGTCGGCGGGGGCGGTCAGCACCTCGAACTTGCTGGCGACCAGCGCCAGCACGATGGCCAGGACGGGCACGCCGGTGGACAGCACCCACGTCAGGACCTGGCGCAGGATGACCCCGGGCGCCCGGAAGTTCTCCGGCACGCCGCCGCGCAGCGCCGCCACCGCCACCGGTCGCAGCACGCGCTCGGACTGCAGATAACCGATGATCGCGGTCGCGGTCGCGCCCAGACCCGTGGCGACAGCCACCACCGGGGCGGACTTGCTGGCCACCGGCCAGCTGGCGACGATGAACACCACCGAGCCGAGCAGCCAGTTCGTCGCGCTGATCAGGGACCGGTAGAACGGCATCTTCAGCGCCCGCATGCGGGCCACCAAGGTGTCGGCGGGGTCGCGGTCGCCCAGCAGCATGTCGCGGCGCTGCCAGCGCATCACCGGGATCAGCATCCGCAGCGTCAGGTACGAGGCCACCGTGAACGAGACGAACAGGTAGCCCAGGAAGATCGCGAGGTTGTAGGCCGGCAGGTCCTGAAGCTGGATGCGGTCCTCCGGGGGCAGCCCGAAGCGCAGGAATCCCAGGACCAGCAGCGCGCCGATGATGTCGGCCTGCAGCATGCCCAGCGTGAACACCGGCCACGGGGTACGCGCGACCCAGCGGACGAATGCACTGATTCGCCCCACTTCGATCGGTTCGGCGGCCACCCGGATACCGTATCGGGCCCTGCTGACGCGGAAGGGGCGTCTGGGGCGGACGTGTCGGTTCGCAGCACTACTGTTATCGGCGATGGCCGGTGTTTTCTCGCGACTGGTGGGTCAGGACGCTGTGGAGAAGGAGTTGGTCGCGGCCGCGCGCGCGGCACGCGGTGATTCCGCTCACAACAGCGCCGACGATGTGGCGGACGCGACCGGCGGGGTGGTCGGGACGATGACCCACGCCTGGCTGATCACCGGTCCACCCGGGTCGGGCCGATCGGTCGCGGCGTTGTGCTTCGCCGCCGCGCTGCAGTGCACCTCCGACGGCACCCCCGGGTGTGGGGAGTGCCGGGCGTGCTCGACGACGATGGCGGGCACCCACGCCGACGTGCGCCGCATCATCCCGGAGGGCCTGTCCATCGGAGTGGACGCGATGCGCGCGATCGTGCAGATCGCATCGCGGCGGCCCGGAACCGGACGCTGGCAGATCGTGGTCATCGAGGACGCCGACCGGCTCACCGAGGGCGCGGCCAACGCGCTGCTCAAGGTCGTCGAGGAGCCACCGCCGTCCACGGTGTTCCTGCTGTGCGCCCCGTCGGTGGATCCCGAGGACATCGCGATCACCCTGCGGTCGCGGTGCCGGCACGTCGCGCTGGTCACCCCGCCGGTGGACGCCATCGCCAAGGTCCTGATCGAGTCCGACGGGCTGCCCGAACGCGACGCGGCCTGGGCGGCGTCCGTCAGTGGCGGGCACGTCGGGCGGGCCCGCAGGCTGGCCACCGACGAACAGGCGCGGGAGCGGCGCACCCGCGCGCTGGGGCT
>NZ_BCRS01000189.1 GCF_001552715.1 Mycolicibacterium vaccae NBRC 14118 = CIP 105934 | reverse complement strand
GGCGACGTCGCCGGCGGTGGCCAGCCCGCCTGCGGCGATCACCGGCAGCCGCACGGCGCCGGTCACCTGGGCGACGAGGTCGGTCAGCGGCACCGGCGCAGGCAACCGCTCCGGTGTGAACGTGCCCGAATGCCCGCCGGCGACCGAGGCCTGCAGTGCGAGCATGTCCGCGCCTGCCGCGGCGGCGGACTCGGCCTCGGGGACCGACGTGACCGTCTGCACGACCGTCGTGCCCGCCTTCTGCAGCGCGCGGATCACGTCGGCGCCGGGCAGGCCGAACGTGAAGCTGACGACGGGCACCGGGTCGGCCAGCAGCAGGTCGACCTTGGCGCCGAACGCGTCATCGTCGTCGACGGGATCAGCGGGCAGGTGGAGACCGAACCGGTCCGCCTCGCGCTGCACCGCGTGCGCGTACCGGCGGTAGGCGTCCCGTTCGATCGGGACCGGGTTGGGTGCGAAGAGGTTGACGCCGAACGCGACCGACGCATCCCGTACCGCGGCCATCTCGGCCCGCACGGTGTCCGGCGTCTTGTAGCCGGCCGCCAGCAGCCCGAGGGCGCCGGCGCGCGCCGCGGCGACCACCATGGCCGGACTCGTCGGGCCGCCTGCCATGGGGGCGGCGAGCACCGGGAGGGTGACGCCGAGATCGGTCAAGGGGTTGGTCACCGGGTCCTCCTCGGTTCGGACTGTGCCTCACAGAACGCACGCGGTGCCATCCGGAAGTCCCGGCCGTCAGAAGTAGACGACCATCAACTGTGCCACGAACACCTTGATGATCATCGACACCGGGAACAGCACGGCGTACCCGACCGCCACGCGTTGATCAGGCATCTTCGACATGGCATACGCATACGGTGCGGGGTTCAGCTGGGATCCGGTCAGCCCGCCGAGTGCTCGCGCCGTGCCGAATTTCAGCACGGTGCGCAGCCCGATCACGCAGATCAGCGCATGGGCCGCGGAGACCGCGAGGGCCAGCACGACGAGCTGGACGCCCTCGGCGGCCAGCGCGGTCACCAGGCCGCCGCCCGCGCCGGTGCCGACGGCGACCAGAAACACCAACAGCGAGAACTGATTCAGCGTGTTGGACACGTTGCCCGGCAGCGTCCAGACGACCGGTCCGGTGCGGCCGAACGCACCCAGCACGACGCCGACCAGCAGCGGCGCGGTGGCAGTGCCCAGCACCAGGCTCCCGCCGCCGGGCAGTGGAAGCTCCACCAGTGCCAGCACCAGCCCGATCGTCAGGCCGACGCCGAGCCCGATCGGGTTGATGTCGCCCGCCGCCCGTTCGGAGTCGCCGAGGTCCTTGGTGATTTCGGCCATCCGGGCGCGGGGCGCGGTCACCCGGAGCCGGTCGCCGTTCTGCAGCACCAGGTCGGGGGTGGCGACGATGTCGGTGTCGCCCCGGCGGACCCGGCTCACGACAGCGTCGAAGCGCTCCTCCAGTCCCAGCTGGCGCAGCTCCCGGCCCACGTACTTCGGTGCGGACAGGGTGATGCGGCGGAAGTCGATCTCGCTGCGGTCCAGCCACGGCTCGGATTGCGCGAGCCGGCCCAGGTCCTTGATCAGCCGCTGGACCTGGTCGTCGGTCGCGGTGACGGTCAGCAGGTCACCGGCGGCCAACCGTTCGTCGTCGTGCGCGACGCCGGTCTTCCCGTTGCGGGTCAGGCGGGACACCACCGCGTGGTAGTCGGTCTCCAGACCCCGCACGTCCAGACCGGGGTCGCCGAGCAGCTCCACGGTCTGCACCACGATCGGAGGTACCTTCGCGCGGTCCTCGGCGTTCGGTGTGCGGCGTCCCGCGGACATCAGATACGAACAGGCCAGGATCGTCAGGCACACCGTGATGGGATAGGCCACCGCATAGCCGATGGCCGGTTCGGGTGGGACGGTGTCGCCGACGGCGAGCTGCTGCTGCACGGCGCCGAGCGCGGGCGTTGCGGTTCCGGCCCCGGCGAATGCACCGGCGACCGTCCCGATGTCCAGGCCGAACGCCCAGCCCAGGCCCAGCGCGGTGGCGGCCATCGCCATGATGGCGAGCACCGACACCACCACCTGCTTCCAGCCGGTGCGGATCGCGCTGACGAACGACGGGCCTGCGGCCAGGCCCACCATGTAGCAGAACACGCACAGCGACAGGCTGGTGACGATCGGCGGCAGCGCGACGTCGGGTTCGATCGCGGCCAGCGCCAGCGCCACGAACAGGGCCCCGGCGGGGCCGAATGCGACCGGTCCGAAGCGGATGCGGCCGAACAGACTCCCGACGCCGAGGCAGAAGAACAGCGTGAGCAGAGGATTTTCGACGAACCACTGCATGAGCCGCAGCCTAATCCCAGGCGTGGCCGGCCACGCTCGATCAGCGAAGTCCGTATCGAAAATTCGCCCGGTTCAAGCAATTCCGCGGGCACACGCATCCCGGGCAACCGCTTCCGTGTGCAAAGAGTTTCGAGCGCCGACGGAGCGGTCGCGGCGCCGGCGGGCGCCGGCGCCGCCTGGGGTCAGCTGCAGACCGCGCCGACGGCCGCCGAGCCGACGAGCTTGGTGTACTTGGCCAGCACGCCGGTGGTGTAGCGCGGCGGCAACGGCTCGAATCCCGCCTTGCGCGACTCGAATTCGTCCTCGTCGACCAGGATGTCGAGGGTGCCGTTGGCGACGTCGAGGCGGATCCGGTCACCGTCGCGCACGAACGCGATCGGTCCGCCGTCGACGGCCTCGGGCGCGATGTGACCGACGCACAGGCCGGTGGTGCCGCCGGAGAAGCGTCCGTCGGTCATCAGCAGCACGTCCTTGCCCAGGCCCGCGCCCTTGATGGCGCCGGTGATCGCGAGCATCTCGCGCATGCCGGGGCCACCCTTGGGGCCCTCGTAGCGGATCACGACGACGTCACCGTGGGTGATGGTGCCGTCCTCCAAGGCGTCCAGGGCTGCCCGCTCCCGCTCGAAAACCCTTGCGGTGCCTTCGAACACGTCGGAGTCGAAGCCCGCGGACTTCACCACCGCGCCCTCGGGCGCCAGCGAGCCGTGCAGGATGGTGATGCCGCCGGTCGGGTGGATCGGGTTGTTCATCGCGCGCAGCACCTTGCCGTCAGGGTCCGGCGGCTCGATGTGGGCCAGGTTCTCGGCCATGGTCAGGCCGGTGACGGTGAGGCAATCCCCGTGCAGCAGACCGGCGTCCAGCAGCGCCTTCATCACGACGGGCACCCCGCCGATCTCGTCGACGTGCTTCATCACGTGCCGGCCGAACGGCTTCACGTCGGCCAGGTGCGGCACCCGCCGCCCGATGCGGGTGAAGTCCTCCAGGCCCAGCTTCACGTTGGCTTCCCAGGCGATGGCCAGCAGGTGCAGCACCGCGTTGGTGGAGCCGCCGAACGCCATCACCACGGCGATCGCGTTCTCGAACGCCTCCTTGGTCAGGATGTCGCGGGCGGTGATGCCGCGGCGCAGCATCTCCACCACCGCCTCACCGGACCTGCGCGCAAACTCGTCGCGCCGCCGGTCGATGGCCACCGGTGATGCGCTGCCGGGCAACGACATTCCGAGTGCCTCGGCGGCCGAGGCCATCGTGTTGGCGGTGTACATGCCGCCGCACGCGCCCTCGCCGGGACAGATCGCGCGCTCGATGATGTCGACGTCCTCCCGCGACATCAGCCCACGCGCGCACGCGCCGACCGCTTCGAAGGCGTCGATGATCGTGACTTCCTTCTCGGTGCCGTCGGTGAGTTTGGCCGTGCCCGGCATGATCGATCCGTTGTAGAAGAACACCGACGCGAGATCCAGGCGGGCCGCGGCCATCAGCATGCCGGGGATCGACTTGTCGCAGCCGGCCAGCAGCACCGTGCCGTCGAGCCGCTCGGCCTGCACCACGGTCTCGACGCTGTCGGCGATCACCTCGCGGGAGACCAGCGAGAAGTGCATACCCTCGTGGCCCATCGAGATGCCGTCGGACACCGAGATGGTGCCGAACTCCAGCGGATAGCCGCCGGCCTCGTGCACGCCGCTCTTGACCGCCTGCGCCAGCCGCTGCAGCGACATGTTGCACGGGGTGATCTCGTTCCACGACGAGCCGACGCCGATCTGCGGTTTGACCCAGTCCTCGTCGCCCATCCCGACCGCCCTGAGCATGCCGCGGGCGGCGGTCTTCTCCAGGCCGTCGGTGACGTCGCGGCTACGGGGCTTGATGTCGATACCGGCATCCGTGGGATCTGAGGGCATGCGGAGATTATGCGCCTGGCGTTTCCCCCGGCCAAACCACTGTAGATACCCCCATGGGGTACTAGTACCCTGGGCGCATGACGACGTTGACGGCGCGCGTGTTCGCCTGCCTGGCCGCGCTGGTGCTGTTGGCCGGCTGCGGGGGCGGTGACGCCCCCGGCGAGGCCGCCGGCGGCCCGGACGAACCCGAGGCGCCGCTGATCACCGGCGAGCCGGCCGGGTTCAACGAGGCCGACATCGCGTTCGCCACCGACATGGTGCCGCATCATGCCCAGGCCATCGACCTGTCCAGGACGGCGACGGAGCGCTCGGCGAACCCGGAAGTGGTGAGGCTGGCCGAGCAGATCGTGGCCGTCGCGCAGCCCGAGCTCAACATCCTCAATGTGTTCCTGGTGCAGTGGAACGAGAACGTGCGGTGGAACGAGAACCCCGAGAACGGCACAAGCGCCGACGGCCCGGACGGGCCCGTCGCGGACGAGGACCGGCCGGGAACGGTCGACGACGCCACCATCGCGCGGCTCGGGTCGCTGAGCGGGCCGGAGTTCGACAGACTGTGGCTGCAGTCGATGATCGGCCAGAACCGCGGGGCGATCGAGATCGCGAACGCGGAGATCGCCGACGGCACCAACGTCGACGCCATCTCCATCGCCAGGACGATCGTCGCCGGCCAGCAGGCGCAGATCGCGAAGATGACGCAGATTCTGGAGGGAATGCCGTGAGCGAGAGCGCACCCCAGCCGATTCCGGCCGACGCCGGCGCCCACGGCTACTCGGCGCAGAAGGAGAACTACGCCAAGCGGCTGCGCCGCATCGAGGGCCAGGTGCGCGGCATCGCGAAGATGATCGACGAGGACAAGTACTGCATCGACGTCCTGACCCAGATCAGCGCCGTCAACAGCGCGCTGCAGTCGGTGGCGCTGGGCCTGCTCGACGAACACCTCGGCCACTGCGTCAGCCACGCGGTCGCCGCGGGCGGCGAGGAGGCTGACGCGAAGCTCGCCGAGGCCTCGGCCGCGATAGCCCGCCTCGTCCGCTCCTAGGTCTGGTCCCGCGGCGGGTCGGCGCCGCCGCGTAGGAGTTCGTCGGGATGGTGGACCCGGTTGACCCGCGGTGGCGAGGTGCCGTCGGTCCAGCCGAGTCGCCCTTGCGCGGTGACGGCGGCCCTCCAGTGACCGTCGGTGAGCAGTTTGTGGTCCGGTCCGCACGCGAAGTACAGAGCGTCGGCGTCGGTGCGGCCGTCCGGGTACCAGCCGGGAGCATGGTGGACCTCGCAGTGGTACCCGCGTGCGGTGCAGTCCGGGCGCGTACAGCCCCCGTCGCGGGTGTAGCAGATGATCCGCTGATCCGTCGTCGCGATCCGGGTCTGGCGTCCCAGGTAGAGCGGGCGGCCGGTGTGGTCGTCGAACACGGCGAGGTAGTGGATGGCGTCGGCGGCCATCCGGATCAGGTCGCGCATGGGAAGCGCGGTGTCACCTCCGGTGCGGGCCGGCGCGGGCATCGAGACGTCCGGATCGCCGACGGCGTGGGCGGCCTGGTCGAGCTCGGCGAGCGTGGTGCGCACGATCACCGTCACCGGATGTCCGCGGTGGGAGCCCAGCGCGCCGGAGGCGAAACCGGCTTTGAGGCCGAGCTTGATGCCGTCGTGGCACCGCTGCGCCGGGGTCCGGTCATCCGCGACCGGCTCCACCGCGCCGTCGGGTCGGCCGTCGGGTAGATGGCGACCGGGCCGGACGGCGGCCGCGGCGGCTTCGATGTAGGCGCGCGTCTCCGGGTCGACGTGACCGCTGAGCTTCGACATCCCGTCGGTGCCCTGCGGGCCCAGCGTGATCCCACGGCGCCGGGCCCGGTCGTGTTCGTCGTAGTGGCCGTCGGGGTTGAACAACGCGTCGATCCCGCGGCCGAGTTCGGCGACGAAATCGGCGTCGTGGGTGGCGGATTCGCGGACCAGGGCGGCTTCGACGTCGTCGCGGTCGGTGGCCGAGGTGCACGACGGGAGTTTGTCGATCACCGCGGTGATCTTCCGCAGATGATCCTCGCCGAGCGTGCCGGAAGCCAACGCGTCCGCGACGACGGGCAGCGCGGGCGGCAACGCAGGGCCGGTCAGTTGCCGGCGCGGGCAGAGCCTGGCCGCTAGCGCGAACCGGCGGGTGACCTCGCGGACGGGGATACGCAGCCGCGCCGCGAGACGTTGCTTGACGGCGGGGACCATGGCAGCTTCGTCCGGCGGGTCGGCGATCTGGCCGAAAACTCGGTACATCAGCGCACGGTTGAGGCGCTGCTGCGTCTCCAGCCTTTCCGCCATCTGCATGCGGTAGCCGTTGCCGACCAGGTCGCTGGGCAGCTCGCCCATCTCGCGGTAGGCGGCCTCGACGTGATCGAGCAGCACGCTCCATCGCCGCCGTGCCGCGTCACCCGAGAGGAAGTCACCCACACCTCGACGGTATCGAACTAACGTTCGAATGAAGTGTCGGGAAGCGCAGCCTGTGGATGAAATCCGGACTGGGGATAACGTGCCGCCCCGCCGCGCCGGCTAGTGGCCGAGGGCGTCCTCGATGCGCTGCACCTTCGCAGTCAGCTGCCCGGTGAAGCCGGGCCGGATGTCGGCCTTGAGCACCAGGCTGACCCGCGGAGACACCGCGGCCACGGCCTCGACGGCCTGTTTCACCACGGCCATCACCTCGTCCCACTCGCCCTCGATGTTGGTGAACATCGCGTTGGTCTCGTTCGGCAGCCCGGAAGCGCGCACGATCCGGACCGCTTCGGCGACGGCGGCGCTGACCCCGCCGGTCTCGTCGCCGCTGGAGGGGCTGATGCTGAAGGCCACGATCATGCGCTCCAGTGTCCGCGACGGCGGGTGCGCGGCGTAACGCTGGGGCCGATATGACCGATCATCAGAGCAGGTCAAGGCCCTCTGTGTCGAGGGTGCCGGGGTCCCGCGGACGCGTTCGCCAGCGGAAACGATGTCGGCGCTGTGCCACACTGGGATGAGTCGCTGGACTTGGAGGTAATGCATGCGGCAGCGAAACAGGAGCCGGGTTCACGCCCTGTTCATGGCAGTCGGCGTGACCGCGGGGCTGACGCTCGGCGCACCATCGGCGCTGGCACAGCCCGCCCCGGCGCCGGTCCCGCCCCCACCGCCACCGGCGAACACGTTCGGGTTCCCGGACCAGCCCGCGACGGTCACCCCACCTGCGGGGTCGTCCACCACCACCGCGACCGAGGCGACCACGGTCGATCCGCTGGCGGTCATCCCCGGCACCCCGCTGCCCATTCCGGAGGGCACCCCCGCCGGGCAGAACCCGAACCCGTTCGTCGGCCAGCCGCCGTTCATCCCGCCGACGTTCAATCCGGTCAACGGATCGATCGTCGGCGCGGCCAAGCCGATCTACATCAACTTCCAGCGGCCCATCGCCAACCGGCAGATGGCCCAGGACGCGGTGCACATCTCGTCGAACCCGCCGGTGCCCGGCCGGTTCTACTGGGTCAGCGACACCCAGCTGCGCTGGCGTCCGCAGGACTTCTGGCCGGTCGGCACCGTGGTCTCCATCGACGCGGCGGGCACCAAGTCCACGTTCACCGTCCCTGAACAGCTGACCGCGACGATCGACAACGACACCAAGCAGATGGAGGTCCATCGCAACGGTGTCCTGGAGAAGACCTTCCCGGTCTCGATGGGCAAACCGGGCTACGACACCAAGAACGGCACCTACTACGTGCTGGAGAAGTTCGCCGACATCGTGATGGACTCCTCGACTTACGGTGTCCCCGTCGACGACCCGTCGGGCGAGGGCTACAAGCTCAAGGTCAAGGACGCGGTGCGCATCGACAACAGCGGCATCTTCGTCCACAGCGCACCCTGGTCGGTCGGTGACCAGGGGGAGCGCAACGTCAGCCACGGCTGCATCAACCTCGGCCCCGAGGACGCCAAGTGGTTCTACGACAACTTCGGCAGCGGCGACGCGGTGGTCATCAAGAACACCGATGGTCCGATGTACACCCAGCCCGACGGTGGGTCGGATTGGCAGATGTTCTGACCGGTTAGGCCCGCGCCGCACACACCTCGTGCCACCATGAGCTCAGGCCGGCGGCGGCCCGGCCGTCGGTGCTGGAGCCCGGGGGTGGGCCATGCCCGACAAGGCGGACCGCAGGACGGTGGCGCGCACGGCCGCGGTACTCGCGCTGACGCTGCTGACCGTCGTCGCGCTGCGCGGCTACCTGCCCGACCACTCCGGCGACCCGCCGCCCGACGAATCCCGCCCGGCGGGTCCGGGCAGCCTGGTGGCGGTGACCGCGCTGCTGGCTGTCTCGATCGTGGTGATCGCGATCGCCGTCCTCACCCAGGCGTCCCAGCGTTCGGCCCGCCCGTCCCCCGGGCCGGGGCTGCGCCCGTCGCGGAAACTCGGCTTCTCGCTGCGCCGGCCGCTGCTGATCGCCGCCGCGGCGCTGGCGGTCTGGGCTCTGCTGATCCTGCTGCTGATGCGGTGGGGGACCCCGGTGGTGATCGAGGATCCGCCCCAAGCCGATCCGCCGGCAGGCGCCGGTGCGGGCGCCACTGATCCCGGGACGACGCCAACCCGGCCTGAGACGCCCGACGACCAGGGCGGTGGCGGTGCGTTCGCCGCGCTGGCCGGCACGGCGATCGCGCTGTTCGTGCTGGCGATCGTGGCGACATTCGCGTCCCGCAGGCGCGTACCCGAAACCCTGTCGCCGCCTGGTGCCGCCCCGGCCGAGCAGGCCCGGGCCGAGGTCCCCGATCTTGCCCGCGCCGCCGAACTCGGGCTGGCCGAGATGGACGATCCCCGCCGCGACCCGCGGCAGGCGATCATCGCCTGCTACCTCGCGATGGAACGGGAGCTGGAGAAGTCGCCGGGCACCACACCGCGGGAATCCGACACCCCGACCGAGGTGCTGGCCCGCGCGATCGAGACCCGCGCGCTGGCGGCCGACAGCGCCACCGAACTCGTCGAGTTGTTCGAGGAGGCCCGGTTCAGCTCGCACGTGATGGGCGAGGGCCACCGCACGGACGCGGTCCGCGCGCTGCAACAGGTGCAGCGTCAACTGGGAGCCACGGCATGACGAAAATCGTTGCCGCGGGGGTGTTCCTGATCCTGGTCGTGCAGACCTTCGCGCTGACCCAGCTCGAACGGGACCTCGTGCTCGCGGTGACCGGTGTGGCGCTGGCGTGCGTGCTGCTGGCGGTGCGGTCGCACGTGAGCCTCGGCCGGGACGAAGAGGCCGAGGCGGTGAACGACCCTGCGGCCGCGGCGATGCAGCGCTGGCTGTCGCGTACCGAGACGCTGATCTCCTGGTCGGAATCTTCGCGCGCGGACTGGGACCGCAGGCTGCGCCCGATGCTCGCCCGCCAGTTCGAACTCGCCGCCGGACACCGGAAAGTCAGGGACCCCAATGCCTTCCATGTGAGCGGGCAGATGCTGTTCGGTGCCGAGCTGTGGTCGTGGGTCGACCCGGAGAACGTCTCCGCGACCGGCCACGCGGAGCCGGGGCCGGGCCGGCGCACCCTCGACCAGATCCTGCAGCGGCTGGAGCGGCTGTGAGCACACCGGCGGTGACCACCGCCCGCTGCGGGTCGGTGCTCGACGAGATCGGCCGCGCCGTCGTCGGCAAGCGCGCCGCGCTGAACCTGATCCTGATCACCGTGCTCGCCCGCGGACACGTGCTGCTCGAAGACCTGCCCGGACTGGGAAAGACGTTGATCGCCAAGTCCTTCGCCGCCGCGCTGGGGCTGGAGTTCACCCGCGTGCAGTTCACCCCCGACCTGCTGCCCGCCGACCTGCTGGGCTCGACGATCTACGACATGCAGTCGGGCCGTTTCGAGTTCCGCCGCGGCCCGATCTTCACCAATCTGCTTCTGGGCGACGAGATCAACCGGACACCGCCCAAGACGCAGGCGGCACTGCTGGAAGCGATGGCCGAGCGGCAGGTCAGCATCGACGGGGTGACCCACCGGCTGCCGGAGCCGTTCCTGGTGCTGGCCACCGACAACCCGATCGAGTACGAGGGCACCTATCCGCTGCCCGAGGCGCAGCTGGACCGGTTCGCGATCCGGCTGGAACTGAAATACCTGACGGAGGCGGAGGAGACCACGATGCTGCGCCGCCGGCTGGACCGCGGGTCGGTGCCGGTGACGGTGCAACAGGTGGTCGATGCCCCCGATCTGCTGGCCATGCAGGAGTCGGTGGAACAGGTCGGCGTGCACGACGACGTGCTGCACTACGTGGTCTCGCTGGCGACGGCCAGCCGACAGCACCCGCAGGTGGCGGTCGGCGCCAGCCCGCGCGCCGAGCTGGATCTGGTGCAGCTCGCGCGGGCGCGCGCGCTGCTGCTCGGCCGCGACTTCGTCGTCCCCGAGGACGTCAAGGCGCTGGCTGTGCCCGCGCTGGCGCACCGCATCAGCCTGCGCCCCGAGATGTGGGTGCGCAGGGTGCAGGGCGCCGACGTGGTGGACGACCTGCTGCGCCGCACCCCCGTGCCCCGCGCCAGAGGCGCAGTGTGACCGTCGTCGAATTACGTTGGCGGCCGGCGCCTCTGGCCC
>NZ_BCRS01000188.1 GCF_001552715.1 Mycolicibacterium vaccae NBRC 14118 = CIP 105934 | reverse complement strand
TCCCCGTGCGCGAGCAGCGCGGCCGAGCCGCCGCCCGCGGTCGCCGGCCCGGTGGACCTCGGCGACGGGCGCACACTGTATCTCGACTGCCAGGGTGCCGGTGCGCCAACGGTTTTCGTGATCCCGGGGCTGGGCAGCTACGCCGAGGTGTGGAACCATCTGATTCCCGCCGGGGACCCGGTCTGGGCGAGCCCGTACGACGACATCGAACTCGCCGACCCGGTGCCCGGCCCCGACGCGGCGCAGCCGGTCATCGCGCGGACGACGCGCGTGTGCACCTACGACCGGCCCGACACCCGTCCCGACGGCGACCACCGGTCGACGCCGGCGACGCAGCCGCACAGCATCTCGCGGGACGTCGACGACGTGGTGGCACTGATCGCGGCCGCGCGGCTGCCCACGCCGCTGGTCTTTGTCGCCCACTCCTACGGCGGGCTGGTACTGGACCTGCTGGCCCGCAGGCACCCCGAACTGGTGGCGGGTCTGGTGTTCGTCGAGCCGACCTCGGAGTTCCTGCCCGGGCTCGGAAGCCCGGCCCAGAACGCGGCGTTCTACGTCGCGGGCAGCCAGGGGCGGGCGCCGGGGGAGAGCGTGTGGTTCGAGGACGCCTTCGCCGAAGTGGCCGCCGCGCCGCCGCTGCCGCGCGTCCCGGCCGCGGTCCTCAGCGGTGACCGGTTCCCGCCGCCGGCGCAGCTCACCCCGGACACCTACACGCAGGCACAGATCCACCGCGCCAACGACTTGCTCGCCGCCGCGCTGGGCACCACCAACGTGGTGGTGCCGGGGGCCGGCCACAACATGATGCTCTACCAGCCCCGCGCCGTCGCCGACGCGGTCGTCGCGGTCGTGCAGCAGGTGCGCTCAGGCGGCTGACCGCCCGGCCCGGCGGTACTGGTTGCCGCCGGATCGCTTGGCCTCGTACATCGCCGCGTCCGCGGCTTCGACGAGCTCGCCCAGGATCTCCCGGGTGTCGGTGTCGCGGTGGAGCCGGGCGCACACCACACCGACGCTCGCGGTGACACCCCACGAACTCGTCGCGATCGTGGCGCGCAGCCGCTCGGCCAACGCGTCGGCGTCGTCCTCGCGGGTCGCCTCGGCGATCAGGAATTCCTCGCCCCCGACCCGCCCGACGATCGCCTGCCCGCGGGTGGCCTGCCGCAGGCTGGCCGCGACGGACACCAGCAGCCGGTCACCGGTGGCGTGCCCGCGGGTGTCGTTGACCCGCTTGAAATGGTCGAGATCGATCATCGCCACGGTCAGATGCGGCAGCCCGCGGGCCGGCGCCGTGCTGACCAGGTACCGGACCGCCCGATAGAAGCCGCGTCGGTTGCGCAGCCCGGTCAGCGCGTCGGTGTGCGACTGCAGCGCGTCACCGCCGAGGAGGTGCACCAGCACCTGCGCCGAGAACGGCACGGCCAGCACCCCGACCGCGATCATCAGGAACGCGACGGTGGCCAGGTAGCCGTCGCCCGCGGCGGTGATCTCGGCCGCACAGCGCAACGCCACCGCGGTCGCGGTGGCCAGCACCATCACCAGATGGTGGGTGGAGTGGAAGAACGCCACGTAACCGGCCAGCGCCGCGAAGGTGATGCAGGCGAGCAGCCCGGTGAGCGGATCCGGCCACACCAGCGCCAGCGCGGCGATACAGATGGTGGACACCACCGCGAACGCCACTGATTCCCGCCGGGTCGGCCAGTGCGAGAACCAGACGACGGCCATCACCGCGCACATCACCACCACTGCCACACTGACCACGCGGCCGAGGTTCGTGTCGGGACCCGACGGACTGAGCAACATCAGGCCCGGCACGATCCCGAGCACCGCGACGATGCCGCCCATCATCTTGCGGGTGAATCCGCGGAGATAGCGTGAGCCGAGGTAGCCCGACAACCAGTGGTAATGGTCGGGTTGGCCCCACCACTGGCGTATGCGTCTCACGCGACCGATGTTAGTGACTGAACCGGGCCGTGCGGGAGGGTGCGATTGTGGCAACGATCGATGTCAGTCTGCGCGCAAACCCCCGGGTTATTGCCGGGTGGGCGTGGGTACCCGCTGGCATCACCCGAGGAGGAATCATGGTCGACACAACCCACCGGGGCCGTAAGGGCGCGATGCAGATCCCGAGGAGCCGCGGTGCGGTGAGCGGCCTGCTGATCGTGGCGCTGGGTGTTTGGGGTGCGCTGGCGCCCTTCATCGGCCCGCTGTTCGACTTCGCCTTCACCCCGGACCGGCCGTGGGCGTGGACCGCCGGCCGTGGCTGGCTGGAGGTGCTGCCGGGCCTGGTCGCCGTGTTCGGCGGTTTGCTGCTGTTCGTCTCCCGCAACCGTGCCACCGCCATGCTCGGCGGATGGCTGGCCGTCGCCGCGGGCGCCTGGTTCGTGGTCGGGCGCGCGGTGGCCGGTCCGCTGGGCCTGGGCAGCGCCGGCCGGCCGGTGGCCGAGAACGAGACCAAGCAGGTGTGGCTCGAACTCACCTACTTCTCCGGGCTCGGCGCATTGATCGTGTTCCTCGCCGCGCTGGCCGTCGGCCGGTTGTCGGTCCGCACGGCCCGCGACGTCGCCTACCGTGAGGCCCGCATGCACGCCGCCGAGACGCACGCGGTGACCGAGGGCGCCCCGGCTGGCACCGCGGGCTGGGGCCAGTCCGAGGACTCGGTGACCCAGCCCGTGACCCGCAAGCGGCACGGGCTGTTCGGCCGCCGGCGCCACAAGGATCGCGACACGATGGCCGTCTAGCGAGAGCGCTGGAGCAGCCCGAGCAGTTGCAGATCGGTGACGTACTTGACGATGACCTGCGCCGACAAGTGCGGGATGTCCTTGTCCGGGCCGATTTTCGCGTCCTGGACCGCTTCGCGGAACCGGTCCGTCGGTGCGACGGCGCCGCACACCGGTATCTCGGGCTGCTGGTAGTTGTGCAGCAGCGGCAGCAGCGAGGCCTGGCGCTGCCGGTCGGGCAACGCGTTGACCGCCACGGTGAAGCGCTGCAGCCACGTCGGGTAGTCGCCGACACGTCGCACCGGATAGCCGGCCTCGATGAGCCAGTCGACAAACTCGTCGAGACCGATCCCGTCGTCGTGAGGGTTCATCACGTGGTAGGTCTCGAACCCTGACACCACCTGAGCACCGAGGGTCGAGATAGCCTCGGCGACGAACTCCACCGGGAGCCCGTCGTAGTGTGCGCGCGGGCGGCGGCCGTCGGCGTCGAGTCGGTAGAAGGACTCCGGGGCGACGCCGGTGGCGACGAGGCTGAGGATCAGCCGGGTGAACATGTCCGGCAGATTCAGCTGCCCGGCATAGGTGGTGTCGGCCAGGATCATGTCGCAGCGGAACACCGACACCGGTAGCCCGCAGAGGTCGTGCGCCTCGCGCAGCAGCACCTCACCGGCCCACTTGCTGGTGCCGTAGCCGTTGGCGTAGCTGTCGTCGACCTTGCGCGTCGCGCTGATCTGCCGGACATCGCCGTCCTCGGTGAACCGGCCCGGTTCGACGCCGGCGCCGACGGCCATGGTCGACACGTAGGTGAACGGCTTCAGCTTGGTGGTCAGCGCGAGGCGGATCAGTTCGGCGGTGCCGACCACGTTCGGGCCGAACAGTTGGTTGTACGGCAGGACGTGGTTGACCAGCGCGGCTGGGTCGACGATGAGGTCGACGGTGTCGGCGAGGCGCTGCCACGTGCGCGCATCGAGGCCGAGATCGGCGTCGCCCTTGTCCCCGGCGACAACCTCCAGGTGGTCGGCGGCCAGCCGCCGGTAGTGTTCGAGCAGCTTCGGATCCCCGCTGTCGAAGGTGCGGTCGAGCCGGTCGCGGGCTGCCGCATCGTCTTTCGCGCGGACCAGGCAGATCAGCGTGCCGCCGACCAGTGACAGCCGCTCCAGCCATTCCAGGGCCAGATACCGGCCGAGGAAACCGGTGGCCCCGGTCAGCAGGACGGTCCGGATCTCCGCGGCGGGCCCAGGCAATGCAGGAGCCGCGGCGAGGGTGTCGGTGTCCACGAACTTGTCGAGCGTGAGGTCACGGGCATACACCTCGGTCACCGGTTGGTCCGAATGCTGGTGCACCGAGGTGAAACTCGGCCGCGCCGAGCCGGTGGTCCGCGCGGTCTCGATGTGACCGGCCAGTGCCTGGAGATCGGTGGCCGGGCTGACGATCACCCCGACGGGAATCTCGACACCGAAGATGTCGTGCAGCAGATTTCCGAAAGTCAATGCCGACAACGAATCTCCGCCCAGATCGGTGAAGTGGGCGTCCGGCTGCAGATCGGTGGCGGCGGCGCCGAGCAGGGCCGCAGCGGCGCGCAGCACGGTCTCCTGCACCGGACGTTCGGCGCCGGACCGGCGAAGTTCACGTAGCTCGTCGGTCTGTCCCTCGGCGAGTTCGGCGTAGAGGGCTTCCAGCCGGTCGCCGTAGCGCTCCTTGAGTGCGGGCCGGGCCAGCTTGCGGATGCCGGTCAGCAGGCCGTTCTCCAGCGTGAACGGCGTGGTCTCGATCAGGAAATCGCGGGGGATCTCGTAGGACTGCAGGTCGGCGGCCCTGGCCACGTCCTGAAGTGACTCGGCGACAGCAGTTTTCACGTCCTCGCGGGCCAACGCCGCGTCGGTGGGCACGACCACGGCCAGCAGGTAGGGGCGCGCGCTGTTGCCGTAGACGTAGATCTGGTGGATCAGCGGACTGTCGCCGAACACCGCCTCAAGTTTGGAGACGGTGACGAACTCGCCCTGGGAGAGTTTGAGCACGTTGTTGCGGCGGTCCAGATAGGTCAGTCGATCCGGTGCGGTTTCGGCGACGATGTCCCCGGTGCGGTAGTAGCCGTCCTCGTCGAACATCTCGGCGGTGATGTCGGGACGTTTGTAGTACCCGGGGAACAGGGTCTCGGATCTGACCAGGAGCTCACCGCGCGGATGCGGGCGGTCGGTGGAGAAGTAGCCGAGGTCGGGGACGTCGACGAGCTTGTAGTCGATGACCGGTGGGCGTTGGATCTGCCCGTCGACCAACACCGCACCGGCCTCGGTGGAGCCGTAGCCGTCGATCAGGTGCATGTCGAGAAGTTGCTCGACGAAACTCTCCATCTCGGCCGACAGCGGTGCGGACCCGGTCATCGCGCTCACGTAGCGGCCCCCGAGCAGGCTCTGGCGCAGATCGGCGAGCACGTCGGCCGCGTCGGCCGTGCGGCGCTCGAGCTCCTTGGCCACCTCGGCGAAGATGATGTCCCAGATCCGCGGCACGAAGCTCAGCTGCGTCGGACGCACCAGGGCCAGATCCTCCAGGAACGTCGAAAGGTCGCTCTTGGCGGCGAAATACGCGGTACCGCCCGCGCCCAGCGTCGCGTACAGCAGGCCGCGGCCCATCACGTGACTCATCGGCAGGAAGTTCAGCGTGATCGACGGAAGCGGGCCGTGGTCACCCCAGAAGGACCGGCTCGACCGGCGCCACGTGGTGGCCACCAGACGCTCGGTATACATTGCGCCTTTGGGGGCGCCGGTGCTGCCGGAGGTGTAGATCAGCAACATCAGCGTGTCTGCGTCGGGCGAGAACTGTTCACGCGCAGGCATTGTCGACCCGCGGGCGATGACCTCGGCGAGGGTCTCGATTTCCAGCGGTGATCCGGCGGCGCGCAGCCGCGCTGTCGCGGAGGTGAGCGCGTCGCGGTGGTCGTCGACCTCGGCACGGTGGTCGAACACCACCAGGCGCGCCGCGTCGGGCGCGTCCAGGGCCAGCGCGACGGCGTCGTCGAGGGTGTCGACCGACGACGCGATGAGGACCGGTTCGGTCTCGGCGATGATCGGGCGCAGGGTGCTGAGCGGCGCGCTGGTCTGCAGCGGCACCAGGACGGCGCCCAGCATCGACAGGGCCATGTCGACGGTCGTGTAGTCGACGCTGGTGAAGCCGAGCAGGGCGACCCGGTCACCGGGATGCACGTCGGTCAGCGCGGCGGTGACGCCGTGGATCCGGTGAGCCAGTTCCGCGTAGGTGATGGTCTCGAAGTGGGGGAGGAGTTCGGCGACGGTTCGACCCGTGGCGTCTTCGACGAATCGCACGGCCCGCCGGGCGAGTGCGGGGCGGTCGGCGTATCCGTCCAGGACCGTCCGCATGATGTCGGGCAGATGTGCCGCGTGCTCTTCGACGGCGGCGGCGACGGTCTCGTCGGGCACGGCGGCAGCGAACTGGGGGTCGGTGGCGAAGAGGTCGGCGATGCGACGGGCAAGGCGGCCTTCGCGGGTATCGGTAGACATGGTCTGTCCTCAGATGGATCGCGGGGTGGCGGACGCGGCGATGCGCCACCAGAAACTACGTTAGTAGAACTAAGTGTATTCCGGCGACGGTAGGCAATGCCGCTGATAAACAGCTGTGAATCCCTGCGGCCCTGTCGATCTCACGAACCGGGCTGAGTGGTTGGTCACAGTGCCGCACCTGTGGTTAGGCGTGCCACATCGGGGTCGGTGCGCGCCGGGTGCGTGCGCGGGCGCGATTACCGTGGGTCATCGATCGACTGATTCGTCCGAGGAGGCCAGAGGGTGCACCCGCAGTCACAGCGGCTCGCCGAGTTGTTGTCGGCCCGAGTCGCGTCCGGCGTGCCCGACGACCTCGCGGCCATCGTCCTCGGTCCGCGCCTGCGTGGGCTCTGCGATGCCCTCGGCGCGCCGGAACGGGACTGGTGGCAGCTCGCCCGGTGGGCCACCCGCCTGGACGACGCCGACCAGCGTGACGCGTTCGGCGCCTACCTCGACGTGCTGGTGGCATACCGGTGCGGCCACCCGGGCGAGCACGGCGAGGATGTGGTCTCCGACCTCATCGCCCACGAGGTCGACGGCGACGGTCTCACCGCCGACGAGATCCGGGAGATCCTCGTCGATTTCGTACGGGCCGGCGCTCAGCCGGTGTAGGCCATCACGTGCTTGATGCGCGTGTAGTCCTCCAGGCCGTACATCGACAGGTCCTTGCCGTGGCCTGACGCCTTGAACCCGCCGTGGGGCATCTCCGCGACGAGCGGGATGTGGGTGTTGATCCAGACGCAGCCGAAATCCAGGGCGTTGGACACCCGCAGCGCACGGGACACGTCCTTGGTCCACACCGACGACGCCAGTCCGTACTCGACGCCGTTGGCCAACGCGATCGCCTCGTCCTCGCCCGAGAACGACTGCACCGTGATGACCGGGCCGAAGATCTCCTGCTGAATCAGCCGGTCGTCCTGGCGGAGCCCGCCGATCACCGTCGGCTCGATATAGAAACCCTTGTCGCCCTGGCGGTTTGCGCCCACCGCCACGGTGGCGTGGGACGGGATGTCCTCGAAGAAGGACAGCACCCGCTCCATCTGGTTGACGTTGTTGACCGGCGGTACCCAGGCGTCCTCGTCGTCGGCGGGCCGGCCGAACGTGGTCGTGGCGCCCTTGGCCTGCTCGGCCAGCGCGGCCGTCAGGTCCGCCGCGATCGACGCCGACGCCAGCACCCGGGTGGCGGCGGTGCAGTCCTGCCCGGCGTTGAAGTACGCCGCGGTGGCGATGCCCTCGGCGGCCGCCGCGAGATCGGCGTCGTCGAACACCACCACCGGGGCCTTCCCGCCGAGCTCCAGGTGGGTGCGCTTGAGGTTGCCGCCCGCGCTGACCGCGACCGCCTTGCCCGCGGCCACCGATCCGGTGATCGCGACCATCTGCGGGGTCGGATGGGAGACGAGGTTCGCACCGGTGACACGGTCACCGGTCACGACGTTCAGGACGCCCGGGGGCAGGTGCTTGGCGGCCAGCTCGGCCAGCATCACCGTCGTCACCGGGGTGGTGTCGCTGGGCTTGATCACGACCGTGTTGCCCGCGGCGATGGCCGGGCAGATCTTCCAGATCGCCATCATCATCGGGTAGTTCCACGGCGCCACCTGGCCGATCACGCCGACCGGCTCGCGGCGGATCCACGAGGTGTGGTCGGCCAGGTACTCCCCGGCGGATTTACCCTCCAGCACCCGCGCCGCACCGGCGAAGAACCGGATCTGGTCGACCATCGGCGGGATCTCCTCGACCGCGGTGACGTGATTGGGCTTCCCGGTGTTGCGGCCTTCCGCGGCCACCAGTGCGTCGGCGGCCTTCTCCACCTCGTCGGCGAAGCCTAGCAGTGCCTTCTGGCGCTCCGACGGCGTGGTCTTGCGCCACCCGGTGAACGCCCTGGCCGCCGCGGCGTAGGCGTTGTCCACGTCCTGCTCGTTGGACACCGGCGCGGTGCCGTACTCCTGCCCGGTGCTCGGATCGACCAGCGGCATGGTCGCACCGCTGCTGGAGTCGACGAGTTGGCCGTCGATGAAGTTCCGGACCGTGGTCATGTCAGTCAGCTCCTCTGGTCAGAGATCGCGCAGGATGAGTTCGAGAACGTCGAGGCCTTCGAGCAGAAGCTCGTCGCTGATCGCCAGCGGGGGCAGGAATCGCAGCACGTTGCCGTAGGTGCCGCAGGACAGCACGATCACGCCGGCCTGATGCGCGCCCGCGAGCAGGTTCCGGGTCAGCTCCGGGTCGGGGTCCAGCGTGCCGGGTTTCACCAGTTCGACGGCGATCATCGCGCCGCGGCCGCGGACGTCGCCGATGCGCTCGTCCTCGGCCTGCAGCCGGCCCAGCCTGTCCTTCATCAGCGTCTCGATCTGCGCCGCGCGCTGCACCAGGCCCTCGGCCTCGATGGTCTCGATGGTGGCCAGCGCGGCCGCACATGCCACCGGGTTGCCACCGTAGGTGCCGCCCAGCCCGCTGACGTGCGGGGCGTCCATGATCGCTGCGGGACCGGTGACCGCCGAAAGGGGCAGGCCGTCGGCGATGCCCTTCGCGGTGACGATGAGGTCCGGGACGATGCCCTCGTGTTCACACGCGAACATCGCGCCGGTGCGCGCGAAGCCGGTCTGCACCTCGTCGGCGATGAACACCACGCCGTTGGCCCGGCACCACTGGAGCAGGGTCGGCAGGAAGCCTTCGGCGGGCACGATGAAACCGCCCTCGCCCTGGATCGGCTCGATGACCACCGCGGCCAGGTTGTCGGCGCCGACCTGCTTGTCGATCACGGTGATGGCGCGCCGGGCGGCGAGCTCACCGTCGGTGGCCAGCTCCTTGCCGAACTCGGCGTCGCGGAACGGGTAGGACAGCGGCGCGCGGTAGATCTCCGGGGCGAAGGGGCCGAAGCCGTGCTTGTAGGGCATCGACTTGGCCGTCAGCGCCATCGTCAGGTTCGTCCGGCCGTGGTAGGCGTGGTCGAACGCCACCACCGCCTGTTTGCCGGTGTAAGCCCGGGCGATCTTGACGGCGTTCTCGACGGCCTCGGAGCCGGAGTTGAACAGCGCCGAGCGCTTGTCGCCGTCGCCCGGGGTCAGCCGGTTGAGCGCTTCGGCGACGGCCACGTAGCCCTCGTACGGGGTCACCATGAAGCAGGTGTGGGTGAAGTTGCGCAGTTGCTCGGTCGCCCGCTCCACCACTCTGGGGGAGGAGTTCCCGATGGTGGTGACCGCGATGCCCGACCCGAGGTCGATCAGCCGGTTGCCGTCGACGTCTTCGACGATGCCGCCGAACGCCCGCGCCGCGTAGACCGGCATCGTGTTGCCGACGCCGCGGGCGACCGCTGCGCCCTTGCGCGCGATCAACTCGGCGGAGCGGGGGCCGGGGATGGCGGTGGCGAGGTGGCGGCTCTGTTCCAGAGCGCTCACAGAAGACCTCCTACAGACTGAGCGGAACGTGAGTTCGGCGACTGCCGTGTTACCGGTCGAGCCTAGCTGCTGAAGGTGCCGATCCGTCGAGAAGGCGGGCATCATGTTGCGGAATCGACAGATGAACGCCGCAGCGGCGACTGATTCCGTCGCGAACAGCGCCGATGGTGCCGGGTGGGGTAGGGCCCGCGCGACCGGGGTCGTGGTTCGGGGGCCCCGCAATGGCACACTGGTCAACTGAGTCCGTGCGACGGGCTCTCGCTGCTGCAGGTCCGCGAGCCTGTCCGCATGACCGAATACCCAAGAATTTAGAGAGACACTGCCGCCATGGATCTGGTCGTATTCCTGCCACTGCTCATCATCATGGGCGCGTTCATGTTCTTCGCCTCAAGGCGCCAGAAGAAGGCCATGCAGGCGACCATCGACCTGCACAACTCACTGGAGATCGGCGATCAGGTGCACACCACCTCCGGCCTCAAGGCCACGATCGCCGGCATCAGCGACGACTACGTCGACCTGGAGATCGCCCCCGGGGTGGTCACCACCTGGATGAAGCTCGCGGTGCGTGACCGCATCGTCGACGACGCCGACGACGTGGACGATCTGGACGACGACGCCGAGACCGGCGCCGAGATCGTCGATCGGCCCAACACCAAGACCGACAGCTGAAATCTCAGCGGGAGCACGTAGTCTTTCCGTGCTTCTGCGTCTGTACGTGCTTTCGCGCCCTGGTGCGGTACCCGACGAACTGATCTCGAGGAGACTCTGACCCGTGGCATCGCCTTCGACGGTTCACCCTGCCCGCTACCTGGCACTGTTCCTGGTGCTGCTGATCGGCGCGTTCCTGCTGGTGTTCCTGACCGGCGACAAGAAGGCCGAACCGAAACTCGGTATCGACCTGCAGGGCGGCACCCGCGTCACCCTGACCGCACGCACACCGGACGGTTCGCCGCCCTCGCGCGAGTCGCTGGAACAGGCCAAACAGATCATCGGCTCCCGCGTCGACGGTCTCGGCGTCTCGGGCTCCGAGGTCATCATCGACGGCCAGAACCTGGTGATCACCGTCCCCGGCGACGACACCAGCGAGGCGCGCAGCCTCGGTCAGACCGCACGGTTGTACATCCGGCCGGTCGTACACGTGATCCCGGCCGCCGGCGCGATGCCGCCCGGCGAGGAGGCCGGCCCGCAGGGTGCGCCGCCGGGCGCCGAACCCGGCGTTCCGGGCGTGCCTCCCGG
>NZ_BCRS01000187.1 GCF_001552715.1 Mycolicibacterium vaccae NBRC 14118 = CIP 105934 | reverse complement strand
ATCCCAGGTCCATCACGTGGTCGCCGATTGGGTCGACGGCGGCAACACCAACATCGACGAACTCGGCCTGGCCTGCGGGCCGGACAACCGGTCGGTCACCGAGGGTGGTTGGAGCACCCGGATGAACGAGCGATGCGAGGTGGAGTGGATTCCCCCGCCCGACCTGGACACGGGGCAAGCCCGCGTCAACAACTACCACCGCCCCGAACGCCTCCTCCGTCCACCCGAGGAGCCAGAGCCGTTGCGCGACAACCACAGCGTGGTGCCCGGCGCTGCGATCAGTGACGCCGAGACGGACGAGCCCCCGCCGGCCGACGAGCACGGACAAGCAGGCGGGCCGGCACCACCCGACAATGAGGCGGCCTGATAGTCCCCGAGCGGAAAACCGCGGACCTGAAGTCGGTGCGCTGCTATTCCGATGTCTCGCGACATCACGGCAACCAATCGAGCGACCAGCATGGCTCACTCAGGCGGCCAGGAAGGCGTCCTTCAGGGCTGATGATGTGGCACAGGGCTGAGCGCCGCCTATGGCGATTTGTCGGGCCGGATCGGTTCAACCACGTCTGCCATAGCCAGGCTGGCTCTATGGTGCGCCGCCAAGCTCGTGCGCCACGGCGAAAATGTCGCCGATGCCCTGCCGCGCAGCCCGCGGTAGACGTTCAGCATTCGTTCGCGCTTGTGCGCCGCTGATGAACTGCTGCCAGAGCGGGTTACGCGACCTCTCCTCGAGAGCGCTGCATCGCCGGCCCTGTCTCGATCCGCACCCGCAGCATCCGCATGTAACCACGCATCCACAGCTTCGCGAGAACCAGCGACTGACCCGCGTACGGGTTGCGGTCGCCGGGATCGGCTAGTGAACCCTCATACAACGCGAACACGTACTCCGCACGCTTCGACACCCGGCCATTATGTAGGCACGCACGCCGCGAACCTCGAAACACACGCTGCGCGCGGGGACCAAGACCCGCCCGTTGACCCGCCGGCGCGCATCACCGGAGATCTGTGCGGGGCATCGACGCCGTCGCTTTGGGTGAAAGGGCCTCGGCGACGCGTTGGGACATTGAAGGCGGTATGCCAAGGCACTACGGAATGGAGAAAGGCGGCTCCCGTTCTCCGGAAACCGCCTCTGACCTACGTCGGGCTGACAGGATTTGAACCTGCGACCACTTGACCCCCAGTCAAGTGCGCTACCAAGCTGCGCCACAGCCCGCGGCGCTGCCGGGATCGCCGGCAGCGGTCGAAAGCTTACATCAGCGTGACACCGGAATCCCAACCGCGGTGGTCGTCGGCATCCGGGGCATCCCTGCGGGGTGAGCGCCGATGACACTCCCCTGTGGTTGTTCGCCGATCAGCTCGGCCCGGCCGTGCACGGCGGCGAGCACGCCCACCGCGAGATCGTCCTCGTCGAGGCCCGATCAGCGCTGGCCAAGCGTCGCTACCACCGCCGGAAACTGCACCTCGTGCTCTCGGCCCTGCGCCACGCCGACCGCGAGCTCGGCGATCGCGCCACCCTGATCCAGGCCGACTCCTACACCGACGCGCTCGAGCAGTTCCAGCGTCCCGTGCTCGTTCATCAGCCCACCTCGCACGCCGCCGAACGCTTCGTGCACCGCCTCAAGAAACAGGGCATGGTCGCCGGCATCCTGCCGACGCCGACCTTCGCGCTGTCCCGCAAGGATTTCCAGACGTGGGCCGGCGAGCGCACCCGGTTCCGGATGGAGGACTTCTACCGCGACCAGCGCCGCCGCTTCGGCGTGCTGATGAACGGCTCCGAACCTGCCGGCAACCGGTGGAATTACGACGAGGACAACCGCGAACCCCCGCCCAAGAAGCAGACCACCCTCGACGTCCCCGCCCCCTACAAACCCCGCGAGGACGACATCGACGACCAGGTCCGCCACGATCTCGACCGAATGAATCTCGACACCGTCGGCGCGGACGGTCCCCGCCTGTTCGCCGTCACTCCCGCCGAGGCCAAACGGGCGCTCAGCCGTTTCATCGACCACCGGCTCCCCCACTTCGGCCGCTACGAGGACGCGATCATGAGCCAGGACTGGGCGATGGCGCACTCCCTTCTCTCGGTCCCGCTCAACCTCGGCCTGCTGCACCCCCTCGAAGCTGTGGACAAAGCCGAACGTGCCTACCGCGACGGCAAGGCTCCACTGGCCGCGACGGAGGGCTTCATCCGCCAGATCCTCGGCTGGCGCGAGTACATGTGGCACCTCTACTGGCACTTCGGCCCGGACTACACCGACAAGAACGCGCTCGACGCCCGCACGCCGCTGCCGGACTGGTGGGCCGACCTGGACGCCGACGCCGTCACCGCACGGTGCCTGCACGACGCGCTCAAGGGCGTCCACGACCGCGGCTGGACCCACCACATCCAACGCCTGATGGTCCTCGGCAGCCATGCGCTGCAACGCGGTTACCGGCCCGACGAGCTCACCGACTGGTTCGCCACCGCCTACGTCGACGGGTTCGGATGGGTGATGCCCACCAACGTCGTCGGCATGAGCCAGCACGCCGACGGCGGGCTGCTGGCCACCAAGCCGTACACCTCTGGCGGCGCCTACATCAACAAGATGAGCGACCACTGTGGGGACTGCGCCTACGACCCGAAGAAACGCCTCGGCCACGACGCGTGCCCTTTCACCGCCGGCTACTGGGCCTTCACCCACCGCCACCGCGACCGCCTGGCCAGGAACATGCGCACCCGCCGCGCGGTGTCCGCGATGGACCGGCTCAGCGACCTCGACGCGGTGCTGGAGCAGGAGTCAGCGCGCGACCGGTTCTGAGGCCGGCGCCGCCGCAGCGGACTCCAGAGCCACCTGCGGAGCCCGCGACACCCGCCACGCGTAGACCACCAGCGACGCCCAGGCCACGACGATCAGCGTGTAGATCGCGGTGGACCACGGCCACTGAATGTCGAAGAAGTGCACCAGCTTCTGGCTGTTGGTGAGCACGATGACCCCGCCCACGGCGGTGCCCAGCAGCGCCGGGCTGATCCGGCTGACCAGCCAGGCCGCGAACGGCGCCGCGACCACCCCGCCGACCATCAGACCCAGCACCACCGGCCAGTTCTCCAGGAATTCCTGGCGCAACCCGATCAGGAAGCCCAGCGACGCCGACACCGCCACCAGGAACTCCGACGCGCTGACCGAACCGATCACCGTCCGCGGTGCGGTCTTGCCCTGGGAGAGCAGGGTGCTCGTCGTCACCGGACCCCAGCCGCCACCGCCGGACGCGTCGATGAAACCGCCGAACAGGCCGAGCGGGGCCAGGAACTTGACGCTGTGACTGCTCCCCCGCGTCCCGAAGGTCAACGGCGTGCGCAGCGAGAACCGCAGCAGCACATAGGCACCGATGCCCACCAGGATCGCCGCCATCAGCGGGGCGGCGTGCTCGGTGGACAGCGACGACAGCACGGTGGCGCCCAGGAAGGCGCCCACCGCGCCGGGCGCACCGAGCTTGGCCACCAGCGTCCAGTCGATGTTCTTGAACTTCCAGTGCGACAGCCCGGACGCGAACGTGGTGCCGACCTCGGCGAGGTGCACCGCCGCGCTGGCCTGCGCCGCCCCCACACCGGAGAGCACCAGCAACGTCGTCGCGGTGACCCCGAACGCCATGCCGAGGGCACCGTCCACGAGCTGGGCGCCGACTCCGACGAAGGTGAAGATGAGAAGCGAACGCATGGCTGCCTTCAGGAGGCGGTCGCCGCGCGGCGACCGGAGGGATTACGGGTGGGCGCGTCAGGGACGCGGACAACACCACTCGTCGAAGGCCATCAGCCGACGCGACGGCCAGAAGGGCTCCAGCGCAGAAATCTCCGACGGCGACAGCGCGACCAGCACGCGAACAGCCATCGAGGTTCCCATCATCGAGTCGATCCCAAAATCCGGTTCAGCCTACACGGTGACCAGTCGGTACAGCCCGATGAGGCCGACCACGACAATCACCGCGCGCAGCGCGCCCGGAGACAGTCGGCGGCCGTAGTGCGCACCGGCGAAACCGCCGAGCAGCGATCCGATCGCGATCAGGCCCGCCGCGGCCCAGCTGATCCGGTCGAACGCCACCACGGTGTAGGCCACCGCGGCCACGATGTTGACGATCAGCGACAGCAGATTCTTGACCGCGTTCATCCGCTGCATGTCGTCGGGCAGCAGCGCACCCATCACGGCGATCAACAGGATCCCCTGCGCCGCCGTGAAATATCCGCCGTACACACCGACCGCGAACGTGCCGGCCACCAGCGCGACCATCCTCGCCGTCGACACGTGGTCGAGCGAGCGCCCCGCGGCCTCGGCCCGCTGCTTGGCCCACGACTGGATACGCGGCCCGATCACCACCAGGGCCAGCGCGAGCACCAGCAACACGGGGACGACCTGGGTGAACACCTTCTCGGGCAGATGCAGCAGCAGCCAGGCCCCGCCGAGGGCGCCGATGAACGACGCCGGGATCTGCCAGCGCAGCCGGCTCCACTGCCCGCGCAGTTCGCGCCGGTATCCCCAGGTGCCCGACACCCCGCCTGCGACCAGGCCGACGGCGTTCGACATCGTCGCGGTCACGGGCGGGAACCCGAGCGCCACCAGCGTCGGGAAGGTGATCAGCGTGCCGGAGCCGACGAGCGCGTTGATCGCACCGGCGCCGACACCGGCGAGCGCGATGAGGACCATGTCGAGAACGGACACCCGGCTCAGCCTAACGGCGATCGGGCGGCGTCACCTCCGGGCCTTCGGTCCCCGCTTCTCCCGGACGCGGACGTTGATGCGGATCGGGCTGCCCTCGAAGCCGAACGTCTCGCGCAGCTTGCGCTCCAGGAAGCGCCGGTAGCCGGCTTCCAGGAACCCTGAGGTGAACAACACGAAGGTGGGCGGACGCGAGGTGGCCTGGGTGGCGAACAGGATCCGCGGCTGCTTCCCGCCGCGCACCGGAGGCGGCGTCGCGGCGACGATCTCCTTGAAGAACGTGTTGAGCCGCCCGGTCGAGATCCGGGTGTCCCAGGACTGCAGCGAGGTCTCCAGTGCGGGCACCAGTTTCTGCACGGCCCGGCCGGTCTTGGCCGAGATGTTCACCCGGGGCGCCCACTGCAGTTGCGCCAGCTGAAGATCGATCTCGCGGTCGAGCAGGTAGCGGCGGTCCTCGTCGACCAGGTCCCACTTGTTGAAGGCCAGCACCAGCGCGCGACCGGCCTCGATGACCATCGACAGCACCCGCTGGTCCTGTTCGGTCAGCGGCTGCGACGCGTCGATGAGCACGATGGCCACCTCGGCGGAATCGATGGCCCCGTGCGTGCGCACCGACGCGTAGAACTCGTGCCCGCTGGCCTGGCCGACCTTGCGGCGCAGACCCGCGGTGTCGACGAAACGCCAGAGCTTGCCGTCCATTTCGATCAGCGAGTCCACCGGATCGACCGTGGTGCCCGCGACGTCGTGCACCACCGACCGCTCGTCACCGGACAGCCGGTTCAGCAGCGAGGATTTCCCGACGTTCGGCTTGCCGATGAGCGCCACCCGGCGCGGGCCGCCACCGCCGGCGCCGGCCACCTCCGAGATCGTGGGCAGGTCGGCGATGACGGTGTCGAGCAGGTCGGCCACACCGCGGCCGTGGATGGCGCTGATCGAATGCGGTTGACCCAGCCCCAGCGACCACAGTGCGGCCGCGTCGGCCTCACCGCGCTCGCTGTCGACCTTGTTCGCGGCCAGGAACACCGGTTTTCCGGAGCGCTGCAACAACTTTGCCGCCGCCTCGTCCGCGGCGGTGGCACCCACCACCGCATCGACGACGAAGATGATCGCGTCGGCGGTACGCATCGCCACCGACGCCTGCTCGGCCACGAGCTGCTGCAGCCCCTTCGCGTCGGGTTCCCACCCGCCGGTGTCCTGGACGACGAACCGCTGACCGGACCAGCTGGCGTCGTAGGACACCCGGTCCCGGGTCACGCCCGGGACGTCCTGTACCACCGCTTCGCGCCGGCCCAGGATCCGGTTGACCAGAGTCGACTTGCCGACGTTGGGTCGCCCGACCACCGCCACCACCGGAGGTGGTGCCGACACTTCCTCGATCGCGTCGGCGACCTCTTCGGCCCCGACCTCCCAGTCGCTTTCGTCCGACCAGGTGCCGTCCTCGCTCATCGCGTCACACTCGCTTTCTGCTCGACGAGCTCGGTCAGGTGGGTGACGACCTCGGCCTGGTTCATGGTGCTGGTGTCGACCACCACCGCATCGTCCGCGGCACGCAGCGGCGACACCGCGCGTGTGGAGTCCAGGTGGTCGCGGCGCTTGACGTCGGCGAGCACCGCCTCATAGTCGCCGGGCAGTCCCGCGGCGATGTTCTGGTCGTTGCGGCGCCGTGCCCGCTCCTCCGCCGATGCGGTCAGGAAGATCTTGACGTCCGCATCGGGCAGCACCACTGTGCCGATGTCACGGCCCTCGACGACGACATTGCCTGGCGCCGAGGCCAACTCACGCTGCAGCGCGACCAGCCGGGTCCGCACCGCGGGCACCGCCGAGACCGCCGAGACGGCTTTGGTGACCGCGTCCCCGCGGATCTCGGCCGAAACGTCCTCACCGGACAGGTAGGAGCGGTCCTCGGCAGGGTCGCTGCCGACCGCCAGCTCGATGTTCTGCGCGACCGCGCCGATCGCCGCGGCGTCGGCCAGGTCGACCCCGGCACGCAGCACGCCCAGGGTGACGATCCGGTACATCGCACCCGTGTCCAGGTAGCGCGCATGCAACGCAGTCGCCAAACCCCTTGCCACAGTGGACTTTCCGGTGCCCGCAGGCCCGTCGATGGCAATCACCAGGGACGGTGTCACAACCCGACCGCCTTGTACAACTCGCCGATCTCCTTCTGATTCAACGCCCGGATACTGCCCGGGCGCTGATCGCCGAGGCTGACCGGGCCGATGTCGGTGCGCACCAGCTCCTGCACCGGGAAGCCGACCTTGGCCAACAGCCGGCGCACGATGCGCTTGCGGCCCTCGTGCAGGGTCACCCGCACCAGCGTCCGGCCGGGCAGGGTGTCGACCACCGCGAAGTCGTCGAGGCGCACCGGCCCGTCCTCGAGCTCGATCCCGTCGCGCAGCTTGCGGCCCAGCCCCCGGGGTACCGAGCCGAGCACGGTGGCGACGTAGGCCTTGGGCACCTCGTAGGACGGGTGCATCAACCGGTGGGCCAACTCCCCGTCGTTGGTCAGCAGCAGCAGACCTTCGGTGTCGGCGTCCAGGCGGCCGACGTGGAAGAGCTTCTTGTTGCCGCGCACGCGGTACTCGACCAGGTCACCGACACAGGGCCGGCCCCGATCATCGGACATGGTGGAGTGCATGCCGCGCGGCTTGTTGATCGCCAGGTGCACCAGGGTGTCGTCGACCGCGATGCGGGCGCCGTCGACCCGGATCACCGAGACCGTGGGATCCACCCGGGTGCCCTGTTCGGTGACGATCTGGTCGTCGACCTCCACCCGCCCGTCGCGGATCATCTTCTCGGCGACCCGTCGTGAGGCGATGCCCGCCTGCGACAGCACCTTCTGCAGCCGTATTCCTTCGTTTTCGGTCATGGTTCAGTCCTGATCCACGTCGATGGCCGCCGGCGCCTGCGGCGCCGTTGTGCCGTTGAGCTTCATGAAACGTGGCTCCTCACTGAGGTTTTCGCTGATGTCGTCGATCACGTCGACGTCGGGAAGTAGGGGTGCGATGTCGGGCAGGTCGGTCAGTGACGTCAGCCCGAGCCGCTCGAGGAACAGCTCGGTGGTGGCGAAGGTCACCGCACCGGAGTCGGGGTCGTTGCCGGCCTCGGTGATCAGTCCGCGGGCCATCAGCGTGCGCATCACAGCGTCGACGTTGACGCCGCGGACCGCGCTGACTCTGGCCCGGGTGACGGGCTGACGGTAGGCCACCACCGCGAGGGTCTCCAGCGCGGCGCGGGTCAGTTTGGACCGCGCGCCGTCGAGCAGCAGTTTCTCGACGTAGGGGGCGTACCTGGAGCGGGTGTACATCCGCCAGCCGCCCGCGGCCTCGCGCAGGTCGATGCCGCTGTCGCGGGCAGCCAGCCCGGCCGCGAGGAGTTGCAGCCGCTCGGCGACCCGGGCGGGCTGCTGGTCGGTGGCGCTGGCGAGTGCGTCGACGGTCACCGGGGTGTCCACTACCAGCAGCAACGCCTCCAGCACCGCGTCGAGCTCGGCGTCGTCCAGTTCGGCGTCGTCCAGCTCGGCGTCGGTGACCTCGTCGAGCTCTGCGTCCTCAAGCTCGGTGCCGGTCGAAATGTCTTCTGTCATAGTCTTTTCTATTCCGCGTCCGCGGTCGCCAACTGTTGGCTGTTAGGCCGCTCTCCGGTCCACGAAATCTGGAGCACACCAAGCGGTTCTGGTTGCTCGAATGCTACCGCCCTGGCCCGGTACAACTCGAGCAGCGCCAGGAACCGCCCGACGATCTCGATCGGGGCCTGGCAGTCGGCGACCAGGTCGGTGAACGACGCCCAGTGCCCGATGCCCCGCTGCTCGAGCAGTGTCATCAGGTTGGCGGCCTGTTCGGGCACCGAGACCGCGACCTGGTGCAGGTGGTCGGTGCCGATGGTCGGCACCGGGCGCGGGGTGAACGCTGTGGCCGCGATCTCGGCGAAGCGGGCGGCATCCACGCCCAGCATCACCTCGGGCAGCAGCTCGGCGTAGCGGTCCTCCAGCGACACCGCCCGCGGGTAGCTGCGCAGCGCCGCGTTCTCCAGCTCGGCGAACATGAGGGCCACATGCTTGAACGCCCGGTACTGCAGCAGCCGGGCGAACAACAGGTCGCGCACCTCCAGCAGCGCCAGGTCTTCCTCGTCGTGGATCTCACCGGCCGGCAGCAGTCGCGCCGCCTTCAAGTCCAGCAAGGTCGCCGCGACCACCAGAAACGACGTCGTCTCGTCGAGCCCGAGCTGCGGCCCGATCTGCTTGGTGTAGGCGATGAACTCGTCGGTGACCGTGTGCAACGCCACTTCGGTGACGTCCAGCCGGTGCCCAAAGATCAGCTGCAGCAGCAGATCGAACGGGCCCTCGAAATTACTGAGCCGAACCTGGAAACCAACCGGCGCCGACTCTTGTCCAGATGTCTCGCTCACGCGCCGAACCGGTGGATGACCTCACGCGCGAGCGCCCGATATGCCTCGGCCCCAGCCGATTTCGGCGCCCAGGTGGTGATCGGTTCGCCCGCGACGCTGGTCTCGGGGAAGCGCACGGTGCGGGTGACGACGGTGTCGAACACCAGATCGCCGAAGCGCTCCACGACGCGGGCCATCACGTCGCGCGAGTTCACCGTGCGCGGGTCGTAGCGCGTGATCAGGATGCCGCTGATCGACAGCTTCGGGTTCAGCCGGTCATGCACCTTCTCGACCGTGTCGGTCAGCAACGCCAGGCCACGCAGCGAGAAGAACTCGCATTCGGTCGGGATGATCACCCCGTCGCTGCACGCCAACCCGTTGACGGTCAGCAGCCCCAGTGACGGCTGGCAGTCGATCAGCACGTAGTCGTAGCGGTCGAGCACCGGGTACAGCGCGCGCGCCAGGGTCTGCTCCCGGCCCACCTCGTTGACCAGCTGGATCTCGGCGGCCGACAGGTCGATATTGCTGGGCACCAGGTCCAGGCCCGGCACCCGGGTCTTGATCAACACCTGGTCGATCGACACCCGCGGCTCGACCAGCAGGTTGTGCACAGTGTGCTCGAGCTCGTAGTGCGGCACGCCCAGCCCGGCCGACAGCGCGCCCTGCGGGTCGAGGTCGACGAGCAGCACCCGCCGGCCGTACTCGGCCAGGCTGGCGCCGAGGTTGATCGTCGAGGTGGTCTTGCCGACGCCGCCCTTCTGGTTGCACATCGCGATGACCTTGGCGGGTCCGTGTGATGTGCGGGGCGCCGGTTCGGGGGTCCGGCGGGGGACGCGGCCGGTCAGGCCGGGCACGGGTTCGTCGTCCGGAACCGCCGGTGCGGTGTCCACGGGGCCGCCTGTCGGGTCGGTCATACCGGACCGTCGCTGGTCAGGCAACCTTCAGGCATGGCGGGCATCGGGGCAAGTTTAACGGTGACCGGCGAATCAGTGAGGCAGACCCGCAGGAGCGGGGTCACCGATTGACGCGCGACCCGGCCGACAAGCACCGAGGCCCGTACCCGTTGACGCCCCGTCGACCACCGTTCACGCGGCGAACTCGAGCTAAACCGAAATGCGCCGTTTGAGGTGGATAGTTTGCGGAGGAGCACGTTTCCCGGCGAAGTTCTGATGCTGGATTCAAGATCAAAAGTATTGTGCGGTAAGCCAAAAGGCGCAAATGAGAACCGTGCGCGAATCGGCATGCAGAATCCAGGCTGAAGTTGCTACGGTCCGGAGTCAGGTGGGATTCGGCATTGCTTTACCTGGGGGGACACATATGACTGCTCGACCGACCGCGGCCGCCGCGCCGGGAACGCCACGGCGGAGAAACCGCGCTCAACGCCGTCTGCTGGCCAAGAGACTTGCCGGTGGTGCCGCCCTGAATGCTGCATTGGCCGCCGGCGCCCTGGTCACGATCGGGGTGGCCACCGCCGAAGCCGACACCGCTCCCGCATCGGTCATATGCACAGTCAGCGACCGCACCGCTTGCGCGCCGCTGCTCGGGAGAGCTGGGTCCGCCGGACCGCAACCGCTGCAGATCGAGGACGCGCCGGCCGCGATCCGGCTGTTCGGGCCGGGCGGACTGTTGATCGGTGACGGCCTGGACGCACTGGCACGGGACCCGTCCTGCACCGCCGGCTGCCTCGGCGGTAACGGGGGCCTGCTGTGGGGCAACGGCGGTGCCGGCGCGTTCGGCGGCGCAGGCGGCAACGCGGGTTTCATCGGCATTGGAGGCGCCGGCGGCGCCGGCCTGCTCGGATACAACGACGGCAGGGGCGGTGACGGCGGTGATGCCGGCCTGCTCGGCGCAGGCGGCACCGGAGGCCAGGGCGCCGCCGGCAG
>NZ_BCRS01000186.1 GCF_001552715.1 Mycolicibacterium vaccae NBRC 14118 = CIP 105934 | reverse complement strand
GGCACCGAGGTGCGCTGCGGTGTGCGCGTCGGCGCGGCCGCTGCGTTGCCGTCCGTACAGCGCGGCGGCCACCGCGCGGGCCCCGCCGAGCCAGCACGCCGCCACCCCGATTGCGCCGTGCCAGAAGCCCGGGCGGCTCAGGTACTCGCCCGGCCGGCCGACCGGGACCGCCGGAGTGGACTCGAATCGCACTGAGCGCGTGTCAGATCCGGCCATCCCGGCCGTACTCCACCGGCTCGGCAGCGCCTCCACTCCGTGCGCATCCAGACTCACCGCGTACAGGCCCCGCTCCCCCGACGGCAGCTGCGCGGTCACCAGCGCATGTGAACACAGCCCGGCCCCCGAGCACCACGGCTTGGTGCCCTCCAGCGCCACCGCGGTGCCGTCGGCGACGACGGTCAGCACCGCCTCGCTGGATTCGGCAGCCCACACCCCCCACAGCTGGCCCGGGCCGGGCGCAGGCCCGCCGAGTTCGGCCAGGATCGCCACCGCATCGGTGTGCGCTTCGGCCAATCGGGCTGCGGTCAGGTCGATTTCGGCCAGAGCGCAAAGCCGCTCCCAGCGCTGTCCGGTGCGCCCGTGACCGGGCAGCGGTAGATCCAGTTCACCTCCGGCCAGCCAGTCGAGGACCGGGCCGGCGTTCACGCGCTCACACCGGTCGGATACGGATCGTCGGGGGCGTCGAGCTCGCGGAGGTGCTCTGCGAACCCGCCCGGGGCGCGGCCGTCCTTCCGGTCCGAGGTCGCCACCGACAGGCGCCGGTCCCAGTGCACCGTCATCCCCGCTGCCTCGAACCGCTCGACCAGTTCCACGTCCTCGCCGGTCGGCAGCGCACGGAAGCCGCCGACGGTCCAGTAGGCCGACGCGCGGAACCCCATGTTGGCGCCGTGGATGTGCCGGTGCCCACGGCCGCCTGACCACTTGCCGCGGTAGCCGCGCAGGTAGCGGCGTGCGACGGCCGGGGAGAAATGCCGCCATACCGGCACGTGCACCACACCGAGCACCATGTCCGCGTCGCCGAGGGATCCGGGGTCGGTCATCCGGACCAGCCAGTCAGCGTCGACGACGCTGTCGGCGTCAGTGGTCGCGTACCACGCGTCGGCCGACACCGCGTGAAGCGCGGTGCGGGCGTACTGGAAGCCGGCGGCCCGCGCGGCGCCGACGTTGCCCGCCTCGACCGCGACGAAATGCACGTCCGGACCGAACTCACCGGCCAGTGCGTCGCTGCCGTCGTCACATGAGTCGAGGACCACGACCGTGGTGACCGGGTTCGCCACGCACAGCGCCGCAGTCGTCACCCCGTGGAGACAACGCGGCAGCGAGGCCGCCTCGTTGTGCGCGGGCACCACCACGACGATGGGCGTGGGCAGTCCGTCGGACGAAATCATGGCCCTGTTTAGCCAATGAACGAAACTTTCACACCTGGCACGATGGTGGGGTGGCTGATCTTCAAGCGGTGCTGTTCGACTACTCCGGCACACTGTTCCGGCTCGAAGAGGACGAGACCTGGTTCGCCGGGATGGAGCTCGACACCGAAGACAACCGGGAAGTCGACGGGCATGTGCAGGCCGAGCTGATGCGCCGGCTCACCGCGCCGACGGGCCGGTCGGTGTCGATGACGCCCGAGGCGCTAGAGGCGTGGTTGAACCGGGATCTGGCCCCTCACCTGCACCGCGAGGCCTATCTGCACGTGCTGCGCGAATCCGGGCTGGCCCGTCATCACGCTGAATCGCTCTACGGCCGGGTGATCGATCCGGCGTGCTGGACGCCCTACCCCGACACCGCGACGGTGTTGGCGGGACTGCACCGGCGCGGCATCAGGACCGCGGTGGTGTCCAACATCGCATTCGACGTGCGACCCGCGTTCGACGCGATCGGGGCGACCGGCCACGTCGACGAGTTCGTACTGTCGTTCGAGGTCGGCGCCGTCAAACCGGACCCGGCGATCTTCCAGACGGCGCTGGAGCGCGTGGGCGTACCGGCCGAGCGGGCGCTGATGGTCGGTGACAGCGACGAAGCCGACGGCGGCGCTCGCGCGCTGGGATGCGGCTTCGCGCTCGTCGACCCGCTCCCCACCCGCGAACGCAAAGACGGGCTGATCGCCGCACTGCGGGCCAACGGCATCCAGTTGTAGTTTCGGAGCATGGCGAACAGCGACCGCATCAGGCCGCCGTGGTGGCTCAAGTACGTGAACAAGGCGATGATCGCGATCAACAGGACCGGCCTGCTCAAGAACGGGCCTGTTGTGCTGACCGTGACCGGCCGCAAGACCGGCAAGCCCCGCTCGACGCCGATCACCCCGTTCGAGGTCGACGGCCGCCGCTACGTGGTGGGTGGACTGCCCGGATCGGACTGGGTGCGTAATCTGCAGTCCAACCCCACCGCGGAGTTGCTGCGCGGCAGATCGCGCGAGCGGGTGCGGATGGTCGAGCTGCCCGAGGACCAGGCCCGCCCGCTGTTGCGGCAGTTCCCGGTGCTGGTGCCCACCGGCGTCGATTTCATGAAGAACGCCGGCCTGGTGACGGGACCGCACCCCGAGGAGTTCGAGGCGCTGGCCGGGCGTTGCCCGGTATTCCGCTTCGATAGCGTGTGACCTCGTGACCGACGCTGCGAGCAACCCCTTCGACGCCAGCCTGTGGGAGCCGGTGGCCGGCTTCGAGGACCTGACCGACATCACCTACCACCGCCACGTCGCCGACGGCGAACGCAAGCCGACGGTGCGGGTGGCCTTCGACCGCCCGGAGGTGCGCAACGCATTCCGGCCGCACACCGTCGACGAGCTCTACCGCGTCCTCGACCACGCCCGGATGTCCTCGGACGTCGGCGTGGTACTGCTGACCGGCAACGGTCCGTCGCCCAAGGACGGCGGCTGGGCGTTCTGCTCCGGCGGCGACCAGCGCATCCGCGGCCGCAGCGGATACCAGTACGCCTCCGGCGACACCGCCGAGACCGTGGACCCGGCACGGGCAGGGCGGCTGCACATCCTGGAGGTTCAGCGGCTGATCCGCTTCATGCCCAAGCCGGTGATCTGTCTGGTCAACGGCTGGGCCGCCGGCGGCGGGCACTCGCTGCACGTGGTGTGTGACCTGACGCTGGCCTCGCGCGAACACGCCCGGTTCAAGCAGACCGACGCCGACGTCGGGTCCTTCGACGCCGGCTACGGGTCGGCGTATCTGGCGAGCCAGACCGGGCAGAAGTTCGCCCGCGAGATCTTCTTCCTGGGCCGGCCCTACACCGCCGAACAGATGCACGCGATGGGCGCGGTCAACGAGGTCGTCGACCATGCCGAACTGGAAAATGTTGCGCTGCAATGGGCTTCGGAGATCAACGGTAAATCGCCGCAGGCGATCCGGATGCTGAAGTACGCGTTCAACCTGCCCGAGGACGGCCTGGTCGGCCAGCAGCTGTTCGCCGGCGAGGCCACCCGGCTGGCCTACATGACCGACGAGGCCGTCGAGGGCCGCGACGCGTTCCTGGAGAAGCGCGACCCCGACTGGTCGCCGTTCCCCCGCTACTTCTAGGTGGATCCGGTGTTGTCGGTCATCGTGAACCGGACCAACTACACCGAGATCGCGTGGGCGGCACGGTAGCGCAGCGGCGACATCCCGACCTGCCGCTTGAACGCATTGCTGAAGGCGCTCTCCGAGGTGTACCCGAGCCGGAATGCCAACGGCCCGACCCGAGTGTCACTGTCGCGCAGCGCGTGCCGGGCCAGCTGCATCCGCCAGGTGTTCAGGTAGGTCAGCGGCGGCACACCGGCCACCGATCGGAAGCGTTCGGCGAACGACGTGCGCGACATCGCCGCGGCACGTGCGAGTTCCTCAAGACGCCAAGGCTTTCCGGGCTCATCGTGGATCGCCGCGACGGCGGGCCGCAGACGCTCGTCGGCGAGCAGGCGTAACCAGCCCGGCGGAAGTTCGTCGGCCTGGGCGATGAACGCGCGCAGCACCTCCAGCAGCAGGAGCTGACCCTGCTGCTGCACGGCGAACGCGGACCCGACCCGATTGCCGGTCACCTCGTCGAGAACCCTGTTGAGGATCGCGTGCAGGTTCGACGCTTCCTCGGCCGACGCGCGCACGTGGCTGACCGGCGGCAGCGCCTGCGAGAGCAGGGCTTCGCCGATCGGGTTCACGTCGACGTGGCCGCCGAGGATCACGTCCGCGTCGCCGCAACCGACATCGCCGCGCGCGAACGCCCGTTCGGCGGCCTCGATGTCGAGCGTCGACGGAAGGCCGAGACCGGGCCCGCCCTCGACGGTCATCTGCGTGAGGTGGTTGAGGATCGCGACATCGCCGGGCCCCAACTCGATGGGGGTACACCCGTCGGCGCTCAGCCGCAGACGCCCGCAGACCACCGCGACCATCTTCAGCGGGTGCTCCAGGTCGAAGGTGGCGTGCCAGTCTCCGCGCACCGACAGCCCGCCGGTGAGGAGCCCGCGGACCTCAACGAGGTCGAAGACTTCCGAGAGCTGATCACGAATCACATTCGTACTATCACGCATGTTTTCCGAACTTTCAACTATTCAAAGTACGGTGCGGTGGGCGCACAGTGAATCCATGACCCACAAACAACACCCCCTCGGTTCCGGCTTCACCGCCGCCTCCACCGCCGACGACGTGCTCGCCGGCATCGACCTGACCGGACGCACCGCCGTCGTCACGGCCGGCCACACCGGCCTCGGCCTCGAAACCACCCGGGCCCTGGCCGACGCCGGTGCCAACGTCGTGGTCGCCAGCCGTAATCCCGCGACGGCCTCGGCGGCCCTGGCCGGCATCGACCGCGTCCGAGTCGCGCAGCTCGACCTGATGGATCCGGCGTCGGTCGACCGGTTCGTGGCCGGCTTCGGCGCCACCCCGTTACACATGCTGATCAACAACGCCGGCATCATGGGCGGCGACCTGGTCCGCGACGCCCGCGGCTACGAAGCCCAGTTCGCGACCAACCATCTCGGCCACTTCCAGCTGACCAACGGCCTGCTGCCCGCCCTGCGCGCCGCCGGCGGTGCGCGCGTCGTCGAGGTGTCGTCCTGGGGCCACCACCTCTCCGACATCCGTTGGAATGATCCACATTTCGAGACCGAATACGACGGCATGACCGCCTACGGACAGTCCAAGACCGCCAACGTGCTGTTCGCCGTCGAGCTCGACCGCCGATTCAGCGGCGACGGCATCCGCGGCTACTCACTCCATCCGGGTGGGATCGTGACCACGAACCTGGCACCCATGTGGGGCTTCGAGGAACGGCTGGCGATGGGCTTGGTCGACGACAACGACCAGCCGATCATCGACCCCAGCCGCGACATGAAAACCCCACAGCAGGGCGCCGCCACCCAGGTGTTCGCCGCGACCAGCCCGCTGCTGGCCGACATCGGCGGCGTCTATCTCGTCGACGTCGACATCGCGCCGCTGGAGCCCGACGCGACACCGACCGTCATGGACATCGACGCCGGCACGTCGCAGCTCACCCGAGGCGTCACCGGCTACGCCGTCGATCCCGAATCGGCCGAGAAGCTGTGGGAGCTCAGCGAGAAACTGCTCACCTGACCCCGAGCCGCCGAAACCGCATTCCATGCGACCGAACCCGGCCAGGCACCGCGTGGAATGCGATTTCGGCGGTGGAAATAGACTCGCAGATTGTGAGTAGCAGGAATCCGTTCCGGCGGCTGGCCGAGCAGGTGGTGCTGACCGGCATGCGACCCCCGATCCTGCCGACGCTGCTGAACCGGCCCACCCGCGAGACCGTCGAACTGCGGGGCAAACGGGTTCTGCTGACCGGGGCGTCGTCGGGCATCGGCGAGGCCGCCGCGGAGAAACTGGCCCGCCGCGGCGCTGTCGTCGTCGCCGTGGCGCGCAGGCAGGAACTGCTCGACGACCTCGTCGCACGCATCACCGACGCCGGCGGGCAGGCCCGCGCACACGTGTGCGACCTGTCCGACCTCGACGCGATCGACGCACTCGTCGCCACCGTGGAGAGCGAACTCGGCGGCATCGACATCCTGGTCAACAACGCGGGCCGCTCGATCCGTCGGCCGCTCGAGGAGTCGCTGGACCGCTGGCACGACGTCGAACGCACCATGACGCTGAACTACTACGGGCCGCTGCGGCTGATCCGCGGGCTCGCCCCCGGCATGCTCGAGCGCGGCGACGGCCACATCATCAACGTGTCCACCTGGGGCGTGAAGACCGAATCCCCGCCGCTGTTCGGGGTGTACAACGCGTCGAAGGCCGCACTGAGCTCGATCAGCCGGATCATCGAAACCGAGTGGTCCGACCGCGGCGTGCATGCGACCACGCTGTTCTACCCGCTGGTGAAGACGCCGATGATCGCCCCGACCCGCGCCTACGACGGGCTGCCCGGACTGTCCGCCGAGGAGGCGGCCGGCTGGGTCGTCACCGCCGCGCGGCACCGCCCGGTGAGCATCGCGCCCCGCATCGCGGTCACCGCGCACGCGATCAACAGCATCGCCCCGGCCGCGGTGGACACCGTGATGAAGCGCCAGCGCATGCAACCCAGGAACTGAAAAGCGTTGTTCCACAACCTCGCCGACATCGTCCGCGGCCACGGCCGGCACCGGCCTGACGCACCGGCACTGGTGGCCGAGGACACCACGATCACCTACGGCGAGCTCGACGACCGGTCCAGCCGGGCCGCGCAGGCGTTCGCCGCGGCCGGCCTCGGGTTCGGTGACCGGGTCGCCTTCGTCGAGAAGAACGGGATCGAATTCTTCGACGCCGCTTTCGGTCTGGCCAAGATCGGGGCGGTCGGGGTGCCGGTGAACTGGCGGCTGGCCGCACCGGAGATGCACCACGTGATCGCCGACTCCGGGGCTCGGCTGGTGATCGTCGGCCAGGAGTTCGTCCCCCAGTTGGAAGCCATCGAAACCGACCTAGAGGCCGCCCTCGGCGCCGAGATCGTGGTGATCGGCGATCACCCCCGCTGGCCGTCGTTCGACGAATGGATCCTCGCGCATCCGCCCGTCGACCCCGGCGTCGTCACCGGACCCGACGACCTGGTCTTCCTGATGTACACCTCGGGCACCACCGGCCTGCCCAAAGGCGTGATGCTCAGCAACACCAACTACGTCTGCAAGACCGGCGGGGTGGCCGGGCACTGGCAGCTGGATGCCGACGCCGTCAGCCTGGCGGTGATGCCGCTGTTCCACATGGCCGGCTCCGGATGGGCGTTCGCCGGGCTCTGGCAGGGTGCGACCACCGTCGTGCTGCGCGACGTCGACCCCGGCGCCATCCTCGACGCGCTGGCCCGCCATCGCGTCACCAACATGCTGCTGGTGCCCGCGGTGATCCAGTTCCTGCTCGACGCCGACGGCATCGAGCACGTCGACCTGTCCGCGCTCCGGGTGATCGTCTACGGCGCATCCCCGATCAGCGACGACGTGCTGATCCGCGGCATCGACCGGTTCGGCGGGGTCTTCGCGCAGGTGTACGGCATGACCGAGACCACCGGCTCGATCACCCAACTCGACGGCCCCGACCACCTGCCGGAGCTGCTGCGCTCGTGCGGCAAACCCTATCCGTGGGTGCAGCTGCGGGTGGTCGGCGACGACGGCGCTGACGCCGCGCCCGGCACCGTCGGCGAGGTGTGGACCCGGTCGCCGCAGAACATGCTCGGCTACTGGAACAACCCCGACGCGTCGGCGGCCACGCTGACCGCCGACGGCTGGCTCAGAACCGGCGACGCGGGGTTCGTCGACGCGGACGGCTACCTCTATCTGCACGACCGGATCAAGGACATGATCGTCTCCGGCGGGGAGAACGTGTACCCCGCCGAGGTGGAGAACGTGCTGATGACCCATCCCGCGGTCGCCGACGTCGCGGTCATCGGGGTGCCGGACCGCCGGTGGGGCGAGGCGGTCAAGGCCATCGTCGTCGCCCGCGTCGTCGCCCGGGGCGCCGCGCCCACCGAAGCAGAGCTGATCGCGTTCGCACGGGACCGGCTGGCCGGGTTCAAACTGCCCAAGAGTGTGGACTTCGTCGACGCGCTGCCCCGCAACCCGAGCGGGAAGCTGCTCAAACGCGCACTGCGCGAACCATACTGGGCAGGCGCGGGGCGCCGTATCAGCTGACGGTCGTGGTAGACACGCTGCATGGAGATCCTGGCCAGCCGCATGTTGTTCCGCCCAGCCGACCATGCGCGGTCGGTGGCGTTCTACCGCGACGGCATCGGGCTGGCGATCGCCAGGGAGTACGCCGGCGGCACCGTGTTCTACGCGGGACAGTCGCTGATCGAACTCGCCGGCCACGGCGCCCCGGCCGAGGGCTCGCCGCCGTTCCCGGGCGCGCTATGGCTGCAGGTGCGTGACCTGGCCGCGGCCCAGGATCAGCTGCGCGAACGCGGGGTGCCGATCGCGCGCGAGGCGCGGCGCGAACCGTGGGGGCTGCTGGAGATGCACGTCACCGACCCCGACGGCGTCACGCTGATCTTCGTCGAGGTGCCCGAGGACCACCCGCTGCGCCGCGACACCCGCGACTGAAAGCCCACCTAGCCCGTCGGCGCCGCCAGCGGCCAGCCGACCGACGCCAGCCGGGCCGCGACCTGGTTCACCTCTTCGCGGTTGGGTTCCTTGGCGGTGACCACATGGATCGCCGCACGGATCTCCTGGGGCGTCACCGTGTCGGAGTCGGTGCCCTTGAGCACGATCTGCGCGACGCGGACCACCTCGTCCTCGGTCAGCGTGCGGGCCAGCAGCGCCAGCAGCGCGAAGTAGTCATGCTGCGGAACGCCCTGCGGGTAGCCCTGATGCAGCCAACCCAGGATGTTGTTGAACGCGCTCTCGGCCATAACCTCTCAGCTCACTTTCCGGGCAGGAACGGAAACAGGTCCACGCCGGTGTGGTGGATGAACGTGCCCCGGGTGATCCACAGCACCGCGGTCACGATCACCGCCGCGACGAACACGAACAGCGTCACCCCGAGGAACTTCAGCGCGTGGTTGGGCGCCGCCGCGGCGGTGCCGTCGGACCCGTCGGAGCCGTCGCCGCGCGAGAACGCCACCAGACCGAGGGCGAACACGGCAGGCAACCCGGCGCCGAGCAGCAACCCGATGCCGAGCACTTTGAGGATGCTCTCCAGGTAGGTCATGTCAGGGTCCGTTCCTTCCCCGGGGCGGCGGGCTTGGTATCGGGGGTCTGCGCACGCAGTTCGGCGGGAATCACCGAGTTGGTCGAGTCGTCCCAGTCGGCGTTGACGTTGTGCCGGTCCACCTTCTGGTGCTGGGCGCGCCACCACAGGTAGAACGACAGCCCGCACAGGAGGACGAAGATCAGGCCGTCGCCGGCCAGCGACGACCCGGTCAGCGATTCGACGCCGTAGGACAGCCAGAACGACAGCGCGCCGACCAGACCGGCGGCGGGCAGAGTGATCAGCCACGCCACCGCCATCCGGCCGGCCACCGCCCAGCGAACTTCGGCCCCCGTCTTGCCGACACCGCTGCCCAAGATCGAACCGGTGGCCACGTGCGTCGTGGACAGCGCCATGCCCGCAGCGGAAGAGCTCAGGATGATCGCCGCCGACGACGCCTCGGCCGCCAGACCCTGCGGCGACTCGATCTCGACGAGACCCTTGCCGAGGGTGCGGATGACGCGCCAGCCGCCCAGGTAGGTGCCCAGCCCGATCGCCAACGCGCACGACGCGATGATCCAGAACGGCAGCCCCTGCTCCTTGACGTCACCGGTCAGGTGGCCGGTGGTGATCAGCGCCAGCGCGATGACACCCATCGTCTTCTGCGCGTCGTTGGTGCCGTGCGACAGCGCGACCAGGGACGCGGTCGCGATCTGGCCCCAGCGGAAGCCCTGCTCACGCCGCTTCTTGGCCACGTTGCGGGTGATCCGGTAGACCAGCCAGGTCCCGCAGCAGGCCACCAGGCACGCGATCACCGGCGCGGCGACGGCCGGGATCAGCACCTTCGCCGTCACCCCGGACCAGTTGACGCCGGCCAGCCCGACCGCGGCCAGGCCCGCGCCGATCAGACCGCCGAACAGCGCGTGCGAGGAACTCGACGGGATGCCGAACAGCCAGGTCAGCAGGTTCCACAGGATTCCGCCGATCAGGCCGGCGAAGATGATCGTCAAACCGGTCGACGCGTCGATCGACGGGATCAGCTGACCGGTGTCGCCGTCCTGGATCTTCAGCACCGAGGTGGTGACCGTGACGGCGACCTCGACGGACAGGAAGGCCCCGACCAGGTTCAGGACGCCGGCCAGGATCACGGCCGTCTTGGGCTTGAGCGCGCCGGTCGCGATGGAGGTCGCCATCGCGTTCCCGGTGTCGTGGAACCCGTTGGTGAAGTCGAACGCCAGCGCGGTGGCTATCAACAGCACCAAGATGACAAGCTCTGCGCTCATGAGGTTGATTCTGCTGCCCGGCCAGCGGATCTGACTAATTTCGGCCAACTTGCGTAGCGGCCGCGACGTGGCGTTTTCCGCCCTCGGGCGGCCGTGTTCATCTGATGTTCACCTTCTGGGGGTCAGCCGTTCGCCGGGGCCCGCGCACAGCGAACCCCGACACGCCGCCGCGGCTAACATCGGGGTGCCGAAGGGGTGGATTCGCGCCCGAATGGGAGTGAGCTCGTGACCAGATTTCTCGCCAGGATCGTGGCGTGGATCGTGGCCGGTTATCCGGAGGGGGTGCCGGGGCCCGACCGCGTTCCGCTGTTGGCGCTGCTGCGCCGCCGGCTCACCGACGACGAGGTGCGAGCCGTCGTCGCCGAGCTCGTCACCCGCGAAGAACCGGACATCGACCGCGTCGACATCGGGGTGCTGATCACCCACATCACCGACGAACTGCCGTCCCCCGACGACATCGAGCGGGTCCGGGCGAGGCTGGCCACCCAGGGCTGGCCGCTCGACGACCCGCGCGACGACCCGGAGGAGGACCGATAGCCGTCCTGCGCGCGGTCGAGTTCGGCGTCGCGGACCCGCTGCCGGTGATCCGCGACGTCCTCGCCGGCCGCGCCAGCATCCTTCCGGTGCCCGCAGGCGACCCCGCGCAGGCGGACCTGCTGGCCACCGCGATGCGCGCCGGCCAACCCGTCGGCGACTCGGTGGCCGCGGTGCTGTCCACGTCGGGCACCACCGGCACCCCCAAGGGCGCGATGCTGACGGTGTCGGCGCTGACCGCGAGCGCCGAGGCGACGCACGCCCGGCTCGGCGGG
>NZ_BCRS01000185.1 GCF_001552715.1 Mycolicibacterium vaccae NBRC 14118 = CIP 105934 | reverse complement strand
GCGCGAGCACCTGCTCGTCGACGCGGCCGGCGGTGTCGGGCTGTTGGCGCGCCAGCCACAGAGCCGGGCCCAGCGACGCGGCCGGCCACGACAACGGTCTCGGCTGCGGTGGCGGGCGCTGTCCGCCCACGTCCTGACTGACGATGACGGTGACCTGCTGGTGCACGGTGCCCAGCGACCACAGCCAGGTCAGGGCGTACCACTGCGGTTCGGTCCCGGTGGTGGCGGCATCGGCGTCGCTGTGGGCGAACCGTGTTCCGGCGGGCAGCCGGTCAGACGGCGCGGCGCTGCGGTAGCTGACCGGATGCGCCGACGGGTACCACACGGTGTCCGCGAAATCGCGTAACAGGGCCGGGTTTGCGGTGGTGATCACGTCGACGGCGGCCGCGGGCCGTCCGGGTTCCGGTACCACGGTGTAGCGGTCCAGCCGACTGCCGCCTCCGAGGTAGCGACTGATGAACGGGAAGCGCAACGCGGGGCGCAGTTCGCTGCGCTCGATCCAGTCCGCGGCGACGGAATCGGGGTGCGCGACGGCCGTGCCTGCACCGGCGTTGAGGCACAGCAGCGCTGCGGCCACCGCGAGCAGCAGCGCCATGGACCGCGCGGACCTCTGTGGCAGGTCGAACTGAAAGCCCCGTGCCGCCACAGGTTCGACGACGCCGAGGAGATGGGAGGCCACGGTGACGGCCACCGGAACGGCACCCGCGGCCAGCGCGGTGGTCACCAGCAGTCCGGCATGCGGGCCGACGGTGAACGCGATCGCCGCCCCGCCGAGAAAGGCCGACATCGCGGCCGCGGTCCGTCGGCCGGCGCGTGGTGTCCGGACGGCCAGCGCCACGGCGACCGCCCCGAATGCGGCGGCCACCACCACCGCGGCGGAGTCGGAACCGCCGAGCGCGGCGGTGACCAACAGGTGCGGCAACGGCGTCAGGGTGCTCACGGCGAAGAGCCACATCGGCCACATCCGCAGCACGTGACGAACCCCGAACATGATGATGAGCAGGCACGCGAACCACACCGCGAGGCCGAGCATCGGCAGCCGCCAGAGCGCGGACAGCGACGGCATCCGCTCGCCGACGAGGTGGATGGCGGCGAATCCGGCGGCCCCGATCAGCGCGGCGATGATCCAGTCGGATTCGGCGTCCCCGACGCCGCGCGGAGGTGTCCGGTAGGACGCCGCGATCAGCATCAGCAACACCGGAACCACGACGAGGAACGCGGTGCGGGAGCCGGCCAGCGCGGCGGCCAGGACGTCGGCGTAGAGCCAGGAGTAGGCCAGTGCGGTCAGCCCGGCCGCGGCGACCAGGCGGGCGAGGAAGCCGCGGTAGGCGCGGTGGGGGCCGTGCGGTGCCGCTGCCGGGGTGCACGCGACCGGTGACACCGCTGCGGTGCCTGCGGTGTCCCGCCCGGCGCGCGCGGTTTCCGGCAGTTCGAGAACAGACATGTGGCCCCCCGGCATCGACGTTCGCGCCCGGCCGCCGTGATCGTGAAACCTGACAGTGCAAGTTTGGCGATTATTAACGACTGCTTAAGAAAGCTCTTGGCCTGGCGTATTTCACAGAGTAGAGCACAGCTAGCAAAGTTGTACAACTTACTAACGAGTTAAATTCGGGCGGTGGGCCACGCTGGGCGGTGCTGGCGGTGCGGGGGGTCATAGGGCAGGCTTGAGTGGTGCCCGATGCGCCGAACGAGACAGTCCCGACCAATCCGGCCATCTACATCGCGTCGCCGGAAGGCGACACCGGCAAGTCGACGATCGCGCTCGGCATCCTGCACCGCCTCGCGGCGGCCGTCGCGCGGGTCGGGGTGTTCCGGCCGATCACCCGGCTGGGTGAGCACCGCGACTACATCCTCGAGATGCTGCTCGAGCACACCACCGCGGGGCTGGCCTACGACGACTGCGTAGGGGTCGGCTACCAGCAGCTGCACGAGGACCCGGACACGGCGCTGGCCGACATCGTCGACCGGTTCCACCGGGTCGCCGGCCGGTGCGACGCGGTGCTGGTCGTCGGCAGTGACTACACCGACGTGGCCGCACCCAGCGAGCTGTCGATGAACGCCCGCATCGCCGCGAATCTCGGGGCGCCGGTGGTGCTCGCGGTCAAGGCCAAGGGCCGCACCCCCGAACAGGTCGTCCAGGTCGTCGAGCTGTGTATCGACGAGATCGCCGCGCAGCACGCCTACACCGCCGCGGTGGTGGCCAACCGCTGCGATCCGGCCGAGATGACCGAGGTGGCCGCGGCGTTGGCCGGGATCGACCCCCGCACCTACGTGCTGCCCGAGGAACCCCTGCTGGTGGCCCCTTCGGTGGCCGAACTGCGCGACGCGGTCGAGGGCACCCCGGTGCAGGGCGACCTCGCGCTGTTCGACCGGGAGGTGCTCGACGTGCTGGTCGCCGGCATGACGGCCGAGCATGTGCTGGAAAGGCTCACCGAAGGCATCGCGGTCATCACTCCGGGCGACCGTTCCGACGTGGTGCTCGCCGTGCTCAGCGCCCATGCCGCGGAAGGCTTCCCGTCGCTGTCGGCGGTGATCCTCAATGGCGGGCTGACCCTGCATCCCGCCATCGGGTCCCTGGTGTCCGGGTTGGGTCTTCGGCTCCCGATCATCGAGACCCGGTTCGGCACCTTCGAGACCGCGAGTCGGGTGGCGGCCACCCGCGGGCGGGTCACCGCGACGTCGAACCGCAAGATCGACACCGCGCTCAGCCTCATGGAGACTCACGTCGATGTCGAAGAGTTGTTGACGCACTTGGCTTTTCCGATTCCCACCGTGGTCACCCCGCAGATGTTCACCCACCGGCTGCTGGACCGGGCCCGCGCGGACCGCAAGCGCATCGTGCTGCCCGAGGGCGACGACGACCGCATCCTCAAGGCCGCGGGCCGACTGCTCGACCGCGGCGTGGCCGACCTGACGATCCTCGGCGACGAGGCCCAGATCCGCGGCCGTGCCGCCGAACTCGGTGTCGACCTGTCGGCCGCGCAGGTGCTCGACCCCCGGACCAGCGAGCTGTGCGACCGCTTCGCCGAGCAGTACGCGCAGCTCCGCGCACACAAGGGTGTGACGCGGGAACAGGCTCGCGAGATCATGCACGATGTGTCGTATTTCGGCACCATGCTGGTGCACAACGACATGGTCGACGGCATGGTGTCGGGCGCCAAGCACACCACCGCCCACACGGTGCGCCCGGCGTTCGAGATCATCAAGACCCAGCCGGACGTCTCCACGGTGTCGAGCATCTTCCTGATGTGTTTGGCGCATGAGGTGCTCGCCTACGGAGATTGCGCGATCGTGCCCGACCCCACCGCCGAACAGCTCGCCGACATCGCGATCTCGTCGGCACGGACCGCCGCGCAGTTCGGCATCGAGCCGAGGGTGGCGATGCTGTCGTACTCGACCGGCACCTCCGGCACCGGTGCCGACGTCGAAAAGGTCCGCAAGGCAGCCGAACTGGTCCGGCAGCGGGCACCCGAGCTGCTGGTCGAGGGACCGATCCAGTACGACGCGGCGGTGGAGCCGTCGGTGGCCAAGACCAAGATGCCGGACTCGAAGGTGGCCGGCCACGCCACCGTGCTGATCTTCCCGGACCTCAACACCGGCAACAACACCTACAAAGCGGTGCAGCGCAGCGCGGGAGCCATCGCGATCGGACCGGTGTTACAGGGACTGAACAAACCCGTCAACGATCTGTCCCGCGGAGCGCTCGTCGAGGACATCGTTTACACGGTGGCCCTCACCGCGATCCAGGCCCAGGGGTGAACACGATGTCACGGTCGGTACTGGTGCTGAACTCCGGCTCCTCGTCGGTCAAATACGCGGTGATGGACCCGGATTCGGGTGTGCTGGTCGCCGACGGGATCGTCGAGCGGATCGGCGACCCGAGGCCGGACGCCGGCGGTGTCGCCGACCACGCCGCGGCGATGGAGGTGGTCTTCGACGCGCTGGCCTCCGACGGTCACACGCTCGAAGACCTCGGCCTCGTCGCGGTCGGGCACCGCGTCGTGCACGGCGGTCCGGACCTGCACCGGCCCACCATCGTCGACGACGACACCCTCGTGCGGCTCAAAGAGCTGGCCCCCCTTGCGCCGCTGCACAATCCGCCGGCGATCCTGGGAATCGAGGTGGCCCGCAAGGCGCTGCCCGACCTGCCGCACATCGCGGTGTTCGACACCGCGTTCTTCCACGACCTGCCTGCCGCGGCGGCCACCTACGCGATCGACGCCGAGGTCGCCGAATCCTGGAGCGTCCGCCGTTACGGCTTCCACGGCACCTCGCACCAGTACGTCAGCGAGCAGGCCGCCGCGTTCCTCGGTGCGCCGCTGGAATCGCTGAGCCAGATCGTGCTGCATCTCGGCAACGGCGCGTCAGCCTCGGCGATCGTCGGTGGCAGGCCCGTGGAGACCTCGATGGGCCTCACCCCGATGGAAGGGCTGGTGATGGGAACACGGTCGGGCGACGTGGATCCCGGGGTCATCTTCTACCTCTGGCGCACCGCGGGCATGAGTGTCGAGGACATCGAGACGATGCTCAACAAGAGCTCGGGTGTCCGTGGCCTCGGCGGCGAGATCGACTTCCGGGAGCTGCACCGCGAGATCGAATCCGGCGACAGCGCAGCGCAACTGGCCTACGACGTGTACATCCACCGGTTGCGCAAGTACATCGGCGCCTATCTGGCGGTGCTCGGCTCTGTCGACGTCATCACCTTCACCGCAGGGGTCGGCGAGAACGACGCGGCGGTCCGGCGCGACGCGCTGTCGGGCCTCACCGCGTTCGGCATCGAACTCGACGAGCACCTCAACGAGAGCCCGGCCAGGACGGCCAGGCGGATCTCCCCGGACGGGGCGCCGATCACCGTGCTAGTTGTACCCACCGACGAGGAGTTGGCGATCGCCCGGGCGTGTGCGCGCGTACTTGCCGCCGGTCTCGGCGACGGGTAGCTCGCGCTGCGGGTCGCAGATCGTCAGCAGCCGGCGCACATGAGTTCCCGTGAGCAGGCTCCAGCGAACTCCGCTGCGGGCGCAGACCACGTTGATGTTCGACAGCGCGGCGAATCCCGCGGCGGCGAAGAACTCGACGGTCTGCAGGTCGACGATCACCTTCCGCGCGCCGGCCAGCCGCTTCTCGACGTAGCGCGCCAGCGCCATGCCGTTGTTCGCGTCGATCTCCCCGTGGACGGTGATCAGCACGGTCGACGGCGGGAGTAGGCAGGCGGAGAACGTCGCGTGGTGGTGTTCCTCGCGAAGATCGAACGAGGTCGGATCCGGCCGGAATACCCGCTGCGTACTGGGGGCCGGCAGGGGATCGGTTATGGACATATGGACTCCCTAGAAGAAGTCAGGAGGCACCGTGAAATTCGTTTACGGGTGAGGTCAGGGGACCGAGCCCTGCGTCTCAAAGCTGCGCCGATGACGTCACCTTGTGATGTGCGACACGATACTACGGAATCCGTGGCGTGACCATGATTCGTTCTGAATCACATGTATGTACGTTCACCAGCGCATTTGGCCGTATGTCCACCCGCCTCGGGCGCAACCGGGCGCCGTCAGGGCCGCCCGGAGGTGTCCAGCAACGAAATCCGTTGTTGCCGGTCAGAACGTCGACATCGGCCGCACGCTGTTGGCCAGGTCGACCAGCGCGTAGCGGTGGGACTGGGTGGGGGCCACCCGGGCGAGGCTGCGCAGCGACGCCTCGACGCCTAGCTGCAGCCCGTGCTCGGTGAACGGGAAACCCAGGATGTGGTTGGTACTGGCGGTGTTGTCGGCAAGCCAGTCCATCGCGGTGCCCAGCACCAGCGCGCGGATCTGCAACACCCGGGGCTCGGTGTCGGGCAGCGCCTCGACCCGGCGCGCGGCGTCGCGGATGTGCTGCTCGGTGATCTCGCTGCTCGACCGGCCGGACAGCAGCGTCACCGCGCTGGTCAACCTGGCCGTCGTGAAATGCCTTGAGGTGGCGGGCACTTCGTCGAGAGTGCGGACCGCGGCGTCGCGGTCTCCGGCGGCCGACTGGGCGCGCGCCAGGCCGAACCCGGCGGAGATCACCCCGTGGTCGGTGGACCACACGGTGTCGTAGAACTTGCCTTCATCGGCGGTACCGGCCAATTCGGCGGTGGCGGCCAGCGCCAGCTTCGGGGCCAACTCGCCGGGCAGCGTGTCCAGTACCTCGGTGAAATGCTTTGTGGCCGAGTCATAGTCCGCAGTCAACAACTCCGAGACGGCGCGGAACCAGACCAGTCGCCACCGCCAGCCGACGCGTGCGGCGAGTTCGTCGAGCTTGCGGGTGGCCTTGGCGACGTCGCCGAGGTCCAGCAGCGCGCGCGCCTCCATCAGCGGCAGCTCCACCGACTGGGTCAAGTCGATGCCCTCGGAGTCCAGCGCGCCGTGCCGCGCCGCGCGCAACGAATCCAACGTCTGCACGGGCTCGCTGAGCACCGTCGCCGACAGCACGGCGGCACCCACGTCGGTCGGGTCGACCAGCGGCACCTGCAGGGCCCGGACGATCTCCTGCGCGGTCAGCTTCTCCGAATGCACCTGGCCGTCGAGGTAGACGTCGGTGTGTGCGACGAGCAGATCCACCCCGAACGTCGAGCGCGACGGGCTGAACGTGGTCGACAGACCGGGCCGCGGCACCCCGGTGTCCTTGGCCACCACCTCGCGGAGCACACCCATCAGCTGGCTGGACATCTCCTCGGCGCTCTGGAACCGGCGCCTCGGATCGGGGTCGATCGCGCGGCGCAGCAATCTGCCGAACGAGTCGTACTCGGCCAGCACCGGGTCGTCCTCGGGCAGACCGTCGACGTACCGTCCCCTGCGGGTGCGCAACTTCAGCGTCAGCGCCGCCAGTGTGCGGCCCACCGTGTAGATGTCGGTCGCGACCGTGGGGCCGGTGCGCACGATCTCCGGCGCCTGGAAACCCGGTGTGCCGTACAGGTAGCCAAACGAGTTGATCCGCGAGACCGCGCCGAGGTCGATCAGCTTGAGCTGGTCCTCGGTGACCATCAGGTTCTCGGGTTTGAGGTCGTTGTACACCAGCCCGATCGAGTGCAGATAGCCGAGCGCGGGCAGGATTTCGAGCATGTAGCCGATCGCCTCGGCCACCGGTAGCAGCGAGCGGTCCCGCTTGCGGTCGTGGGTGGCCTGTTTGAGCGACGTCCCGCCCACGTACTCCATGACGATGTAGCCGACCGGGTTGCCGTGCTTGTCGTCGTGTTCGACGAAGTTGTAGATCTTCACGATCCCGGGGTGGGTCACCTCGGCCAGGAACTGACGCTCGGCCATCGCGATCGCCTGCGCCTCGGCGTCGCCGGAATGCACGAGGCCCTTCAGCACCACCGGCCGGTCGTTGACGTTCTTGTCGAACGCCAGGTAGACCCAGCCCAGCCCGCCGTGGGCGATGCAGCCCTTGATCTCGTACTGGTCGGCGACGATGTCACCGACATTGAGCTGCGGCAGAAACGAATACGCGCTGCCGCAGTGCGGGCACCAGCCCTCGGAGAGCGCCTTACCGTCCGCGCTCGAGCGGCCCACCGGCCTGCCGCAGTTCCAGCAGAAGCGTTTGGACTCCGCCACCACGGGGTCGGTCATCAACGCCGCCAACGGATCCCGGGTCGGCACCCGCGGGATCTCGACCAGCCCGCCGCCGAGCCTGCGGGTCGGGGACATGTGCCGGGTCACCGTGGTGCTCAGCTGCGGCACCGTGTCGCCGGTGTGGTACCCCGCGTCGTGGTCCTCGTCGTCGTCGAAGAAATTGGGCCGGAACACCGCCTGGGTGGCCATCGGCCGCATCGTCGACATCGTGTCGTCGGCGAGATCGGAGAAACTCGCCGGCTGGGTGCCGGGGTCGTCGTCGACGGCGTCGAGGTTTTCGGCTTCGCCCATCAGTCGGAATACCTCGCGACGGGGGGCGCGGGCGCAGGCCCCAGGACGGTCAACCACTTGCGGTACAACGTGTTCCACGTGCCGTCGCGCCGGATGCGCTGCAGCGTGCCGTTGACGAAGCGCACCAGGCCGGTGTTCTCCAGATTGATGCCGATGCCGTAGAGCTCCTTGTTCATCGACGGGCCGACGATGTGCAGGTACGGGTCCTGGGACACCAGCCCGGCCAGGATCGCATCGTCGGTGCTGACGGCCTCGACCTGCCGCTGCTGCAGGGCCACCAGGCAGTCCGCCCACGTCACGACGCCGACGATGATCGGCGGCGGGGTGATCTGCTGGATGCGCTCCAGTGACGTGGTGCCCTTGGCCACGCACACGCGCTTACCCGACAGGTCCGCCGACTGCCGGATGTTGGAATCCCTTGGCGCCAGGATGCGCTGGTTGGCGGTCAGATACGCGGTCGAGAAGTTGACCAGCTTCTTGCGTTCACAGGTGATCGTCATGGTCTTCACCACGACGTCGACGTCGTTGTTCTGCAGCGCGGCGATCCGGTCCGACGACGCCAGGATGCGGTACTCCACCTGCGACGGGGTGCCGAAGATGTCCCGCGCGATCTCGCCGGCGATGTCGACGTCGAATCCGGTGATCTCGCCGGTGATCGGATCACGGAAGCTGAACAGGTTGCTGCCGATGTCCAGGCCGACGATCAGGCGGCCGCGGGCCTTGATGTTGGCCACCGCCTTCGCCGCGTCCTCCTCGTTGTCGAACGGGCGCAGGCTCACCCGCGGGTCGCAGTCCTCGTCGCGCGCCGACGGCGGACGCGCCGATTCGGGCGGCAGCTCCTCGAATCCCGCCGGCGTGGGCGGTGCGAGCACGACGCTCGGCATGGCCACCATCGGTGACGTCTCCCCACACCCGGCGAGCAACAGCACCCCGGAGAGCAGCGCGGCCCAGATCTTGGCGCTCATCACCGGCTGTTTGTTCTTCGCGCAAGCGCTCATCACCGGTACTCGCTCAATCTCGGCCAGATCCCCAACGCCACCGCCACAGCCGCCACGATCGACAGCGCCGCAGCACCCACCGTCGAACCCGACAGCACCCGTCGGGCGTTGACGATCTCGTTGCGCAGCTGCGTCCGGCTCTGCTCGATGCCCTTGCTCAGCGCCTCGTCGAGCTTGTTGAACGCGGGGGTGGAGTCGTCCTCACCCGTGCCCAACGCCACCTGCGTCGCGGCCTGGTAGTTGCCGACCGCGATGTAGGCGGAGATCCGGTCGTCGGCTGCCCGCCAGCGGTCCAGCAGTGCGTCGGCGTCGGACAGGTCGGACTTGTCGATCGCGTCGTCGCGGGACAGATAACGGGCGAGCTGCTGCTTCATCATCTCGATGCGCTGGTAGTAGGACTGCTTACGGACATCCTCGTCGCCACGGCGGATCAGCGACAGCGTCTCGTCGGCTCGCGCCTGCTGCGCGGTGATCGCCAGCGTCGTCACCGTCTTCAGCGACTCGGCCGCGGTCTCCTTGGCGCTGCGGCTGTCCGAAGTGGAGATCACCAGCGCCGTGCCGACCCACATCAGCATGATCAGCACCGCGAGCCCGCCCGCGACGAACCCGACGTTCACGCGGCGCCTCGTGCGCTTGGCCAGCCAGCGGTTGGCGAACACCCCGAACAGCAGCGTCGCGACCACCACCAGGATCACCGGCGTCGGGATCCGGGTGGACGCGGTGGTCTCGGCGTCCACCCGCGCCGAGGTCTCTTCGTACAGCTGCTGGGCGTCGGGCAGGATCTGCTGCTGCATCAGCGCCGACGCCTCGGACAGGTACGACGAGCCGACCGGGTTGCCCGCGCGGTTGTTCGTCCTGGCGGTCTCCACCAGCCCGGTGTACACCGCGAGCCGGGCGTTGATCCGGCCCAGCAGCTGCACCAGCGACTCCTCGGTCAGACCGCTGGACGCCCGCGTCACCGCGACGGACGCGTCGGTGATCGCCTGTTCGTAGCGTTGCCGCACCGCACGCGGTTCGGAACCGGCGATGAACGCGGTGGCCGCGGCCGCGTCGGCGACCGACAGCGTGGTGTAGAGCTGCCCCGCGGCGAACGACAGCGGCTCGGTGTGGTCCAGCACGGTCGTCAGCGCGTTCTGGCGGTCGTTGATCGTGGTCGAGGTGGCGAAGGCGCTGGCGACCACCAGAGCGGCGAGCACCAGCCCGATCGTCAGGATGCGGCCCGGCGTGGTCCAGAGGAACCACCACCGCGGATGCGGCGCGGTGGTCGGCGACCGCGACGCCAGAGGCTCGGTCGAGGGGTGCGCCAACTCCACAGTCACGTCTGGGCGGACCTCATCCTGGTCTCGATCACTTCGGCGGTCGGTCTTCTGCAAACTCTAGCTACGGACGGATTCTATGAGGGAAGTCTAAGAGCAGACGGTGCGGCGTGCGGGGATTCAGGTGCCCCGAATGTCGGCGCGTTCCCTATCCTGAACGCGTGCGTGGAGACGGGGACGGCTGGGTCGTGTCGGCGTCGGGCAATGCCTACTGGGGCCGGCACGGCGCGGCGGGACTGTTGCTGCGCGCGCCGCGGCCCGACGGATCGGCTGCCGTGCTGCTGCAGCACCGCGCGCCGTGGAGCCATCAGGGCGGCACCTGGGGTCTGCCCGGTGGGGCCCGCGACAGTCACGAAACCGCCGAACAGGCCGCGGTGCGCGAGGCCGAAGAGGAAGCCGGGCTGGTGCCCGAGCAGGTGACCGTGCGGACCACCGTGGTCACCGCCGAGGTGTCCGGGTGGACCTACACCACGGTGATCGCCGACGCGTCGGTCGAACTGGCCACCGTGCCCAACCGGGAGAGCGCCGAGCTGCGCTGGGTCGCCGAGGACGAGGTCGCCGACCTGCCGCTGCATCCCGGTTTCGCCGCCAGCTGGGACCGGCTGCGCGAGGTCACTGCCGCGATCCCGCTGCTGGTCAACCCGCAGAGCTGAGCATCCCGGCGAGCTCTCTGGCCGCGGCCTTCGGATCGTCGGCCGCGGTGATCGCCCGCACCACCACCACCCGCCGCGCCCCGGCGGCCAGGACCTCCGGCAGCCGGTCGGCGTCGATGCCGCCGATCGCGAACCACGGCTTGTCGGTGCCCAGCACAGCGGCGGCCCGGACCAGCTCCAGCCCCGGCGCGGGCCGTCCCGGCTTCGTCGGCGTCGGCCAGCACGGACCCACACAGAAGTAGTCGACGTCCTCGACGACCGCCGCCCGGACCTGCTCGAGGTCGTGCGTCGAGCGGCCCACCACCCGGCGGCCGACGATGTCGCGGGCCACGGTCAGCGGCAGGTCGTCCTGACCCAGGTGCAGCACGTCGGCC
>NZ_BCRS01000184.1 GCF_001552715.1 Mycolicibacterium vaccae NBRC 14118 = CIP 105934 | reverse complement strand
CCGAGTAAGCCCCCCCGCAACTCGATGTCGACCGGCGGGTCGGCGCACGCGGCCAGCGCGCGCAGCGCCGACGGACTGTAGGCGCGCAGCGAGCTGATCACCCCGTCGTGCACGAACGGCACCAGCGGCGCCCACGGCAGCATCGCGGCCAGTCGCAGCACGTGCAGCGGCACCGGCGGGCGGGGCAGGTCGATGATGAGCAGCTTGTCCGCCGCCCGGGCGCCCTCGGCGATCACCCGGGCCGCGTCCACAGGTGGCAGATGATGCAACGACAGCACGAACACCGCCAGGTCGAACTCGCCGTCGGCCGCGTCCAGCGACGTCGCGTCCATCTGGCGGACCGTCGCGCGCGGATGGGACCCCAGATCTGTGGCCCCGATCGCCGCGACCGACTCCGGATCGACGTCGGTGACGGTCAGCCGCGCGCTGGGATGCCACTCCAGCAGCGTGCGGGACAACCCGCCGTGGCCCGCGCCCAACTCCAGGATCCGCGGGTCGGCGACGTCGGCGACCTCGTCGAGTGCGAGCTTGGCGAACTTCTCGTGGTTGCCGAACACGTCGCCGGTCCACTCCAGTGCGCGGACCACGCTGCGCCGGACCCGCGGGTCGACATCCTCCCGATCGAGGTACTCCCTCCGATCGGTGTGCAGCAGCCGGTCCAGACACGACGCGTCCGGCCCGCCGCGTGGCATCGCGGAAATGTCGGCGGTGTCTACGGGCATGTGGTCCATCATGGACGAATGGCCGACTTCGTCGCTGCAATCGACCAGGGCACCACCAGCACCCGGTGCATGATCTTCGACCACGACGGCGCCGAGGTGGGCCGTCACCAGCTCGAACACGAACAGATCCTGCCCAGGGCGGGCTGGGTGGAGCACAACCCGGTAGATATCTGGGAACGCACCGGTTCTGTGCTGGCCACCGCGCTGAACCGGACGAACCTGACGACCGCCGACCTCGCGGCGCTTGGCATCACCAACCAGCGCGAGACCTCGCTGGTGTGGAACCGGCACACCGGGCGGCCCTACTACAACGCGATCGTCTGGCAGGACACCCGCACCGACCGGATCGCGTCCGCGCTGGACCGCGACGGACGCGGTGACGTGATCCGGCAGAAGGCCGGGCTGCCGCCGGCCACCTACTTCTCCGGCGGAAAGCTGCAGTGGCTGCTGGAGAACGTCGACGGGCTGCGCGCCGACGCCGAGAACGGCGACGCGATCTTCGGCACCACCGACACGTGGGTGCTGTGGAATCTGACCGGCGGGCACCGCGGAGGCGTACACGTCACCGACGTCACCAACGCCAGCCGCACCATGCTGATGAACCTGGAGACCCTGGACTGGGACGACGAACTGCTGGGGTTCTTCGACATCCCGCGCCAGATGCTGCCCGAGATCAAGCCGTCGTCGTCGCCGAAACCGTACGGGTGCACCGTCGAGACCGGACCGGCCGACGGCGAGCTGGCGATCACCGGGATCCTCGGCGACCAGCAGGCCGCGATGGTCGGACAGGTCTGCCTCGACGCCGGCGAGGCCAAGAACACCTACGGCACAGGCAATTTCCTGCTCCTGAACACCGGCGAGGAGATCGTGCGTTCGCAGAACGGGTTGCTGACCACGGTCTGCTACCAGTTCGGCGACGCCAAACCCGTTTACGCGCTTGAGGGTTCGATCGCGGTGACCGGATCGGCGGTGCAGTGGCTGCGCGACCAGCTCGGCATCATCAGCGGTGCGTCGCAGAGTGAGGCGCTGGCCCGCCAGGTCGAGGACAACGGCGGGGTGTACTTCGTGCCCGCGTTCTCCGGCCTGTTCGCCCCGTACTGGCGGTCGGACGCCCGCGGCGCAATTGTCGGGCTGTCCCGGTTCAACACCAACGCGCACGTCGCACGCGCGACGCTGGAGGCCATCTGCTATCAGAGCCGTGACGTCGTCGACGCGATGGCCGCCGATTCCGGTGTGCGCCTGGAGGTCCTGAAGGTCGACGGCGGCATCACCGCCAACGACCTGTGCATGCAGATCCAGGCCGACGTGCTCGGGGTCGACGTGGTCAAACCGGTCGTCGCCGAGACCACGGCCCTGGGTGCGGCCTACGCCGCCGGGCTGGCCGTCGGATTCTGGGACGGCCCAGACGATCTGCGGGCCAACTGGCAGGAGGGCAAGCGGTGGTCCCCGGAATGGTCCGAGGACCAGCGCTCCGCCGGTCACGCCGGATGGCGTAAAGCCGTGCAGCGCACCCTGGACTGGGTCGACGTCGACTGACCCGCTACCGGTGGTCGGTGGTCAGCGCGAGGTCGCGGCCGGCTTTCACGTCGTGGGTCAGCGAGTCGATCTCGGCCTGCGCGAGCGAGACCGGCAGCGCCGTCGATCCGGAGCGGGCCGGACTGCCCGCCGACGGGCGGGTGCGCCGGGTGCCGGGACTGCGGCGCGAAGAGGTCGCGATGCTGGCCGGTGTCTCGACCGACTACTACACGAGGCTGGAGCAGGGCCGCCGGATCACGCCGTCGGATGCCGTGCTCGACGGGATCGCCCGCGCGCTGGACCTGGACGCCACCGGGCCCGGGCTCTACCAGTTGCTCGACTCACTCGACGGCGCACCGGCGATGATCCTCGGCCGTCGCACCGACGTGCTGGCCACCAACCGCGCCGCCCGGGTGCTGTTCGCCGACTTCAATGCGATGCCACCGCGAGAACGCAACTACGCGCGCTGGATGTTCACCTCGCAGCAGGCGCGAAACCTGTTCGCGGACTGGGAGGTTCAGGCACGATCCGCCGTGGAGAACCTGCGTCTGGACGTCGGCGCCGACCTCACCGACCCGACCGCCGCGGAACTCGTCGCCGAACTGTCGCAGGCCAGCGCGCAATTCCGGGCGTGGTGGTCCGAACACCGGGTCTTCCAACGCACCTACGGCACCAAGCGGCTGCGGCATCCCGTCGTCGGCGAGCTCACCGTCGACTACGAGACGTTCACGATGCCCGGCGACGCGGACCAGGCACTGTTCGTCTACACCACCGAGGCGGCCAGCCCGTCCCGGGATGCGCTGAACCTGCTGCTGAGCTGGAGCGCGACCCCGTCCGTGGGGGCCGGGTGATCACTGACCGGCGGCGACCAGTTCCCGCAACTGCATGTCCGGGTTCTCCCGCTGCACCGTCTCCAGGCGCCACTTTGTGGAGAACACCGCGAGCAGAACACCGTCGCTGCGGGTGAACACCTCCACGGCCGCCATCTTCTGCAGGGCTTCGGCGTCCTCGGGGTCACAGATCCGGGCCACCGTATACGGCAGCGATTCCAGCGCGACCGGGGCACCGAACTCCGCGGCCATCCGGTGGCTGGCCACCTCGAACTGCATCGGCCCGACGGCGGCCAGGACCGGGGCCTGCTCACCGCGCCGGTCCGAGCGCAGGACCTGGACCACGCCCTCCTGGTCGAGCTGCTCGATGCCCTTGCGGAACTGCTTGTGCTTACTCGGGTCGGTGCCCCGCGCCACGGAGAAGTGCTCGGGCGAGAAGCTCGGGATCGGCGGGTACTGCACCGCGACGTCCTGATAGAGGGTGTCGCCGGGGCGCAGCGCGGCGGCGTTGGCCAGGCCGATCACGTCGCCCGGCCACGCGGTGTCCAGCGTCGTGCGCTCCCGGCCGAACACCGACTGTGCGTACTTGGTCACGAACGGTTTGCCGGTGGTGGCGTGGGTCAGCACATCGCCGCGCTCGAAAGTGCCCGAGCAGACCCGGGCGTAGGCAATCCGGTCGCGGTGCGCGGAATCCATTCCCGCCTGCACCTTGAACACGAACGCGCTGAACGGCGCCGCCGCCTCGCGGCGGTTGCCGTCGACGTCGAGCTGCCCGCTCGGCGACGGGGCCAGCTGGGCCAGCACATCGAGCAGCTGGTTGACGCCGAAATTCAGTGCCGCAGAAGTGAACAGCACCGGCGTCGAGGTGCAGTCCAGGAACGTGTCGGGATCGAAGTCGGCGCCGTCGGCGCTGAGCAGCTCGGACTCCTCGACCGCAGTGTCCCAGTCGACACCGGCCGCGTCGTGCGCCTTGTCCGGATCGATGTGCTCCTCGGGGGCTGCCGTCGCCCCGCCGGCGGTGCGGGTGAAGCGGATGAACTTGCCGGTGCGCCGGTCCAGCACGCCCTTGAAGTCGCCGGCGATACCGACCGGCCACGTCAGCGGCGTGGGCCGCAGCCCGATCCGCTCCTGGATCTCGTCCATCAACTCCAGCGCGTGCCGGCCGGGACGGTCCCACTTGTTGACGACCGTGATGATCGGGATCCGCCGGTGGCGACAGACCTGGAACAGCTTCAACGTCTGCGGTTCGAGACCCTTGGCGGCGTCGATGAGCATCACCGCCGAGTCGACGGCGGTCAGCACCCGGTAGGTGTCCTCGGAGAAGTCCGCGTGCCCGGGGGTGTCGAGCAGGTTGATCACGCAGGTGTCGCCGGCCTGCGTCTTGTACGGGAACTGCAGCGCCGTCGAGGTGATGGAAATGCCGCGGGCCTTCTCCATCTCCATCCAGTCCGACACGGTGGCCCGGCGGCCGGCTTTGCCATGGATGGCGCCGGCCTCGGTGATGGCCTTGGCGTGCAGGACCAGGGCCTCGGTCAGGGTGGACTTGCCGGCGTCGGGGTGGCTGATCACTGCGAACGTTCTGCGGCGTCGCGCCTCGGTCGAGACGAGGTCGGATCGAGACCCCGTCGCGGTGGAATTCGTCATTGTGCAGCCGATTTTATTAGCCGGGGACGCGAAACAGTAATCGCACGCCGGTCGCCGGCTTCCGATTCACCACGGGACACACCAGCCCCAGCTATCCGCGGTGTGCAGACGTCCACTCGCACTTCTACGGAAAAGGTCGGATATTTGGTACGCCAGGGACTCAGCTTGTCTCCGCCGCGGTCGCCGCGCCGTCCAGCTCCCGCTTGGTCTGCTCGTCGAGCGTGATGTCACGCACGGCGGTGTTCTCCTCCAGGTGCGTCACCGACGACGTGCCCGGGATCAACAGCACGTTCGGCGCCACCGACAGCGTCCACGCCAGCACGATCTGGGCCGGGGTGCGACCGAGCTTCTGCGCTTCCCGGACCACCGCCGGATAGTTGAGCACCGGGTTGTCGGGCAGGAAACCCGAGCCGAGCGGGAAGAACGGCACGAACGCAATGCCGTGCTCCACGCACAGCTCCAACACGGGCTGCGAGGTCCGGTCCAGCAAGTTGTACGCGTTCTGCACACACGCGATCTCGGTGCGCTCCAACGCCGTTCGCAGATGGTCGACGCCGATGTTGCTCAGCCCGATGCCGTCGATCAGACCCTCGTCGCGGGCCTGGATCATCGTCGAGAGCTGGCGGTCGAACAGATCCCGGTCCACGGTGTCAGGGACCGCCTCGCCTGCGCCGAACAGCCGCAGGTTGACCGCCGCCAACCGGTCGGTGTCCAGCGTGCGGAGATTCTCCTCGAGCTGGGCGCGCAGGTCGTCGGGTTCCTGTGCGGGCAGCCAGTTGCCCTGTTCGTCGCGCTTGCCGCCGACCTTGCTCACCAGCGCAAGACCGGCGGGGTACGGATGCAGCGCCTCGCGGATCAGTTCGTTGGCGACGTCGGGTCCGTAGATCTGGGCGGTGTCGATGTGATCGATGCCCAGCTCGAGTGCGCGCTTGAGCACCGCCACGGCCTGATCATGGTCGCGCGGCGGCCCGAAGACGCCGGGACCCGGCAGTTGCATCGCGCCGAAACCGACGCGGCCGACTGTGTACGACCCGAGGGGGTAGGTGTCCATGCTCTGTACTTACGCGGATTCGGCGCGATTCGTTCCCGCTAACGGGCACAAACCGCGCCGAATTCACCGAAAAGCCCGAAGATCAGTCCTCGCCGAGGACGTGGTAGATCTCGCGGCGGGCCGTGTTGACGATGTCGAGGATGCGCTGCTGCTGTTCCGGGGTGGCCGCGTGCGCCGACTGCGCGACGGCGCCCATCAGCTGGCCGGCGGCGTGGCGCAGGTCCATCGCACCGGGATCGGCATCCTCGGTGATGGTGTCCCACGGTGCCGTCTCGATCTTCGCCGCAGCCTCCCGGCCTTCCTCGGTCAGTTCGAACAGCTTCTTGCTGCCGCCGGTCTCGGTGGCCGTGAGCAGGCCTTCGTCGACCAGCAGCTGCAGGGTCGGGTAGATCGAGCCGGGGCTGGGCTTCCACAGCTGCTGACTGCGCTCGTTGATCTCCTGGATCATCTCGTAGCCGTGCATGGGCCGATCGGTCAGCAGCGTGAGGATCGCCGCGCGCACGTCGCCGCGCCTACCGCGGCCACCGCGTCGGGGTCCGCCGCGTCGGCCGCCGGGGCCGCCCGGGCCGAAACCGAAGCCCGGACCGAAGCCGCCGGGTCCAAAGCCGGGCCCGAAACCGGGTCCGAAGCCGCCGGAGCCGAAGCCCGCGTCGCCGCGATGCTCGCGGACGTGCTCGCGGAACTCGCGCCGGGACGGGCGACGACGTCCGTGCAGGACACGGGGATCGACCGGGCCGAATCCGAAACCGTGCCTCTCGAAAGGGCCCTCGAACGGGTTGCCGGGTGGGGTGAAAGGGGTGTTCATGGGGTGCTCTTCTCTGTCGAAGGAAGCACAAACCGCGCTTCCGATACGTTGACGATATATCGGAAACTATCGCGATGCAACGACGATGTGATCAGTCCGGCAGTCGATCGACGACCGACCTGGCCCATTGCGCCTGCATCGCATGCAGTCGCAATCCGTACTCCAGGGCCGCCAGCCCGAAGAACTCCCCGTCGGCCGACCCGCCGGGCCGTCCCGCCGTCAGTGAGTCGCGCAGCGCCGTCAGCCGCCGGATCTCGTCCTCGGCCTGCTCGGCCATGGCGTGCAGATGTGCGCGCGCCTGCTCGGGCGGAATCAGCCCGAGCAGGAAGACCCGCAGCAGAGCCGCGCTGCGGAACGGCGGATCGTCCTGCGGGCTGGTGACCCAGCGCTGCAGCTCGGTGCGGCCCGCGTCGGTGATCTGGTACTCCTTGCGGCCGCGCGGACCGACCGCGCACACCTCGATCAGGCCGGCGGCGGCCAGCTTGTTGAGCTCGGAGTACAGCTGGCTCTGGGTGGCGGGCCACACGTTGGCCATCGAGTTCTCGAACTGCTTGAGCAGGTCGTAGCCGCTGGCCGGACGCTCGGCCAGCAGTCCGAGGGCGGCTATCCGAAGGCTCATGGCGGCATAGTACGGCCCCGATATTCCAGAAGTGGACTATCGGGGCCGTGCCCAGGCGGCGGTCAGGCCACAGGTTCGGGCGCGGTGTCGGCCACCGCGTCCCGCAACGGCGACATCCGCCAGGGCCCACGGGTGGCCAGCAGGTAGTACAGGGCGAACCCGACGCCGCACCCGATGAACCAGCTGTACTGCGCCGCCGCGGACATACCGGTGACCGATCCCCCGAGCAGCACCGGAATCACCGCGAGGGTCGCACCGACGAGAGTCGCCGCGACCGCGACCGGGTTGTAGCCCTTGGCGTACCAGTAGTTGGCCTTCGGGCTCATCGTGAAGAGGTCGTCGACCACGATCTTCTGCTTGCGCACCAGGTAGTAGTCGGCGATCAGCACACCGAACAACGGGCCGATGAACGCACCGAGGGTCTCCAGCGTGTAGTGGATGACCTCCGGATTGCTGTACAGGTTCCACGGGGTGATCAGCACCGAGCCGACCGCGGCGATCATGCCGCCCATCCGCCAGCTGATCTTCTGCGGGCTGACGTTGGAGAAGTCGAACGCCGGCGAGATGAAGTTCGCGACGATGTTGATGCCGATCGTGGCGATGCTGAATGTCAACGCGCCCAGGATGATCGCCATCGTGTTGTCGATGCGGGCGACCGTCTCGACCGGATCGGTGAGCAGCTCGCCGAACACCGGGACCGTTGCGGCGGCGGTCATCACCACCAGAAGTGAGAACACCAGGAAGTTGACCGGCAGGCCGAGGAAGTTGCCCCTCTTGACCGCCTCGAAAGACTTGCCGTAACGCGAGAAGTCGCCGAAGTTCAGCATCGGACCCGAGAAGTACGAGACGACCAGCGCGGTCGCACCCAGCATCACCGCCAGCGTGTTGCCGGTCTTCTCGCCGCCGAGGGTCAGGCTGACGTGCCAGCCGGACCGGTACAGCAGGTAACCGCAGAGGATGAACATCACGACGTAGACGGCCGGCCCGCAGAAGTCGATGAATTTGCGGATCGACTCCATGCCGCGCCAGAACACGCACGCCTGCAGGACCCACAGCAGCAGGAAGCTGGCCCAGCCGAGCAGGGAAAGGCCGGCGAACCCGTAGTTCTCGACCTGGGCGTAGGGCATCAGACCGGGGAACAGCTTGAGCAGCACCACATCCAGCGCCGCCGAAGCCAGGTAGGTCTGGATGCCGTACCAGGCCACCGCGATCAGGCCGCGGATGATCGCCGGGATGTTGGCGCCCAGCACGCCGAACGAGCTGCGGCACACCACCGGGTAGGGCACGCCGGCGTGCTGGCTGGGTTTGGCCACCAGATTGCAGAAGATGTTGACGATCACGATGCCGACGAGCAGCGCGATGAGCACCTGCCAGCTGGCCAGGCCGAGCGCGAACAGGCTGCCCGCGGTGACGTACCCGCCGACGCTGTGCACATCGGACATCCAGAACGCAAAGATGTTGTAGGACGTCCAGCGCTGCTTGGCCAGCGGCGCCAGATCCTCGTTGGTCAGCCGCGGGTCGTAGCCGGCCTTGATGAGGCCTCCGCCGACAGGATGCCCGGAGGCTTCGACCATGTCGTCGGCGCCGATTCGGGCGCCCGGAGGCACGTCTCGGATGTCTGTCATGGGTCAGCTTCCTGCTCGAAGAACGTGATGCACGGAAGCTAGTTACGGTGTGTTTCTCCACCGTTGCGCCGAGAATATATTTCGCCGACGCACCGCTCAGGCGCCGTCGATCACGAGCCCGGTGTCGGCAGGCAGCGACGCCACCACTCCGTTGAGGCGCTTGTTGTGCGCCGCCGAGGCGGCCGCCAGCGCGTCGGGATCCCGGGCCAGGAACGCATCGAGCATCACGCGGTGGTCCTCGTGGAGCAGCGTGCGCTGGTCTCGACCCACGTGCACCATCAGCTGCACGGGTTCGGTGATGTTCCAGGCGTTCTCGAGCATGCGCACCAGCCGCAGCATGCAGCAGGGGCGGCTGAGCGCCATGTGGAACTGCCTGCTGTAGCGGTGGTAGGCCTGGGCGTCGTCGAATTTCAGTGCCTGCGCCATGCTTTCGTGCGTCTCGATCAGGTGCGCCCGGTCGGCGGCGGTGGCCTTGTGCACGGCGGCCGCCATCGCGGCCGATTCGAGAGTCTCGCGCACCAGATACATCTCGGCCAGCTCGGTGGCGGTGAGTTGGGCGACGGCGTAGCCGGCGTTCGGCCGGTGCTGCACCAGCCCTTCCCCGGTCAGGGTTTTGAGGCTTTCCCGGACCGGGATGTGGCTCACCCCGAACAGGTCGGCGACCTCGCCCACCGGGATCGGGGTGCCGGGCGGGACCGCACCGTCGAGGATCACCCGGCGCAGTTCGTCGACGATGTTCGGCGCGGACGTGCCGCCGCGCCCCACGACCGCCTTGAACAGCGCCGCGGAGTGTCGGCGATCAGGCATTCTGTGATCCTCCTCCGCAAGTGACAGGTTCGCGACGCGAACACATTCCACTATTGACAGGTCACTTGTGGGGTGTCAGTGTGGAGTGACCGTGACAGGAGGTTCAGCCCCATGACCGAAACCACCTCGAAGCCCACTCCGGTCGACGCCGACGAGATCTTCAAGGTCGGCAACTACGCGCCGGTGCCCGACGAGCTGACCGCGTTCGACCTGCCGGTGGAGGGGGCGATTCCTCCTGAGCTGGAGGGCTGGTACCTGCGTAACGGCCCCAACCCGCGGCAGGCGACCGGGCACTGGTTCACCGGCGACGGCATGATCCACGGCGTTCGGATCGAGAACGGCCGCGCCGCCTGGTACCGCAACCGCTGGGTGCGCACGGACAGCTTCGTCGACCCGTTCCCGCTGTACCGGCCGGACGGCACCCGTGACCTGCGGGCCAGCGTCGCCAACACCAACGTCGTCAACCACGCGGGCAAGACCCTGGCGCTGGTGGAGTCGTCGCTGCCCTACGAGATCACCAACGAGCTGGAGACGGTCGGCGCCTACGACTACGGCGGCAAGCTCACCGACGCGATGACCGCGCATCCCAAGATCTGCCCCGTCACCGGCGAGCTGCACTTCTTCGGCTACGGCAACCTCTTCACCCCGCACGTCACCTACCACCGCGCAGATGCCAACGGCGAGTTGGTGATCAATCGTCCCATCGACGTGCCGGCGCTGACGATGATGCACGACTTCGCGCTGACCGCGAACTACGTGGTGTTCATGGACCTGCCGATCGTGTTCAACATGGACATCGCGGTGCGCGGCGACGGGCAGATGCCCTACCGCTGGGACGACGACTATGGCGCCCGGTTCGGCGTGCTGCGCCGCGACGACCCGTTCGGCGAGGTGCGCTGGTTCGAGATCGATCCCTGCTACGTCTTCCACGTCGCCAACGCGCACGATGACGGCCGCACGCTCGTGGTGCAGGGCGTTCGCTATCCCGAATTATGGCGTGGCAACGGCGGATTCGACGTCGACGGCGCCATGTGGACCTGGACGATCGACCTGACGACCGGGGTGGTGCACGAAAGCCAGCTCGACGACCGCTCCGTCGAGTTCCCGCGGATCGACGACCGGCTGGCCACCCTGCCCGCGCGATACGCGGTGTCGGTCGGCGGTGCCAGCCTGTTCCGCCACGACCTGCGCACCGGTGACGCGCTCGAGCATCGCTTCGGCACCGACAGCGCGCCGGGCGGACCGGGAGAGGCGGTCTTCGTGCCGTCGACGTCAGGGCCGGCCGACGAGAGCAGCGGGTGGTACCTGGGCTACGTGTACGACCCCGGACGTGACGGCAGCGATCTCGTCATCCTCGACGCCTCCGACTTCGCGGGCGCTCCGGTCGCGAGGATCAAGCTGCCGCAACGTGTTCCCTACGGCTTCCACGGCAACTGGATCGCCGGATAGCCGTCACGACGGCTTCTGTTCGATTGCCGTCTACGACGGCTTCTGTTCGATTGCTGTCTACGACGGCGGCGCGAAACCGTTCGGCTGCTGCGGCGGTGGGGCCGGCGGCGCCGGCGGCCACTGCGGCGGGGCGGTCCACACCGGTGCGGG
>NZ_BCRS01000183.1 GCF_001552715.1 Mycolicibacterium vaccae NBRC 14118 = CIP 105934 | reverse complement strand
GTCGAAGATCAGCCCGAGCGGCGCGAGGACCCGCAGCGCGACGTCGGCGACGCCCTCGTCGAGGTCGAACAGCAGCACCGACCGCCACGGGGTGACCGCCAGCGGCGCCTGCACGGCGGCCAGGTACTGCGCGACCCGCGCGTCGAGGACGCCCAGCGGAACCGCGGCGCCGAGCGCGATGCGCCCGTCGTCCTGCTCGATCCAGCCCACCGGGGGGCGGACCGAAGCCGGCCACGTCTTCCCCGGCGGTGCGGTGGGCTCGCGCTGCCCGAGCAGCTCTGCGGGGTCGGCGAGTTCGCCGACACGCCAGGCGGTGCCCCGGATCTCGGTGAAGCGCCGTGCCACGCGCAGCAATTCGTCGACCGCATCGTGCAGCGGAACCCGCACGCCCGTGTCGCGGCCCGCCAGGAGCAGCGCCACGGTGTGGGCGTCGAGCACGTGCACACCGACGTCGGTGCCCAGGCCGGAGATGTCACCGCGGCCGTCGTCGATGCCGAACACGAACCGGCCCGGCAACCGGACCAGATCGGGGTCGCGCTGCAGCGCGGAGTCCAGGGCGTGCGCCAGATCCCTTGTGTCGCAGACTCCGCCGTGACGGCCCGACAGCGGGGAGGCCAGGATGTTGCGCACCCGCTCGTGGGTCGGCGACGGCAGCAGGCCTGCCTCGGCCAGCGCTGCGGCCACCGCGCCGGTGTCGCGGATCCCGCGGATCTGCAGGTTGGCGCGCGAGGTCAGTTCCAGCGTCGCGGTGCCGAACTCGGTCGCCGCGTTGGCCAGCGCGTCGAGCTGGGCGGCGGTCAGCACACCGCCCGGTAGCCGGACCCGGGCCAGTTCACCGTCGGCGGCCTGGTGGGTCTGCAGCGCGCCCGGACAGGCGTCGTCGTCCCGTTCCCTGGCCATCGCTCCACGGTACCGCCCGCCGAAAACTCAGCTGACCAGCCGCACCGCCGGCGCCACCACGGCCGAATAGGTCGACGCATCCCCGGCGACGACCCGGCTGTGCGCACCGTGCACGTCGACGGGGATGTCCCCGGCCAGGGTCACCCGGCTGAGCCGGCGGAACTGGTCGTCGTAGTCGGACACCGCGTAGTGCTGGGTGGCCCGGTTGTCCCACACCGCGAGATCGCCCTGCTCCCAGTTCCAGCGGATGGTGTTCTCCAGCTTGGTGATCCGATTCTGCAACAGCTGGAACAGCGCGCCCGACTCGGCTTTGCCCAGACCGACGAAGTGTTTGACGAAATGCCCGAGCAACAGCACCTTGCGGCCCGTCTCCGGGTGCACCCGCACGACCGGGTGCTCGGTCTCGTAGTAATCGGAGACGAACTCCTCCCGATACTGGCGTTCGGTGTCGGCCAGCTGCTCCAGGCGGGCGTCGACGTCACCGGCGTAGTCGTACTCGTTGGTGTGCACCGCCCACAGGTTCTCGACCAGCGCGCGCAGCGGCGGCGGCAGCAGGTCATAGGCGGCCTCGGTCGACGCCCACGTCGTGGTCCCGCCGTACGGCGGCAACGTGATGGCCCGGAGCAGGGACGCCTTCGGGATGCGGTCGACGAACGTGACGTCGGTGTGCCAGCTGTTGGCCTTGTCGTAGCGCGAGTCGATCGGCAGCACCCTGGTCCCGCGCGAGGTCACCGTCGGGTGCGCCGTGGTCGGCGTGCCCAGCGCGCGAGCAAAGGCCAGTTGGCCGTCGCCGTCCAGATCGTGCTGGCCGCGGAAGAAGATCACCTTGTGCTCCAACAGCGCGGCGTTGATCCGCGCGGCCGTGGCCGCATCCACTCCGTCGGAGAGCCGCACGCCCTCGATGCGGGCGCCGATCACGGCTCCGAGCTTGACCACCTTGACTGATGACATGACACCTCCACAGAACGACTGAGAGCACTCTGGCCGCAGCCGAGGCGATGGCCAACCGTTTGATTCAGCCGGAATCGAATCGGTGCCGTTTTGGCAAGTTCAAGATCGGGTAGAAGCCAGCGAACGGAGGTGCAGGTGAACGGACTGTGGGACTACGTCACCGCCCACCACACGCAGCTGATCTTCGATTCGTACCAGCATGTCAGCGCCGTGGTGCAGAGCGTGCTGCTCGCCACGCTGATCGGGGTGGCCATCGGGGTGGCCACCTACCGCAACGCGCTGGCCGCCAACCTGGCCACCGCGACCTCCAGCGTCATCCTGACCATCCCGTCCTTCGCGCTGCTGGGACTGCTGATCCCGCTGTTCGGCCTCGGTGTCGTGCCCAGCGTGGCGGCGCTGGTGCTGTACTCGCTGCTGCCGATCATCCGGAACACGATCGTCGGCCTCAACGCGATCGACCCGGCGCTGACCGATGCCGCCCGGGGCATCGGCATGAGCCGGCTGGAAACCCTGGGCCGGGTCGAGCTGCGGCTGGTCTGGCCGGCCGTGCTGTCGGCCATGCGGCTGAGCACCCAGATGTCGATGGGGGTGCTCGCGATCGCGGCCTATGTGAAAGGGCCGGGCCTGGGCAACCTGATCTTCGCCGGGCTGGCCCGGGTCGGCAGCCCCACCGCGTTGCCCATGGCGCTCAGCGGCACCCTGCTGATCGTGATCCTGGCTCTGGCGCTCGACGCGATCCTGGTCCTGGTCGGGCGCCTCACGACGTCGAAAGGCATTCGGTGACAGAGCAATCAGAGCCCACCGGGGTGCGGATCGAACTCGACCACGTGTCGAAGACCTACCCCGGAGCCGCCCAACCCGCGGTGAAAGACGTCTCGCTGGACGTTCCGGCCGGGGAGATCGTGATCTTCGTCGGCCCGTCCGGCTGCGGCAAGACCACCACCATGCGGATGATCAACCGGCTCAGCGAGCCGACGTCGGGCCGGATCCTGATCGGGGACAAGGACGCGCTGTCGATCAAGCCCAACGAGCTGAGGCGGTCCATCGGCTATGCGATCCAGCAGGCCGGGCTGTTCCCGCACATGACGATCCGGCAGAACGTCGGGCTGGTGCCGGGTCTGCTCAAGTGGGACCGCAGACGCATCGACGAGCGGGTCGACGAACTGCTCGACATGGTTGGGCTGGAGCCGGCCCAGTACGCCGACCGCTATCCGCGCCAGCTCTCGGGCGGTCAGCAGCAGCGTGTCGGGGTGGCCCGCGCGCTGGCCGCCGACCCGCCGGTGCTGCTGATGGACGAGCCGTTCGGCGCCGTGGACCCGATCACCCGCAGCACCCTGCAGGACGAGCTGTTGCGGCTGCAGAGCGAACTGCGCAAGACCATCGTGTTCGTGACACACGACTTCGGTGAGGCGGTCAAGCTCGGCGACCGGATCGCGGTGTTCGGTCAGCAGTCCAAGGTGCTGCAGTACGACACCCCGCAGAACATCCTGGCCGCCCCGGCCGACGACACCGTCGCCGGCTTCGTGGGTTCCGGGGCGTCGCTGCAGCAGCTCGGGCTGTTGCGGGCGCGCGACGTGGCGCTGGAGTCGCGGCCGTCAGTGCACCGCGGCGACACCGTCGAGCACGTGCGCTCGGTGCTCGCCGCCAGCGAATACGACTGGGCGGTGGTGCTCGACGAGCGGGACCGGCCCGTGAGCTGGGTCCGCGAGCGCAGGCTCCGGCACGCGGGCGCGCTCGCCGACGCCGTCGAATCGCTCGACGTGATCAGCACCCATTCCACCCTGGAGGACGCCCTGGAGGCGATCCTGGCCGAGCAGCACGCGTCGGCCGTCGTCGCCGGACCAGGCAACCGCTACGTCGGCGTGGTCACCCTGGACACGCTCATCGACACGATCACCCGGCTGCGCGCCGAAGCCGACGCGGCCACCGGCGGGAAAGACGTTCCGTCGTGACCACCGCCCGGCAGGCCACCGGCGCCGACGTCGCCGGCCCCGCGACAAGCACCCCCGCCGAGCGCGCCCGGCTGTTCGTCCAGCCGGTTCTGGTGCTCGTGGTCGGGGCCGCGGTGGTGTTCTGGGCGTTCAACCGCGACCTGACCGCCACCCAGTCGGAGAACATCAACCCCGGCAACGTCGCGATGCTGATCTGGCAGCACCTGCTGATCACCGCCGCGGTGACGGCGATAGTGCTGCTGGTCGGTGTTCCGCTCGGCGTTCTGGTGACCCGTCCCTGGGCGAAAGTGTTGCGCCCCTTGTTCGTCGGGATCGCGAACGTGGGACAGGCAGCACCCGCGATCGGGCTGCTGGTGCTGCTGTTCCTGCTGACCGCCAAGACCGGGTTCTGGATCGGGGTGCTGCCGATCGCGCTCTACTCACTGCTGCCGGTGCTGTCGAGCACCATCCTCGGCATCGATCAGGTGGACCGCGCGCTGATCGACGCCGGGCTCGGGCAGGGGATGTCGCGGGCGTCGCTGCTGCTCCGAGTCGAACTGCCGCTGGCGGTGCCGTTCATCCTCGCCGGTCTGCGCACCTCGCTGGTGCTGGCCGTCGGCACCGCGACGCTGTCCTTCCTGGTCAACGCCGGCGGCCTGGGCATCCTGATCGACACCGGTTACAAGCTGCAGGACAACGTGACGCTGATCCTGGGCAGCGTGCTCGCGGTGTGCCTGGCGCTGCTGGTGGACTGGCTGGGCGGGCTGGCCGAGTTCTTCCTCGACCCGAAAGGGTTGCGGTGAGCGCGCGCCGGATGGCCGCGCTCGCCGCGGTGCTCGCGCTGGCGCTGACCGCGTGCGGACTCGGCTCGGGTAGCGCGGTGCCACTGCAGGTGGGACCCGGCACGATCCAGCCCACTCCGGGGCTGGAGGGGGTGCGGATCACCGTCGGCTCCAAGGAGTACACCGAGCAGGTGATCATGGGCTACATCCTGGAGTTCACCCTCGCCGCCGCCGGTGCCGACGTCAGGGACCTCACTGGCATCGTGGGATCCCGGAGCACAAGGGAGGCGCAGCTTTCCGGACAGGTCGACGTCGCCTACGAGTTCACCGGCAATGCGTGGATCAACTATCTCGGCCACGAGAAGCCGATCCCGGACACCCGCGAACAGTACGAGGCGGTGCGCGACGAGGACCTGGCCCGCAACGACATGGTGTGGCTGGAACCGGGGCCGATGGACGACACCTATGCGCTGGCCGCCAGCCCGCAGACCGTCGAGAGAACCGGTGTGCGCACCCTGTCCGACTACGCCGCGCTGGTTCAGCGCGATCCGGCCGCGGCCCGCACCTGCGTGGACACCGAGTTCCGGGCCCGCCAGGACGGCTTCCCCGGCATGGCGGCGGCTTACGGCTTCGACCCGGGGCAGGCCCAGACTCCGATCCTGCAGGTCGGCATCATCTACCAGGCCACCGCCGACGGCACCGAGTGCGACTTCGGCGAGGTGTTCACCACCGACGGCCGCATCGCCGCGCTGAACCTGGTCCTGTTGGCAGACGACAAGCAGTTCTTTGCGCACTACAACCCGTCGGTCACGATGAAGCGGGAATTCTTCGACGCCCACCCCGAGATCGCGGAGGTGACCGCGCCGGTGACCGCGGCCCTCACCAACGAGGCGATCACCGAGCTCAACCGGCAGGTCGACGTCGAGGGACGGGACCCGAGCGTGGTCGCCCGGGACTGGATGGTCGCGCAGGGGTTCGTCACCGCCGACTAGCGCGTGTGTGACGTGTATCACGTTGCTGTGCTGCCGGTTCCGTCCGGCACAGCCTCCGCTTTTTAGCCAGTACCGGCGGTACCGTCATCCGGCATGAGCCCGCTCGAAGAAGAGGGGGCCTTTCGGAAGGAAACACCGATGACCGCGATTCTGATCTTGACTGTGGCCATTCTCGCGCTCGTCGCCGCGGTCGGCGCGCCGTACGGGCAGACCTGGTACGGCCGCTGGCACGGCTGAGGCCGTCGGGTACGAATAGGGGGTGACCCTGCCTGAGGCCGCCGGCCAGACCTCGCCGACCGTGCTGCTCCTGTCCACCTCCGACACCGACCTGATCACCGCCCGCGCCAGCGGCGCCGCGTACCGCTGGGCCAACCCGGCGCGGCTGGTCGACGGTGAACTCGACGAGTTGCTGCGCGCGGCCGACATCGTGGTGGTGCGCATCCTCGGCGGCTACCGGGCATGGGAGGACGGCATCGACGCGGTGACCGCCAGCGGCGTGCCCGCCGTCGTGGTCAGTGGCGAGCAGACCCCCGACGCCGACCTGATGAACCATTCGACCACCCCGGCCGGCGTGGCCCTGCAGGCCCACATCTACCTCGCGCAGGGCGGAACCGAGAACCTGGCGAACCTGCATGCGTTCCTGTCGGACACGCTGCTGATGACCGGCTTCGGTTTCGCCGAGCCCGGCACAACCCCCATCTGGGGTGTGCTGGAGCGCGAATCCGCCGGCTCCGACGGCCCGACCGTGGCCGTGCTGTACTACCGCGCCCAGCATCTGGCCGGAAACACCGCATACGTCGAGGCGTTGTGCGATGCGATCGAAAGCGCTGGGGGAGTGGCACTTCCGGTGTTCTGCGCGTCCCTGCGCACCGCCGACGACGCGCTGATCGAGTTGCTCGGCACCGCCGACGCCCTCGTCACCACCGTGCTGGCTGCAGGCGGGGCGACCCCGGCCGCGGTCGGGGCGGGTGGCGCCGACGATGCGTGGAACGTGGCACACCTTGCCGCACTGGACATCCCGATCCTGCAGGGACTGTGCCTGACCAGCTCGCGCGCGCAATGGGAGGCCAACGACGACGGGATGTCGCCGCTGGACGTCGCCACCCAGGTGGCGGTGCCCGAATTCGACGGCCGGATCATCACGGTGCCGTTCTCGTTCAAGGAGATCGACGACGAGGGCCTGATCTCCTATGTCGCCGACCCGGAACGCTGCGCCCGCGTCGCCGGGCTGGCCGTGCGGCACGCCCGGCTGCGCTCGATCGCCCCGGCCGACAAGCGGGTGGCTCTGGTGTTCTCGGCCTATCCGACCAAGCATGCCCGCATCGGAAACGCCGTCGGCCTGGACACCCCGGCCAGTGCGCTCGCGCTGCTGAACGCGATGAAGGACGCCGGCTACGAGGTCGGGGAGATCCCCGGGCTGGCGGCCGGCGACGGTGACGCGCTGATCCACGCGCTGATCGAGCGCGGCGGCCAGGATGCGGTCTGGCTGACCGAGGGGCAGCTGACCGGTAATCCGATCCGGGTGTCGGCCAAGGATTATCGGGCGTGGTTCGCCACGCTGCCGGCCGAGTTCACCGACGCCGTCGTCGAACACTGGGGACCGCCGCCGGGGGAGTTGTTCGTCGACCGCAGCGCCGACCCCGACGGCGAGATCGTCATCGCGGCCATGGCGGCGGGCAACGTCGTGCTGATGGTGCAGCCGCCCCGCGGATTCGGCGAGAACCCGGTGGCCATCTACCACGATCCGGATCTGCCGCCCAGCCACCACTATCTGGCGGCCTACCGCTGGATCGACTCGTCGTTCCGGGCGGACGCGGTCGTCCACCTCGGCAAGCACGGCAACCTGGAGTGGTTGCCCGGCAAGACCCTGGGCATGTCGGCGGCCTGCGGCACCGATGCCGCGCTGGGGAACCTGCCCCTGATCTACCCGTTCCTGGTCAACGACCCCGGTGAGGGCACCCAGGCCAAGCGCCGCGCGCACGCCACCCTGGTCGACCACCTGATCCCGCCGATGGCCAGGGCCGAGACCTACGGCGACATCGCACGGCTGGAACAGCTGCTCGACGAACACTCCACGATCTCGGCGTTGGACCCGGGCAAGCTGCCCGCGATCCGCCAGCAGATCTGGACGCTGATGCGGGCGGCGAAGATGGACCACGATCTGGGCCTGGAGGACCGTCCCGACGAGGACTCCTTCGACGACATGCTGCTGCACGTGGACGGTTGGCTCTGCGAGATCAAGGACGTCCAGATTCGCGACGGCCTGCACATCCTGGGCCAAACACCCACGGGCGAAGCGCAACTCGATCTCGTCCTGGCGATCCTGCGGGCCCGTCAGCTGTTCGGCGGCGAGCAGACTGTGCCGGGTCTGCGCCAGGCGCTCGGGTTGGCCGAGGACGGTCACGACGAGCGCACCGCCGTCGACGCAGCCGAGGCCCAGGCCCGGGAGTTGGTCGCCGCACTGCAGGACAGTGGTTGGGACGCAGGGGTCGTGGACACCCTGACCGACGACGAGGACGTTGCGGCGATCCTGCGGTTCGCCGCGACCGAGGTGGTGCCGCGGCTGGCCGGCACCGCCGGGGAGGTCGACCAGATCCTGCGCGCACTCGACGGCCGATTCATCGCCTCCGGGCCGTCCGGTTCGCCGCTGCGCGGGCTGGTCAACGTGCTGCCCACCGGCCGCAACTTCTACTCGGTGGACCCCAAGGCGGTCCCGTCCCGGCTGGCGTGGGAAACCGGTGTGGCGATGGCGGATTCGCTGCTGGAGCGCTACCGCACCGACTACGGACGCTGGCCCGAGTCGGTGGGGCTGTCGGTGTGGGGCACCTCGGCGATGCGCACCTCCGGCGACGACATCGCCGAGGTCCTCGCGCTGCTCGGTGTGCGGCCGATCTGGGATGACGCGTCACGCCGCGTGGTCGACCTGGAAGCGATCCCGACGGCCGAACTGGGCCGCCCCCGCATCGACGTCACCGTGCGCATCTCGGGGTTCTTCCGTGACGCGTTCCCGCACGTGGTGTCGATGCTCGACGACGCGGTGCAATTGGTGGCCGGACTCGACGAACCCGCCGAGGACAACTACGTACGGGCCCACGCGCAGGTCGACCTGTCGGAGCACGGTGACCAACGACGGGCCACGACAAGAATTTTCGGCTCCAAGCCCGGCACCTATGGTGCAGGTCTGCTGCAGTTGATCGACAGCCGCAACTGGCGCGACGACGCGGATCTGGCGGCGGTGTACACCGCGTGGGGCGGCTTCGCCTACGGCCGCGGACTGGACGGGGCTCCGGCCACCGACGACATGAACCGGGCCTACCGGCGGATCTCGGTGGCGGCCAAGAACACCGACACCCGCGAGCACGACATCGCCGACTCCGACGACTACTTCCAGTACCACGGCGGCATGGTGGCCACGGTCCGCGCGCTGACCGGCAAGGATCCGGCCGCCTACATCGGTGACAACACCCGGCCCGACGCGGTGCGCACCCGCACGCTGTCCGAGGAGACCACCCGGGTGTTCCGGGCGCGGGTGGTGAACCCGCGCTGGATCAACGCGATGCGCAGGCACGGCTACAAGGGGGCGTTCGAGATGGCCGCCACCGTCGACTACCTGTTCGGCTACGACGCGACCGCCGGCGTGATGGCCGACTGGATGTACGAGCAGCTCTCACAGAGTTACGTCCTCGACGACGAGAACCGCAAGTTCATGTCGGAGTCCAACCCGTGGGCGTTGCACGGCATGGCCGAGCGGCTGCTCGAGGCAGCCGGTCGCGGCATGTGGGCGGCCCCTGAGCAGAGCACCCTGGACGGACTGCGGCAGGTGCTGCTCGAAACCGAAGGCGATCTCGAAGGCTGACACGCACTCAGCATCGACCTCGTCACCTTCGACGCCGCCTGACAGGAGCTTGAGCCGACCGTCGGCCGTTACATTGGCGGAATGACCGCCACTTTCGCCGACGTCGCCAAGTCCGACTACATCCTGCTGACCACCTTCACCAAGGACGGCCGGCCGAAGCCGACCGCGATCTGGGCGGCCCCGGCCGGCGACGGCCTCATCGCGATCACGCAGGAGACGTCGTGGAAGGTCAAGCGGATCCGCAACACCGAGCGGGTGACGATCGCGCCGTGCGACAAGGCCGGTAAGCCCAAGGGTGAAGCGGTCGAGGCGACGGCGCGGATCCTGGACAAGTCGGCCAACGCCGCCACCTACGACGCGCTCGCCAAGCGGTACGGGCTGCTCGGCAAGGTCTTCAACTTCTTCTCCAAGCTGCGCGGCGGCATGCAGAAGAACGTTTCGGTCGAGATCAAACCGGTCAACTAATGGGTTCATGACCGCTCCGACGTTCGAGGACGTCTCCCGCGAGAAGTACCTGCTGCTGACCACGTTCACCAAGGACGGCCGCCCCAAGCCGACACCGGTGTGGGGCGTGCCGCACGCAGGCAAGCTGCTGATCAGTACCGACGACGGCTCCTGGAAGACCAAGCGAATCAACAACACGCCCCGGGTCACCATCCAGAAGTGCGGCGTGCTCGGAAAGCCCAAGGGCGAACCCGTCGAAGCCGTGGCCCGCAACCTGCCCAAGTCCGACACCCGGCGGGTGTTCGACATGGTGACCAGGCGTTACTGGTGGCACGCATGGTGGTGGATCCCGCAGGCGATCCTGCGCGGCGGAGTGGACAAGGTGCACGCGGCGATCGAAGTCGAGGCAGCGACAGCCTGAAACGGCGGACCGGAACCTGCGGCGCCGCCCGCGCGTTGGCACACTATGGCGATGCGGCTGTTCCTGGTCTATGCGGTGCTCGAGGTGGCGGTCCTGGTGGCGCTCACCTCGGCGATCGGTTTCGGCTGGACGGTGCTGCTGTTCGCCGGCGTGTTTCTGCTCGGCCTGCTGCTGGCCGGCTCGCAACTGCGCCGTCAGCTGCGCCGGTTGCGTTCCGGGCTGACACTGGCCGACGCCCAGGGGGCGGTCGCCGACAGCGCCTTGGTGGCGCTCGGTACCGTGCTCGTCGTGATCCCCGGCCTGGCCAGTTCCGTCCTCGGCGCGCTGCTGCTGCTCCCGCCGACCCGTGCCGCTGCGCGCCCCGTCATCACCGCGATGGCCGCGCGCCGCGCCCCGTTGATCGTCGGCGTGAGCACCTTCGGTTCGGCCGCGGCCGGCCGCACCGGTCGGGGCGAGTACATCGACGGTGAGGTCGTCGAGGTCATCGACGACGTCGACCGCCCGGGCGCCGCCGACGTGCGCGTGGACCGGCCCCGCCTGCCGGAGTGACCACCACCCTCCTGCTCAACGGTCGTGTGCACAGCCCGGCCATGCCCGACGCGACCGCGATGGCGGTGCGGGACGGCATCGTCGCGTGGCTGGGCAGCGATGACGTCGGGCGTGCCCAGTTCCCGGACGCCGAGGTCGTCGATCTCGGCGGAGGTTTCGTCGCGCCAGCCTTTGTCGACAGCCACGTCCACACCACGGCCACCGGGCTGACCCTGACCGGGCTGGACCTGCGGCCCGCGACGTCGTTGCGGCACTGCCTGGACCTGCTCGCCGAGTACGTCAGCACGCACCCGGACGGTGTCGTGTGGGGCCACGGCTGGGACGAGACCCGGTGGCCGGAGCGCACCGCGCCCGGCACCGCCGACGTCGACGCCGTCGTCGGTGACCGGCCCGCCTACCTGGCGCGCGTGGACGTGCATTCGGCCGCGGCATCGACGCACCTGCGCCGTGCGGCCGGTGTCGCCGGAGGCACGCCGCTGACCGG
>NZ_BCRS01000182.1 GCF_001552715.1 Mycolicibacterium vaccae NBRC 14118 = CIP 105934 | reverse complement strand
CCCGCCACCGCCGGCGCCGACCGGCCCGCCACCGGGCCCCGTCGACGACCCGTGCGTCACCGACCTGGCTGCCCCGGAGATCGCCCGGGCGGTGTCCGAGCTGCCCCGCGACCCGCGCAGCAACCAGGCCTGGAATCCCGAGCCGCTGGCAGGCAACTACAACGAGTGCGCGCAGCTGTCGGCGGTGATCGTCAAGGCCAACACCAACTCGGAGAACCCGAACACCCGCGCGGTGCTGTTCCATCAGGGCAAGTTCATCCCGACCGGGGTGCCCGACACGTACGGCTTCAACGGCCTGGACACCGCCCAGAGCACCGGCGACACGGTCGCGCTGAAGTACTCCAGCGGCATGCCCGGGCTGGACAGCGTCGTGAAGTTCCGCTGGAACGGCAGCGGCGTCGAGCTGATCGGCAACACGCCGCGCTGACCCCCCGCCGCCTTCCCGCGGAATAGCGTTCCTGGCTGCGCTCGAGCCCCGATCCGCGACCAGGAACGCTATTCCGCGGCGGCTGAGGGTGTCGGTGGCCTCGCCTACAGTGGCTGCGTGTTCGTCGCCACCGACGCAGACGAGGTCCGGGTCGTCTACAGCGCCTCCGACCTGGCTGCCGCGGCGCGCTGCGAATACGCGCTGCTGCGTTCGTTCGACGCGCGGCTCGGCTGGGGTCCCGACGTGTCCGGCGACGACGAATTGCTGGCCCGCACCGCGACTCTCGGCGACGACCACGAACGACGCCACCTCGACGAGCTCCGGCTCGACGCCGACGTCGCGATCATCGGCCGGCCGAAGTACACCGTCGCGGGGCTGGCCGCGGCGGCCGAGCAGACACTGCAGGCGATCGCCCGCCGGGCACCGGTGATCTACCAGGCCGCGATGTTCGACGGCCGGTTCGTCGGATTCGCCGACTTCCTGATCCTGGAGGACCCCGCCGACGGCGCCGCCGCCGACGACAACGCGGGCCCCCGCTACCGGCTGCGCGACACCAAGCTGGCCCGCTCGGTCAAGGTCGAGGCGCTGCTGCAGATGGCGGCCTACGCCGAGACCCTCACCGACGCGGGGGTGCCCGTCGCCCCCGAGGTCGACCTGGTGCTCGGCGACGGCACCTCGGCCAGCTACCCGCTCGAGGAACTGCTGCCGGTCTACCGCCCCCGGCGGGCCGCGCTGCAACGGCTGCTCGACGAGCACCTGGCCGGCGGCCGGCCGGTGGCCTGGGAGGACGAGCGGGTGCGCGCGTGCTTCCGGTGTTCCGAATGTGCGCCGCAGGTCCGCGCGCACGACGACCTGCTTCTCGTGGCCGGGATGCGGGTCAGCCAGCGGGCCCGGCTGCTCGACGCGGGCATCAGCACCGTGCCGGAGCTGGCCGCCCACCGCGGCTCGGTCCCGGAGCTGTCGACCCGCACCGTCACGGCGCTGACCGCCCAGGCCCGTCTGCAGCTCGCCGACCGGGAGGACGGCAAGCCGCCCTACGAACTGATCGACGCGCAGCCGCTCATGGTGCTGCCCGACGCCGACCGCGGCGACCTGTTCTTCGACTTCGAAGGCGATCCGCTGTGGACCACCGACGGCCACGAGTGGGGGCTGGAATACCTGTGGGGGGTGCTGGCACTGGCGCCCTCGCCGACCGCCGACGAGGAGTTCCACGCGTTCTGGGCCCACGACCGGGCCGAGGAACGCCAGGCTCTCAAAGACTTCCTGGCGATGGTGCGCAAGCGCCGACGCCGCTATCCCGGCATGCACGTCTACCACTACGCCGCCTACGAGAAAAGCACGCTGCTGCGGCTGGCCGGCCGCTACGGCGAAGGCGAACGCGAGGTCGACGAGCTGCTGCGCGACGGCGTGCTGGTCGACCTGTACCCGATCGTGCGCAAGAGCATCCGGGTGGGCACCGAGAACTACAGCATCAAATCGCTGGAGCCGCTCTACATGGGCAACGAGTTGCGCAGCGGCGAGGTGACCACCGCCACCGCGTCGATCACCGAGTACGCCCGCTACTGCGAACTGCGCGACGCCGGCCGCACCGACGAGGCGGCCGCCGTGCTGAAGGAGATCGAGGACTACAACCGCTACGACTGCCGCTCGACGCGGCGGCTGCGGGACTGGTTGATGGCCCGCGCCATCGATTCCGGTGTGCCGCCGCGCGGCCCGGTCCCGCGTGCGGCCGCCCAGGACCTTCGCGAGGTGACGGCCGACCCGCCCGATGAGGTGGAACGCGCACTGCTCAAATTCGCCGGCGACGGCATCGAGGCCCGCACCGCCGAACAGACCGCGGTCGCGCTGTTGGCCGCCGCCAAGGGTTTTCACAAGCGCGAGGACAAGCCGTTCTGGTGGGCGCACTTCGACCGGATCAACAATCCGGTCGACGAATGGGCCGACGACGGCGGCGTGTTCATCGCCGAGAGCCACGAGATCGTCACCGACTGGCACACCCCGCCCAGAGCGCGCAAACCCCAGCGCCGCATCCGGCTGTTCGGCGAGATCGCCACCGGCGAGGTCACCCGCGACATGTACGCGCTCTACGACCCGCCCTCCCCGCCCGGGCTGGCCGACGATCCGGACCAGCGCGGGTTCGGCTCGGTGACGGTCGCCGAATGCGACGATCCCGAAGCGCCCACCGAGGTCGTCATCGTCGAGCGCCAGCCCAAGGGCGGCGACGTGTTCACCCAGGTGCCGTTCGCGCTGACCCCCGGCTCCCCCATCCCGACCCGGCAACTGCAGGACGCGATCGCCGAGACCGCGCAACTGGTGGCCGCCGGGCTGCCCGCACTGCCCCCCGACGCGCTCACCGACATCCTGCTGCGGCGCCCGCCCCGCACCCGCCGCGGTGCGGGGCTGCCGCGCACCGGCGACGTCGTCGCCGACATCACCGCCGCGCTGCTGGATCTGGACTCGTCCTATCTGGCCGTGCACGGCCCGCCGGGCACCGGCAAGACCCACACCTCGGCGAAGGTGATCGCGACCCTGGTCGGCGAGCACGGTTGGCGCGTCGGGGTGGTGGCGCAGTCGCACGCGGTGGTGGAGAACCTGTTCGGCGACGTGATGTCGGCCGGGGTGGACGGTGCCCGCGTCGGCAAAAAACTGAACACCGTCAGCACCGGCTGGACCGCGCTGGACCGCGACGACTACGCGCAGTTCCTGTGCCAGGACGGCTGCGTGGTCGGCGGCACCGCGTGGGATTTCGCCAACGGCAACAAGATCGCCCGCGACAGCCTCGACCTGCTGGTCATCGAGGAGGCCGGCCAGTTCAGCCTGGCCAACACCGTCGCGGTGGCGCAGTCCGCCCGCAATCTGCTGCTGCTCGGCGACCCGCAGCAGCTCCCCCAGGTCAGCCAGGGCACCCACCCCGAACCCGTCGACGGGTCGGCGCTGGGCTGGCTGGTCGACGGCCAACACACGCTGCCGCCCGAACGCGGGTATTTCCTGGACCGCTCCTACCGCATGCATCCCGACGTGTGCCGGGCCGTGTCCCAGCTGTCCTACGACGGGCGGCTGCGCTCGGCGGAGACCGTCACCGCGGCCCGCCGCCTCGACGGCGTGACGCCGGGGGTGCGCACCCTGGCCGTCGACCATCTCGGCAACGCGACGGAGAGCCCCGAGGAGGCCGACGCGATCATCGCCGAGATCACCGGCCTGCTCGGCACCCGATGGTCCGACGAGCACGGGACCCGGCCGCTGGCCCAGAGCGACGTGCTGGTGGTGACCCCGTACAACGCGCAGGTGGTGCTGGTCCGCCGCCGCCTCGACGCGGCGGGGCTGACCGAGGTGCGGGCAGGCACGGTCGACAAATTCCAGGGCCAGCAGGCGCCGGTGGTGTTCATGTCGATGACGGCGTCCTCGATCGACGATGTCCCCCACGGAATCTCGTTCCTGCTCAACAGGAATCGCCTCAACGTCGCGGTCAGCCGGGCCAAGTACCTGGCCGTGATCGTGCGCTCGCGCCACCTCACCGACTATCTGCCGGGCACCCCGGACCGGCTCAGGGAGCTCGGCGCGTTCCTGTCCCTGTCGGCCTGTGATACACCGACGGAGTGACCGAAGCGCTGCCCGACCGGCTCGCGGCCATTGTCGGGGCCACCCAGGTGACCGCCGATCCCGACGTGCTCGAAGGCCGCAGCATCGACCACACCGGCCGGTACCGGGGTCACGCGACTCTGCTGGTGCGTCCCGGCTCGACCGACGAAGTGGCCGCGGTGCTGCGGGCGTGCCGCGACGCCGGGGTGAACGTGACCGTGCAGGGCGGGCGCACGTCGCTGGTCGCCGGCACGGTGCCCGAGCACGACGACGTGCTGCTGTCGACCGAGCGGCTCCGCGACGTCGGCGAGGTCGATGTGGTGGAGCGCCGGATCCGGGTCGGCGCCGGGGTGACGCTGGCCGAGGTGCAGAAGGCCGCCGCGGCGGCGGGCCTGGTGTTCGGCGTCGACCTCGCCGCCCGCGACTCGGCCACCGTCGGCGGGATGGCCTCGACGAACGCCGGCGGGCTGCGCACGGTCAGCTACGGCAACATGGGCGAACAGGTCATCGGGCTCGACGTGGTCCTGCCCGACGGCACCGTGGTGCACCGGCACAGCCAGGTGCGCAGCGACAACACCGGATACGACCTCGCCGCGCTGTTCGTCGGCGCCGAGGGCACCCTCGGCGTCATCACCGCACTGGACCTTCGGCTGCACCCGTCTCCCCGCCGCCGGGTGACCGCGATCTGCGGCTTCGACGACCTGGACGCGCTGATCGCGACGGGCCGGGTGTTCCGCGACATGGAGGGCATCGCGGCGCTGGAACTGATCGACGCGCGGGCCAGTGCGCTGACCGCCGAGCATGTCGGTGTCGCCGCGCCGGTCCGGGGCGCCTGGCAGCTGCTGGTCGAACTGGCCGGGGAAACGGATCTGACCGACCGGCTGGCCGGCGCGCTCGCGGACGCCGACCTGGCCGACGAACCCGCCGTCGGCGTGGACAACGCCGCCCAGCAGCGGCTCTGGCAGGTCCGCGAAGCCGTCGCCGAAGTGCTCGGCGTCTACGGCCCGCCGCTCAAATTCGATGTGTCACTGCCTCTGTCGGCGATCCACGGGTTCGCCGACGCGGCCAAGGCGCTGATCGCCGAGCATGCGCCGGAGGCGATCCCGGTGCTGTTCGGCCACATCGGCGAGGGCAACCTGCACCTGAACATCGTGCGCTGCGACCTCGCCGGCGACCGCGAGCGCGCGCTGTACTCGGCGATGATGTCGCTGATCGCGGAGCACGGCGGCAACGTCAGCTCCGAACACGGCGTCGGCACGCGGAAACGCGACTACCTGTCGATGGCCCGCACCGAAGCCGACATCGCCGCGATGCAGGCGGTCAAGGCGGCGTTCGACCCGACCGGCTATCTGAACCGCGCGGTGTTGTTCTCCTGACCGAATTGGGTACCAGCCCGAGGATGACCGGGATCGAGGCTGACTACCTCGTGGTGGGGGCGGGCGCCATGGGCATGGCCTTCGTCGACACACTGCTGACGGAGACCGACGCCACGGTCGCGCTCGTCGACCAGAACCATCAGCCCGGCGGGCACTGGAACTCGGTGTACCCGTTCGTCCGGCTCCATCAGCCGTCGGCCTACTACGGCGTGAACTCCCAGCCGCTGGGCAACGAGGGGTCGATCGACCGCAGCGGTCCCAACGAGGGGTTCTTCGAGCTCGCCACCGGGCACGAGGTGTGCGCGTACTACGACCAGGTGATGCGCAACCACCTGCTGCCTACGGGACGTCTGACCTACTTCCCGATGTCCCGGTACCTGGGCGACAACACCTTTCGGTCCCTGGACGGACGGGAGCACCGGGTGACTGTGCGGCGCCGGACCGTCGATGCCACCTACCTGCTCACCGTCGTGCAGTCGATGCGGTCGGCGCCGTTCACCGCGGCCGACGGGATCGAGGTGATCGCCCCCAACGACCTGCCCCGCCGCGCACCCGGCCACGGGCATTTCACGATCGTGGGCGGCGGCAAGACCGGGATGGACTGCTGCCTGTGGTTGTTGCGCAACGGCGTCCCGGCCGACGCCGTGCGCTGGGTGAGGCCGCGCGAATCGTGGCTGCTCAACCGGGCCAACATCCAGCCGGGCCCGCAGTTCGTCGCAGAGTTGCGCGACTCGGTCGCCGCCCGGATGCGGGTGATCGACGAGTCCGCCACGCTCGACGACCTTTTCGCCGGACTCGAGGACGCCGGCATCCTGATGCGCCTCGACCCTGCGGTGCGACCAACGATGTACCACTGCGCGATCGTGTCGCGGCGCGAACTGGAACGGCTGCGCAGTGTCCGGGACGTGGTGCGGCACGGCCACCTCGAGCACGTCGAACCCGACCACCTGCGCCTGCGGGACGCGACCATTCCGGCCCCGGCGTCGCTGTACGTCGACTGCACCACCCAGGGGCTGCCGCGCCCGCCGTCGGTGCCGGTGTTCGACGGCGACCGCATCACGCTGCAGAGCGTGCGCAGCTGCCAGCAGGTGTTCAGTGCGGCGTTCATCGCCCACGTCGAGGCCGGCTATCCCGACGACGCGGTGCGCAACGCATTGTGCGCGCCGGTCCCCCACCCCGATGCGCCGATCGACTGGCTCCGGCACACACTGGCCGACAACCTCGCCCAACTGCGCTGGCTGCGGGATCCGGAGCTGATGGAGTGGATGAGGTCCGCGCGGCTCAACGCCGCACGCGACCTGTTCCCGGTGTTCCCGCCGGGCAAGGAACGGGTGCGCGACAAGGCGCTGGGCGCGCTGGCCGTGGCACTGCGCAAGACCAACGAGCAGCTGGCCGAACTGATGAGCACCTAGTCGCGGGAGTGCCTGCCGGCATCGGGCTGCACCTCGCCACTGTGGCGCCGATCGCGAGATCCGTTGTGGCCGTTACCGTTGGAGGCCTCCGGCGACTGCGACTCGGCCAGCAGCTTCTCCAGGATGGTGCGCCACTCCCGGTCCGGGTCCGGCGCGACGACCGGCTCGGCGAGCGGGCGCAACACGTCGGTGTCGGCCAGCGCGGTGTCGGCCCTTCCGTCGTCGAACACCGTGGGGTCGCGGCTCACCTCGAACTCCACGTACTCGTCTTCGCCGTCGGCCCAGTACAACTCGTGATCGGGGTCGTACGCCGGCTCAGGTTCGGCGTCCTGCTGCGGCGCCGGCGGCGGCGACGAGCGCACCAGGTCGAACAGGAACAGCGCCGCGATCACCCCGAACAGCGCGACGAACGCCGGCAGCAGCATGGACTGCGACATCGCCGCGGCGAACGGCGCGTGCAGGAAGGGCGGCAGCTCGGCGACCTGACCCTCGGGCCGGGCGGCACCGCCCGGCGCGTCGGGGACCTTGGCCGACAGTTCGGAGGCCATCAACGCCGCCATGCCCGCGCTGCCCAGCACCGAACCGACCTGGCGGGTGGTGTTGTAGACGCCCGAACCCGCACCGGCCAACTGCTGCGGCAGGTTTCTGGTCGCGGTGGCCGCCAGCGGCGACCAGATGAACGCCATCGCCACGCCCATCGCGGTCAGCGGCAGGACCAGCCGCCAGATCGGGGTCGCCGGGGTCATCTCGATGGACAACCAGGTCAGCCCGATCGCCATCAGTGAGAACCCGAAGCCCACCACCGGGCGGGGGTGCGAGCGGTCCACGATGCGGCCGACCAGCGGCGCCAGCACGCCCGTCGCGACCGCCATCGGCGCGGTCAGCAACGCCGACTGCGTCGGGGTCAGGCCGCACACCGCCTGGGCGTAGAACATCAGCGGCAGGATCATCCCGGTGGCGACGAACCCGATGGTCGCCACCCCCAGGTTGGACATCGAGAAGTTGCGGTCTTTGAACATGGCCAGCGGGATCAGTGGGTCGCCGGGGTTGATCGACTGCCAGTAGACGAACGCGGCCATGATCGCGATCCCGGCCGCGATCAGCGCCCAGATCCAGCCCGTCCAGTCATGGGCCTGCCCCTCCTGCAGCGCGAACACGATCAGGAACATGCCGACCCCGGAGAGCACCACGCCGGGAAGGTCGAAACGCTGCCGGTGCTGGGCAGGCAGCGTCGGCACCAACCAGACCGCCAGCGCCAGACCGACGATGCCGACCGGCACGTTGACGATGAAGATCCACTGCCAGCCGAGCGTGTCCACCAGCACCCCGCCGGCCAGCGGGCCGGCCAGCGTCGCCACCCCGGCGGTGGCACCCCACACGCTCATCGCCACCCCGCGGTGCTGGGCGGGGAACGTCCGGGTGATCACGGTCAACGTCTGCGGGGTGAGCAGCGCCGCCCCCACCCCCTGCAGCACGCGGGCCGCGACCAGCGTGCTGATGCTGTCGGAAAGTCCGCACCACAGCGACGCGACGGTGAACACCGACAGCCCGATCAGGTACATGGTCTTGGGTCCGTAGCGGTCGCCGAGCCGGCCGGCCACCAGCAGCGGCACGGCGTAGGCCAGCAGGTACGCGCTGGTCACCCAGATCACCGCGTCGTAGTCGACGTGCAGCTGCGCCATGATCGCCGGGTTGGCGACCGGCACGATCGTCGCGTCGACCAGGATCATGAAGAACCCGACCAGCAGCGCCCACAGCGCGTGCCAGGGGTTGGCACCCCTGGCATGCGGCGTCACGGATTCGAACATGGTGCAGTCAGCCAGAATTCACTCGGGGAGGATCGTCCGGCCCGACGCTACGGTCCGGCGGAGGTCCCGACAAGTCAACCGGGAATACCTCCGCAGATCAGGCAGCTTCGGCGATCAGCACGTCGGGCGCGGCGACCGCGGGGCGGCGGTGCGCGCCGGTCAGCAGCAGCGCGGCCAGCGCGGCGGTCACGCCGGCGGCCATCACGATCGCCATCGCGAACTCGTCATTGCCGAGCGCACCGACCACCGGGGCGATCAGCGCGCCCGTCCCGAACTGCACAGCGCCCAGCAGTGCCGCCGCGGTGCCCGCGGCGTCGGGGTGCCGGGTCAGCGCCACCGCGGGTGCGTTCGGGATGACCAGGCCCATGGCCGCCAGGATGGCCCAGACCGGGATCACGAACCCGTAGAGGCCGCCGACACCGGTGGCCGCCAGCGCGACGAACGCCACGCCCGCCACCGAGGCCGCGCCCAGCGCCCACACCATGATCTGCTGCGGGGCGAACCGCTTCAGCAGCACGACGTTGCACTGGGTGGTGCCGATCAGCGCGATCGCGCCGGCGCCGAACACCAACGCGAACGCGGTCTGGCCGAGCCCGAACTGGCCCTGCAGCACGAACGACGCGCCGGCGATGTAGGCGAACAGGCCCGACATTCCCAACGCACCGACGAGCATGAGGATCACGAAGCGCACGTCGCGCAGCAGCTCCAGATAGGTGCTCGCGATGCCCCGCGCCTTCAGCGGCCTGCGGTGGTCGACGGGAAGGGTCTCGGGCAGCGCCAGCACGGCCATCAGCAGCAGCGCCGCGCCGATCACCGCCAGTGCGGCGAACACCCAGTGCCACGACCCGTGCAGCAGCACCGCGGCGCCCAGCGACGGTGCCAGTACCGGGGCGACGCCCAGCACCAGCATCAGCCGGGACATCACCGTCGCCGCCGCGTTGTCCTTGTACAGATCGCCGACGACCGCGATCGCGACCACCATTCCCGCCGCGGCGCCCATGCCCTGCAGGCCGCGGGCGATGCCGAGCGCGGTGATGTTCGGCGCGAACAGGCACATCAGCGACGCCACGAAGTGCAGCGTGATGCCGGCGAACAGCGGCCTGCGACGGCCCAGCGAGTCCGACAGCGGACCGATCACCAGCTGCCCGATCGCCAGGCCGGCCAGCGTGCCGGTCAGGGTCAGCTGGGCGATCGACGAGGACACCCCCAGTTCCTCACCGATCCTGGGCAGGGCCGGCAGATACATGTCGATGGTCAGCGGGCCCAGCGCCACCAGCAGGCCGAGCACAAAGATCATCCGGGTGCGGCTCGGCGGAGCCACGGTCCCAGGGTGCGTTCCATCCACGACAGGGGATATTGCCATGCAAGTGGTTAGCGACACTTCTCAGTGATTTCTTCCCCGGATCGCCAACCGTGACCGCGATCACGTCGGGCACGTGGCGGACGCGGTGGCTCGTTGCACTCGGGTTAGCCTGAGAGCAGGTTCACAGGGAGGAAGCACCCATGAGTGCCAGGTCACGAGCCAAGAGTCAGCCGCCCGCGGTCGTCGACGAGGATCCGAGCGTCGCCGCCAAGGTGCTTTCCCAGATCATCGAACGCGGCGCCCGCGTGCAGGCCCCCGCCGTGCGGGCCTACGTGCAACGGCTACGGGAGGCCAACCCGGGCGCCACCCCGGCGCAGATCGCCGGCAGGCTGGACAAGCAGTACATGGCGGCGGTGATGGCCAGCGGCGCGGCGGTGGGCTCGACGGCCGCGTTCCCCGGCATCGGCACGCTGATCGCGATGTCGGCCGTGGCCGGCGAGACCGTGGTGTTCCTGGAGGCGACCGCGCTCTACGTGCTCGCCGTCGCGGAGGTGCACGGCATCCCGGCCGAGCATCGTGAGCGGCGCCGGGCCCTGGTGCTGTCGGTGCTCGTCGGCGAGGACGGCAAGCGCGCGGTGGCCGACCTCGTCGGTCCCGGCCGCACCAGCGGCGCGTGGGTGGCCGACGGCGCCGCGACGCTGCCGCTGCCGGCCTTGTCGCAGCTGAACTCGCGGCTGCTGCGGTACTTCGTCAAGCGCTACACGCTCAAGCGGGGCGCGCTGGCATTCGGCAAGATGCTGCCCGTCGGGATCGGCGCGGTGGTCGGCGGTGTCGGGAACCGGTTGATGGGAAAGAAGATCGTCGCCAACGCGCACAGAGCGTTCGGCGCACCGCCGGAGCGCTGGCCCTCGCCGCTGCATCTGCTGCCCGCGCCGCGCACGTAGCGGCGGTCCCGCCCGCCCGGGGGGTGACCGCAACGACCATAACTACGTTGCCTGGTCGGGCCGATGACCGAAGCGCTAGCCTTGAGACGGCTGAACGCGGGGAACCCGCGCACCGGGTCGAAAAGGGGTGGCCGGCTGCCGCGGGGTGCTGGCCCAAAGCGAAGAATTGAGGCGAAAAGCAGCCGTGAGCTCACCTTCACCATTCGGTCAGAACGAGTGGTTGGTCGAAGAGATGTACCGCAAGTTCCGCGAGGATCCGTCGTCGGTTGACCCGAGTTGGCACGAATTCCTCGTCGACTACTCCCCCGGGCCGGTGAACGACGCCCCCGCCGACGGCGGTCCCCGGCAGTCCGCCGGCGGAAACGGCAGGCCGACCGCACCCCCAGAGCCGGGTCCCGCTCCGGCCCCCGCAGGCGCCACCGCCAACGGCGCGCGGCCCGCGAAGTCGGACACCTCCGAACCCGAGAAGGAGCAGAAGGCCCCCTCCAAGGACGCCTCCAAGGACGCGAAGTCGGATGCGAAGTCCGAC
>NZ_BCRS01000181.1 GCF_001552715.1 Mycolicibacterium vaccae NBRC 14118 = CIP 105934 | reverse complement strand
CGGGCGCGCGGCGGAGTTCGACCGGCCGCCACGTCTCGGCGGTCACCGTCAACCCGGCCACCGGCGGCAGCGGCTCCGGTGCGGCCCACAGGTGCTCGGTGCGCATCGGTGCGCCCGGGAACCCGTACCGCGGTTCCGGTCCGCCGGTCAGCAGATCGGCCCACCGGTAAGCGGGGTCGGCGGCCGCGGCGGCGACGATGTTGGCGGACAGGCGCTCCCGTGTCGGCTCGTCACGGTGCCCGGAACCCACGAGCGTCTCCGCGGCGGCATCGGCACGCTCGATGCCGTCCTCGATGGCGAACAGCAGCGACGGGTGCGCGGACAACTCGACGTAACGGACCGCCCCGAGCCCGATGGCCGTCTGCACGGCCTGGTCGAAGCGGATCGTGTTGCGCAGGTTGGCATACCAGTAATCGGCGAACTCGGTGCCCGCAGTCACGAGCTGCCCGGTCGCCGAGCCGACGAACTGCACCGGCGAGTCACCGAAGACCGAGGTGGGCAGTCGCCGCCGAAAGTCCGCGCGTTGGGATTCCATCGCCGTGGTGTGCGCCGGGAAACTCATCGCCAGTTCCCGGGCGAACCGGCCGCGGGCTCTGGCCGCCGTCGCGACGGCCGCAACCGCGGTCCGCTCCCCCGACACCGCCACCGACGTCTGCGCGTTGACCGCCGACAGTTCCAGCCAGCCGCCGGTGGTGGCGATCAACTCGGCGGCCTCGGCGGTGTCCACGCCCAGCACCGCGACACCGTTGTCGCCGGGAATCGCCGTGATCGCCGCAGCCCGGGCCGTCACGACAGCGACGGCGTCGTCGAGCGTGATGGTGTCGGCGACGTAGGCCGCGGCCACCTCGCCGAGGCTGTGCCCGACCGTCAGGTCCGCCGTGATGCCGCAGGAGCGCCACACCGCGGCCAGCGCGACCGAGTGCACGAACTGCGCCACCTGAAGGTCCAGGTGCGACACCGTGTCCGGGTCGGCATCGACGCCGGTGAGGAAGCCCAGCGGGTTCGGTGTGCCGGCGGACAGGAACGCCGCGGCGAGCCGATCGGCTTCGGCGCGGTAGACCGGGATCTCCTGGTAGGCCTGCGCCCCCATCGCCGGCCACTGACCGCCCTGGCCCGGGAAGACGAACGCGGTCCGGCCGGACCGTCCCGCCGACCGGGTGACGAGCGGATGGTCGCGCCCGTCGACCACCGCCTGCAATCCGGCGGTGAGTTCGTCACGGTCGGCGGCGCGCAGGATCACCCGGTGGCGGCGCAGCCGCCGTGTCGCCACGATCGTGGCCGCGACCTGTGCCGGGTCGCACGGGTGACGCTGCAGGTAGTCCAGGATGGCGCGGGCGTCGGCGGGCACCAACGCGTTGTCGTGCGCGCTCAGCGGGACGGCGGTGCGCCCGTCGGGCAGCCGGCCGGCCATCACGCCGCCCTGTCCTGGGCCCGGTCGGGCATCGTGACCACGAGGTGGGTGTTGGTGCCGCTCATCCCGAACGCCGACACCGCGGCCGTCCGCCGGCCCGCCACCGGCTGCCACGGTGTCATCTTGGCGGCCAACCGTAAACCTGTTTTCTCCCAGTCGATCTCGTGGCTGGGTTCGTCGACGTGCAGGGTGGCGGGCACTACGGCATGCTCGGCGGCCAGCAGCACCTTGGCCAGTCCGAGCGCGCCGGCGGCGGCCTGGGTGTGCCCGACGTTGGACTTGACCGAACCGAGCAACGGGCCCTGACCCGGGGTGCCGGTGCCGTAGGTCGCGGCCAGCGCGGTGAGTTCGGTGCGGTCCCCGAGCCGGGTGCCGGTGCCGTGGCCTTCCAGCATGCCGATGTCGTCGACGTCGACACCCGCGGTAGCCAGCGCACGCTCGAAGAGCCGCGTCTGGGCCTGACCGCTGGGCGCGGTGAGCCCGACCGACCGGCCGTCGGAGTTCGCGCAACTGGCCAGCACCTCGGCCAGGATCCGGCGGCGGTCCCGCAGCGCGGCCGATCTGCGCTGCAGCACGAACATGCCGGCGCCCTCGGCCCACACCGTGCCGCTGGCGTGCGCGCTGTAGGGCCTGCAGTGCCCGTCGTCGGACAACGCATGTTGCTTGGCGAATTCGACGAAGTAGCCCGGCGATCCCATCACGCACACTCCCCCGGCCAGGGCGAGGTCGCAGTCCCCGGAACGCAGCGCCTGCACGGCGACGTGCATCGCCGACAGCGCCGACGAGCACGACGTGTCGACGGTCATCGCCGGGCCTGCCAGCCCCAGGGTGTAGGCGATGCGGCCCGAGATGACGCCCAGCGATGTCCCGGTGATCAGATGTCCGCTGTGGTGTGAGAACTCGTCCATGGCGGGCCCGTACCGCATGTCGGAGGCGCCGACGTAGCAGCCCACGTCGTGCCCGGCGAGGTCGTCGGGGTTGATCAGCGCACTCTCCAGGGCCCGCCACGCGACGCGCAGCGCGACCCGCTGCTGCGGATCCATCGCGACCGCCTCGCGGGGTGAGATACCGAAGAACTCGGGATCGAAATGCGCTGCACCGGTGAGGAAACCGCCGAGGTTCCGGATCGGCTTGAAGCCGTCGCGTCGGGAGCCGTCCAGCAGGGCCCGCAGCGGCCAGCCACGGTCGTCGGGGAACGGGCTCAGCGCCTCGCGCTGCTCGGCCAGCAGGGCCCAGTAGTCGTCGGTGTCGTCCACCCCGCCGGGCGCCTCGACCGCCATCCCGACGATCACGACGGGATCGTCGGTCATGTGCAGCTCACCAGCTCGGCGACCTCGTCGCGGTGATCGTCGAGGTAGAAGTGACCACCGTCGAACATCGTGAACGTGAACGCGGCGTCGGTGTGAAACTCCCACTGCCGTAACAGGTCCTGCTCGACACGATGGTCGGCCAGGCCACCGAGCACATGGATGTCGGCGCCGATGCGCACGTCACGCCCGCAGCTGTAGCGGTTGAACGCCTGGTAGTCGGCGCGCACCGCGGGCAGCAGCAGCTCCAGGAAGTCCTCGTCCTCGAGCAGTCGCGCGTCGGTGCCACCGAGGTCGACGATGTCGGCCAGCATCTCGCGGTCGGTGGTCGGCACGGGACGCGAACCCGCGACCGTCGACGGCGCCTGGCTCGCCGAGGCCCACAGTTCGCGCACGGTGACACCGCGCTGGCTCGCCAGCCGGGCGAACTCGAAGCCGACCAGCGCCCCCATGCAGTGCCCGAACAGCCGCACCGGCCCCAACCGGGCCCAGTCGGCGGCATCCAGCATCTGCGCGGCGAGCTCGGTGATGGTCTCCGGGGCCGGATGGGCCAGTCGTTCACCGCGCTGCGGGTACTGCATCAGGAACGTGTCGACGCCCTGGTCCGACAGCGCCGAGGCGAAGCCGCGGTAGGCCGCCGCGGCACCGCCGGCGTGCGGGAACACGATCGTCGAGGTGCCCGGACGCCCCGGGAACCTCTTGATCCACGGTGCGAGTGCGAGTTGGTCCTGTTCGCCGATCATCGCCGGGAATCCAGCGCGGAGAGCACCTCGGCGCCGTCCATCCCGGAGACCTCCAGGTAGAGGTCGGCCACTTCGGTGAGCCTCGTGCTGTCGGATTCGGCGGCGACCAGCCTCGCGGCCAGCGCCGCTGCGGTGCGGGCCGCGAAGATGTCGGCCACCGCGGCCGAGGGCGTGTCCAGCCAGGTGCGCACCCGGGCGACGACCTGGGTGGCCAGCACGGAATCGCCGCCGGAGGCGAAGAAGTCGTCGTCGGCGCCCAGGGTGTCGCGGCCGAGGACCGACCCGATGATCGCGCACAGTGCCGCTTCCAGCGGGGTGGCCGGCGCCCGGAAGGCATTGCCGCCCAGCACATCGGCCGCGCCGAGCCGCCGCGCCACCGCGGCGCGGTCGATCTTGCCGCCGAGCGTGTAGGGGATCTGGTCGGTGCCGACCACGATCTGCGGGATCATGTGCGGCGGAACGAGTTCGGCCATCGACGCGACGACCTTGTCCGGGTCCGGCACGTCGCGGCCTGCCTCGGGGCTGACGAGTGCGGCGAGCAAGTCGCGGCCGCCGTCTGCGGTGACGACCGCCGCCACGGCGGAGTCGACACCGGGGATGCGGCGCAGCGCGGATTCCACCTCGCCGAGTTCGACCCGGTAGCCGCTGATCTTGATCCGATGGTCGGCGCGGCCGACGAACTCGATGGCGCCGTCCGGCCGGTACCGGACCAGATCTCCGGTGCGGTACCAGGTCTGGCCGTCGTGGTGGACGAACCGCTCGGCGGTCAGATCGGGGCGCGCGCTGTAGCCGCGGGCGACGCCGCGGCCACCCACCCACAGTTCGCCGGGCACCCAGTCCGGGCAGTCCAGGCCGTCCGGTCCGACGACGCGGCACAGGTTGTTGGGCAGCGGCACCCCGAGCGGCACCGAGGTCCAGTCCTCCGGGATGTCGCCGACGATCTCGCAGATCGTGTTGTGCGTGGCCGTCTCGGTGGCGCCGCCGAGACCGGCGAACCGCATGCGCGGGGCCCGCGTACGCAGCGCGCGGACCAGTTGGGGACGTACCCAGTCTCCGCCGGTGGGCACCACCCGCACCGACGACAGGTCGCTGTCGACTTCGGAGAGCATCTCCAGCCAGCCGGGCATGAAGTGCAGCACGGTGACGCCGTGCCGTTCGATGAGGCGCGCCCACGCGTCGGGATCGCGGCGCTGCTCCTCGTCGACGACCACGATCGACGCACCGGCACGCAGCATGCCGAACACATCGAGCACGGACAGATCGCATTCCAGGGTGGACAGCGCCAGGCAGCGGTCGTCCGGGCCGATCTCGAAGTGGCCGTTGATGAATTCGACGGTGTTCATCGCCGCGTCATGCGTCATCTCGACGCCCTTGGGCTCACCGGTGGAACCGGAGGTGAACAGGATGTAGGCCAGTTCGGCCGGGTCGACCGCGGGCAGCGTGAATCCGGTCTCCCTGCGGCCCACCCGCAGCGCTTCCGCGACCGTCAGACCCGGAAGCGTGGTGGGCGGCTCGTCGCCACACACCAGTGCCATCCGCACCTTGCCGTTGGCCAGCATCCGCGCGGCGCGATCGGCCGGATGGTCCACCCCGACCGGGACGTACACCGCCCCCGCGGCCGAGATCGCGAGCAGCGCGATGACCTGTTCGTAGTTCTTCGGCCCCATCACCGCGACGCTGTCCCCGCGCCGCACGCCGGCGACGTGCAGGGCGGCCGCGACGGCGAGCACCTGCTCGCGCAGCTGCCCGTAGGTGAGGTCGCCGTCGCGAGTCCAGACCGCGGGCGCGTCCGGTTGCGCCTCGGCGCGGCGGAAGAAACCGTCGTGCAACACATCCCCGCTAGGAGCGGCTTTCACTCCGTTCACCGCGTCGCGCACAGACCGCTGTTCGGGCGTCACTGCGGCGGAATCGAGTGCTTCCCAGGCTGATTCGTCGTTAGCCAGTCGCTCGAGCTCGGCGAGGTGATGGGCGAACATCGCGTCGGCCACGCCCGGGCGGAACGCGTCCTCGCGGGTGTCCCAGTTGATCATCAGTCCGTCGGCGACCGGGGTGGCCTGGGCGTCGAGCAGCACCTGCGGGCCCTGCGAGATGGTCCACACCGGGCTGCCGAAGTGCTCGGTCACCTTGCCGGCGAACAGGTCTCCGAGACCGATGGCACTGGTGTAGACGATCGGGGCCAGCACTGGCGTGCCGTGGTGGCGGGTCAGGTCGCGCAGCACCGACAGCCCCGAGTAGCCGGAATGCCGGGCGGCGGCGTGCAACGTCTCCTGCAGTACCCGGCAGCGCGCGAGGGGGGTGTGGGCGTCGGTGAGGTCGACGTCGAGCATCAGCGACGAGGTGAAGTCACCGACCAGTTTGTCGACGTCGGGGTGGAACTGCTCCCGGCCGAACATCGGCAGGTTCAGCAGGAAGCGCCGGTTCGTCGACCACCGCGCGAGGGTGCCGGCGTAGGACGCGGCCACCGCCATCGCCGGGGTGATGCCGCGCCGGTGCGCGGCGGCGAACAGTGCGTCGCGCGTGGCGACGTCGAAGATGTGCCAACGCCGTTTGGCGCGCTTCGGATCGGCCTGCTCGGCGCGCGGCACCAGCGGCAGCGCTGGGCCTTCCGGCAGCTCGGGCACCCGCTCGGCCCACCACTGCCGGTCCTGCTCGGACTCCGTAGTCGTCGCGGCGAGCGCCGCGCGGTATTCCCGATAGGTGTAGCCGAGTTCGGGAAGTGTTGCACCGCCGTAGAACTCGGCGAGATCGGCCATGAAGTTGCGGTAGCTCACCGCGTCGGTGGCCTGCATGTCCATGTCGACGTGCAGCCGGGTCCGACCATCGGGCAGCAGCGACAGCGCGAACTGCAGCACCTCGCCGTGCATCATCTGGTGGGACTTCTCGTCGCGGATCTCTTCGAGGCGTTGCGCTGCCGCTGCCGGGTCGAGCTCCCGCAGGTCGTACACCGTGACCGGCAGACCGCGGTCTCCGATGCGCTGGGTGCCATCGGGCAGGATCTCCACGCGCAGCATCGGGTGGCGCGCCGCGAGCCGGGTCGCCGCGTCCTGAAGTCGCCCGGGATCCACACCCGCACCGTCGAATTCGACGTAGAGATGGCCGGCGACGCCACCGAGTTGCTGGTCGTCGTTGCGGCCCACCCACATCGCGTGCTGGATCGGGGCGAGCGGAAAGGTGTCGTCCTGCTCGGTGTCGTCCCGCTCAGTGGCGGGCTGCGCGGCCGGCGGCGCGTCCTGTTCGGTGGTCACGTCGCCGCCGGTCACCAGGTCGGCCCACGCGGACACCGTCGGGTTCGCTGCCAGTGCCGCGAAGCCCACGTCGACGCCCTCCCGGCGCCAGCGCCCGGACAGTGACATCATCCGGATCGAGTCGAGCCCGGCGGCGATCAGGTCGGCCTCGGGGTCGAGGTCGGCCGGGTCCACGCCGAGCAACTCGGCAACCTGGTCGCGGACCGACTGCGCAGTCGTCGACGCCACACCCACGAAGCCTCCCGCGATTAGTACAGGCTGTCCTAACTTTAGGGAGGCTACCCTATATTCAGGTCACCGAGAACTCCTACCCAGAGCGGCGATTTTGACTGATGAGCATTGGATTCCCGACCGAGCAGGCCGATGACCTGGCACGTGGGTTTGTCCCCTTTCCCCAGGACCGGGCCGAGGTGTATCGGCAGGCCGGTTACTGGACCGACCGGCCCCTCGACTCGATCCTGACCGACGCGGCCGCCGCATGGCCCGACACGCCCGCAATCATCGACGCCACGCAGAGCTACACGTTCGCCGAACTGGCGGCAGCGGCCGACCGCGCGGCCGCCGGACTGGCCGACCTGGGTATTCGACCGGGTGACCGGGTGCTGCTTCAGCTGCCGAATTCGTGCCAGTTCGCGGTTGCCCTGTTCGGGCTGCTGCGCGCCGGCGCGGTACCGGTGATGTGCCTGACCGGACACCGGACTGCCGAACTCGGCCACTTCGCCGAGGTCAGCGGCGCGGTGGCGCTGATCGTGCCCGACCGGGCCGGTGGGTTCGACTACCGCGAGATGGCCGCATCGGTGGCGGCCGAGCATCCGGCGCTACGCCACGTGATCGTCGACGGCGAACCCGGACCGTTCGTGGCGTGGTCATCGGTCCGCGACTCCGAGAGCCCGTCTGCCCAGCGCGCGCCGGTCGACCCCTCCCTGCCGGCGCTACTGCTGGTGTCCGGCGGCACCACCGGCCTACCGAAGCTGATCGCGCGCACCCACAACGACTACCTGTACAACGCCGTCGCATGCGCGCAGGCGTGCGACATGACCGGTGAGGACGCGTACCTGGTGGCGTTGCCGGCCGGGCACAACTTCCCGCTGGGCTGCCCGGGACTGCTCGGTTCGATGACGGTCGGCGCGCCGACGGTGTTCACCGCCGACCCCAGCCCCGAGAACGCGTTCGCGTTGATCGACAAGCACCGGATCACGGTCACCGGGCTGGTGAACGCTCTGGCCAAGGTGTGGGCGCAGGCGTGCGAGTGGGAGCCGGTGCTGCCGACCTCGCTGCGGTTCGTCCAGGTCGGCGGTTCGCGGATGAGCCCCGAGGAGGCACGCTTCATCCTGGAGCGCCTCACCCCGGGCATGTCGCAGATCTTCGGGATGGCCGAGGGGATGCTGAATTTCACCCGGCCTGGCGATCCCGAGGACGTCGTCGTGCACACCCAGGGACGCCCGATGTCGCCTCACGACGAGATGCGCGTGGTCGACGAGAACGGCGACGAGGTGGCGCCCGGGCAGGAGGGCGAGCTGCTGGTGCGCGGGCCCTACACCCTCAACGGCTACTACCGGGCAGACGATGCCAATGCGCGCTCGTTCTCCCCCGACGGCTTCTACCGCACCGGTGACCGGGTGCGCATCTTCGCCGACGGCCCACGCGCCGGGTACGTGGAGGTGACCGGACGGATCAAGGACGTCATCCACCGCGGCGGCGAAACCGTGTCGGCGACCGACCTGGAAGACCATCTGCACACTCATCCGGCGATCTACGCAGCCGCGGCCGTCGCACTCCCCGACGACTACCTGGGTGAGAAGATCTGCGCCGCAGTGGTTTTCCGGGGCAAGCCGATCACCCTGACCGACCTGAACGCGTTCCTCGACGAGCGTGGCGCCTCCACTCACGCGCGGCCCGACGTGCTGACTCCGGTGTCGTCGCTGCCGACGACGGCTGTGGGCAAGGTCGACAAGAAGCAGTTGGTCGCGCAGCTCACGTCCTGAGCGCGATGTCCGATGGGACGTGCTCGGGGTAGGCTGGCCCGGTCGGGACCAACCGGGCCCCGCAGCAAGGGGTCGGTAATTTGCTCGATGACACGGGCATCCGATGCCCCACCGACACCCTCGTCCCCGATACGGCTCTGATGACAGAACGCACTGAGACACAACGGCTTTCGATCGGCGTCCTGGCGGGATCACGCAAGGCCGACGAGCACCGGCTTCCCATCCACCCTGCTCACTTCAGCAGGATCGATCCCCTGGTGCGCCCCAGGGTGTTCCTCGAGCACGGATACGGAGCCCGGTTCGGCGCGACAGACGACGCGCTGTCGGAGTTCGTCGGGGGAATCCGGACCCGCGATCAACTGATCGCCGAGTGCGATGTGATCCTGCTGCCCAAAGTGCAGGCCGCAGACCTCGCCGAATGCTCTGTCGGACAGATTGTCTGGGGATGGCCGCACTGCGTACAGGACCGTGAACTGACCCAGGTGGCGATTGACCGGAAACTGACCCTCGTTGCATTCGAGGCAATGAACCACTGGCGGCCCGACGGCGGGTTCGGCCTGCATGTCTTCCACAAGAACAACGAGCTGGCCGGGTACTGCTCCGTGCTGCACGCGATGCAGCTGGCCGGCATCACCGGCAGCTACGGCCGTCGGCTCAGCGCCGCCATCCTGGGGTTCGGTGCGACGGCCCGTGGGGCGGTCACCGCGCTCAACGCCCACGGCGTCGACGATGTCCACGTCCTCACCAACCGCGACGTCGCCGCCGTCGGATCACCGATCCCCTCCACGCAGATTTCGCAGATGGGCGGTGACGCGGACACCCCCGGGGGGATCTGGGCGGACGTGCCGGACGGGCGCGTTCCGATCGCGGAGTTCCTCGCCGCCAAAGACATCGTCGTCAACTGTGTGCTTCAGGATCCGAACGCGCCGCTGATCTTCGCCTCCGAGGACGACCTGCCCTCGTTCGCACCGCGGAGTCTCATTGTCGACGTCTCCTGCGATGTGGGCATGGGCTTCACCTGGGCCCGACCGACCTCGTTCGTCGAGCCGATGATCGCGCTGGCCAACGACGTGCTCTACTACGCGGTCGACCACAGCCCGTCGTATCTATGGGACTCGGCGACGTGGGAGATCAGTGAAGCGTTGCTGCCTCACCTGGAAGCACTCTTGGAGGGCCCCGCGACGTGGGACCGCACGCCGACCATCGCCCGCGCGATCGAGATCCGCGACGGCGTCGTCCTCAACGAGAGCATCCTGGCGTTCCAACACCGCGACCACGCGTATCCCCACCTGGTCAGGTGAACCGCTAGCTTTCGGTCGGCGTCGTCGGTCCCCCTGCGGCGATTTGAGCAGGAACGGGCGGAATCGTCCCGGTTCCGAATCGGACGGCCAGACAGTTCGGCATCACCCGAGCGATGATCCGAATTTGTCAGTACTTCGAACTAGTGTTCGAGATATGGAGATGGTATCCGAGGCGGTGGGGGCGATCGCCGAGCAGGTCGCCGTGCTGTCGAAGGCTGCCGACGAGGTGTCCCATCGCGAGCTGATCGATCTGCTGGCCGAGTTGACGACGGTGCTGCGCTCGATCCCGGCCCTGGAACACAAGGTCGTGAATCGGTTGGTGGAAGAGACCGAGCCGTGCCGGTTGGGTGAGGCGACGTGGAAGAAAGTCCTCACCACGTCGTTGCGGGTCTCCGGCGCCGAGGCGGCACGCCGGCTGGCGCGCGCGAAGACGTTGGGGCCGCGACGTGCGATGACCGGGGAACCGTTGCCGCCGGCGTGGGAGGCCACCGCGGCGGCGCAAGCCGAGGGGCTGCTCGATGAGGAGCATGTCGCGGTGATCGCGAAGTTCCACAAGAAGCTGCCCGCCTGGGTCGATGTCGATACCCGTGCGGCCGCGGATCGGCACCTAGCCGCCGCCGGCGCCGGGTTGGATCCGGAGAACCTGGCCGCCGCGGCGGCGAGATTGTTGACGATGATCGATCAGGATGGTCCCGAACCGTCAGACCAGGAGCGGGCCCGCCGGCGTGGCGTCACGATCAGCAAGCAGGGGTGCGACGGCACCGCCACCATCTCCGGAACACTGACCCCCGAGGCGCTGGCGGTCTGGGAGGCGATCTTGGCCAAAGAAGCCGCCCCCGGAGCCAACACCGACGAGGAAGGCCCCGATACCCGCACGCCGGCGCAGCGCCGCCACGACGCACTCTTGACCGTGGGACGTAATGCGCTGAGCTCCGGTGAACTCGGCTCTCACAACGGGTTGCCGACCACGGTCATCGTGTCCACGACCTTGCAGGAGCTCGAAAAAGGCGCCGGAGTAGCGGGCACCGGCGGTGGATCACTGTTGCCGATGCGGGATCTGATCCGCATGGCCGCCCAAGCCCACCACTACCTCTACGTCTACGACCAACACACCGGCCAATCCCTGTACCTGGGCCGCTCCAAACGCCTGGCCTCCGCCGCGCAGCGGATCGTGTTGCACGCCCGCGATCGCGGGTGCACCCGGCCCGGGTGCAGCGCCCCCGGGTATTGGTGTCAGGTCCATCACGCCACCGCGGATTGGAATGACGGCGGCCACACCGACATCGATGATCTGACTTTCGCGTGTCCGTCAGATCACCGGATGCTCGACAAGACGGGCTGGCGCACCGCCCGCAACACCGAGAACCAGACCGAATGGCACCCGCCGCCGGAGCTGGATACCGGGCAGCACCGCATCAACGGCTACCACCACCCCGACCGCTACCTCCTCCCC